>NZ_FQZG01000120.1 GCF_900141915.1 Tessaracoccus bendigoensis DSM 12906 | reverse complement strand
TTCTGACGTCGACACCAGCGGAAAGGCTGGTCACCAGCGATCCGGTGCCGATACCTGTGGAAAGGCTCGTCACCAGCGGTATACGGCTGGTGACCAGGGATGCTGCTGGTATCGGCAATAAATCGCTGGTGTCCACGCCGACCAACCGCACCAGCGTCGTCTCGAAGAACAGGCCATCGGGGACACCCGGTCGCCAGCCGCGTGCGCGTCACCAGCGATCCGGCGCCGATACCTGCGGAATGGCTCGTCACCAGTGATCCGCCGTCGATACCTGTGGAAAGGCTCGTCACCAGCGGTATTCGGCTGGTGTCCAGCGATACTGCTGGTAACAGCCACCAACCGCGTCTCCACGACCATCACCCAGCACCAGCGTCGTCTCGAGGCACACGCCATGGGGACACCCGGTCGCTGGCCGGGTGCGCGTCACCAGCGATCCGGCGCCGACACCTGCGCAAAGGCTCGACACCACCGGTATACAGCTGGTGTCCAGCAATACCGCTGGTATCGGCCACAAACCGCTGGTGTCCACGACCATCACCACCACCTGGCAGCTCGACGGACGAGCACGGCAGCCCCTACAGTCACCAAGTCCGGCGCCGCCGCGACACCAGCGGAAAGACTCGTCACTTGGTTGCCCGGCCCATCCAGGGGACACCTGAGGCAATTCATGAATGGTCGATTCGGGTCGCGTAGACGGACGAGCGGCTCCCCAAGACGCTCGGGTTGCCTCGCGAAGGCTGGATTCCCGCTCAGGCCATTCGTCGAAGCTCTCACCCCGTCAGGAGTCCTGGGCCCGAAGCCAGATGCCGAGAGGATTACCGCCATCGCGCACGCCATCGTCGCCGACGGCCACGAATCCTTCGCGAGACCCTCAGCGCCCTCCCCTGACAAGCCGCGAAGGCGCTCTCAGCGTCGCCGCGGCTCACCAGAGACACCGTCACGGCGGCCCAATCATGCCCGGGACACTGGCTCACCCCACAGCGGAACCTCGGCTCTCCACGAGCGCAATATCCACTCCCGGCCCGGCTCAACCGCCGCATGGCCGGGCTCAAGCGCCGCACGGTCCGGCTCAACCGCCGCACGGCTCGGCTCAAGCGCCGCACGGTCCGGCTCATCAAACTCGGGTGCACGCTCTGCGTCGCCAGCGCTCCTTTGGCGGGGCTACTGAATCCGTCGGCGAAGCGCAGAGTTTCGACACGGTACTGCTCCCGCGAGATTTATAATTGAACAGTCAACTGTCGTGGGACGGTTCTGGGATTGGCCGCCGACCGCCCCGTCCCCGTATCCCAGCCCCCTTACGAGGTGTTTAGCAGTGGGCTGGCCGGCTCCTCGGGTCTGCCATGTGTCAGCTCTCTCATGGAGCTCTCAATCCCCCAGTCCAATCTTCGGTACCCAGCTCGGTCCCCCAGTCCAGTCTCCTAGCTCAGTCCCATAGCTCGGTGTCCGGCGGCTTCCCGGCGGGCCTCCCGGTCCTGTCTCTCGTCCCGGTCTCCGATCTTGGGCCGCCAGGCCAGTCTCCCAACCCGGTCCCTCACAGGTGGTTCATCCCAGCCAACGCCATGGGGTTGAGCCTCCGTAGCCGCTTGTTCAACGAACCGCACCGACGCGCTGGTCCCCACGGCCCTTGACCATCATTGAGGCTGTACGCGGGGATCGCGGCTGGCAGTTCGTTGCGCATGACGGTCTCGATGATGCAATCGTCGCCGTGTCTTGGCGTGTGCGCGGCATGGCGTCGAACTCAGCAGGCGTTCTAGGACGACAGGCGTGAGTCGGTTCCGGTCTCGCCCACAATTTTGACTCAATCCATCCCGCCGTCTCCTCATATCGCGGAGCGTGGGAGTCAGACACTCAAGGTTTCACGTGAAACGATCCGCTCTGGACGCCGCCTAGGCATAACAATATATCAAGGAAACGTTATAGCGATAAAGTGCGAAACCGTTATGACGAGTAAGCTAGAGAGTGGATCATCCACTCCCCTGCCGAGGTACCTAGCAAGGCGGGGAGGGGTGGCGTATGGGACACTGCCGCCCATCATTAGCGGACCTGTGGCCTCTCAGGCGAGAGCCATATCGCGCGGTACCCACTGTGACCATCGAGGACCCGGTGCTCTTCACGGGGCCTGGGACAAGAGCCTCCTCGGCCGCTCCACATCCCCCTTCGACTGAGCTTCCGGGCCCCGCACAACGTGGAGGCAAACCCGGCCTCGCGGTTAGCTCGCCATCGCGTCAGTGAAAGCCGGGTGATTGATGACGATCGGGCGATAGACCTGCCGTGGGTCCAAACCACGGCGCTCTGAGGTCAAACCACAGCCCCGTCGTAGTTCAAAGTCGCCAATCTCAAACTCATCCCCATCTCTTGACGCGATGCGACCCCATTCACTTGCCAATTGGCCTGGACCGCCGGTCCCGACTCGGAACCTACGCGCTGCGTTTTGGATCCCAGCCAGAGGCCGACGTGTCGAATGGTGATAGACGCTTGGAGGGCATCCGGTAGGTCTGCGTGGCGCCAATCTCCGGAAGCGTTTCACGTGAAACGGCGATCGCCGGGTGTCTACGTCGAGAACAACGTGCGACTCCGATAGAGTCGTCTCCGTTACTCAAGGAGGCAAATCATATGGCCCTGTTCTTTCGCAAGCGAAAGGGTCGCGAAGCTGGCGACGAGCAGTGGGAGGATGGCGACGGCGTTTCACGTGAAACGGACGGCGCTCCCCGCAGAGCCGTGGGTCTCGAGTCTCCGCACGACGATGGGGATGCTGACGAAGGTGTATCAGAGCTTCCACCGGTAGCTGAACCACTTCCCCGCCCTGCGAAACCACGTGTCATTGTCGTGGCGAACCAGAAAGGGGGAGTCGGTAAGACAACCACCGCGGTCAACATCGCCACCGCGATGGCTCTGGGGGGTCTCAACGTACTCGTTGTCGACACTGACCCACAAGGGAACGCTTCTACCGCACTCGGCGTCGATCACTCCCCCGGCACCAAAGGTACTTACGAGGTGCTTCTCGACCGAGCCGGGATCATCGAGTACGCGCAACCGTCGCCCCATAGTCCGAACCTCCATGTGCTACCGGCCGCAATCGACCTGTCCGCAGCGGAACTGGAGCTGGTCAACGAGCGCGGCCGAGAGCACCGGATGCGGGATGCCATCAACCAGTACATAGAGGAATCCGGAGTCGACTACGTCTTCTTCGACTGCCCTCCATCCCTCGGGCTACTGACCCTGAATGCCCTGGTCGCCTCCAGCGAGATTCTGGTACCCATTCAGACGGAGTATTACGCGCTGGAGGGTGTGACGCAGCTGATGCGTACCATCAACCGGGTCAAAGGCAACCTGAATGACGACTTGGAGCTCAGTACCATCGTTCTGACGATGTATGACGCACGAACCAACCTGTCACGCGAGGTTGCTGAGGAGGTCCGCCGCCACTTCAGCGCCCAGACCTTGGCGACGGAGATCCCGAGGTCCGTGAAGATCGCGGAGGCTCCCAGCTACGGGTTGCCCGTGATCACGTACCAACCGAAATCGGTGGGCGCTGTCGCCTACCAAGCAGCCGCAGTGGAGATGGCCAGCAGGGGAGCTGGCGAACCGCAGGGAAGTTGAGGATCGAAATGCCCCCTAAACAGAGCGCCCTTGGTAAGGGTCTCGGAGACTTGTTCGCACGCACCGACGAAGACGAAGCGAGGCCCCTCAACGACGGGTCCATATTCGCTGAAATTCCGGTCGAACAGATCGTTCCGAATCCCCAGCAGCCCCGGGAAGTTTTTGACGAGGACGAGCTTCAAGAGCTGGCGGGCTCGATCGGCGAGTTTGGCGTGCTACAGCCGATCGTCGTGCGGAAAGCAGGGCGAGACAACTACGAGCTGATCATGGGGGAGAGGCGCCTCCGAGCGAGCCGGATAGCTGGCCGCGCGACCATTCCCTGCATTATTCGGGGGACTGATGACATGTCCCTGCTCCGAGATGCCCTACTTGAGAACCTCCATCGCGCCAATCTCAACGCGATTGAGGAGGCTCGCGCGTACGATCAGCTGCTGCGTGACTTCGCCTGCACCAAGGAAGACTTGGCGAACCGGATCCATAGATCTCGACCCCAGGTCTCCAACACCCTGCGCCTCTTGAACCTTCCGCCCAGCGTGCAGGCGAAAGTGGCAGCGGGGGTACTATCCGCTGGGCACGCGCGGGCACTGCTTGGGCTTGCGGACACTGAGGCGCAGGAACGCCTTGCTGGGCGCATCATTGCGGAGGGCCTCTCGGTCAGATCCACCGAGGAGATCATCGCCTTGACCAGGGTGGCCCCGGGACCCCATAGGCCAAGTGCCGGACGGGTCCCAAGGCAACCGAGTGAGCACGAGAGCTATCTCTCAAGCAGGTTGACCGATCAGTTCGACACCCGAGTCAAGGTGAACATCGGCCGAGACAAGGGCAAGATTGTCATCGAGTTTGCCACTGGAGACGACCTCGACAGGATCATGGCCATCCTTGAAGGCAAGACGATTTAATGACAGACCGGCACATCACTTAAACACTAAGTCGACAAAATGGTTAAGAGAGATAGAGAGCTAGTGACTGAGCAGTCAGATTCCGGACCCACCGTCATCGACGCGGAAGACATCCAAGGCGCCCGTTCGGCCCTGATCCGGTACAGGGTCATGGCCTACGTTGTCGGTACCCTGCTAGTCGTCTTGATGTGCATCGCCATGCCCCTGAAGTACATCTGGGGTGATGGGAGGCTCGTGATGTACACCGGCATTGCCCACGGCTGGCTCTACATGCTGCTCCTCATCACCGCCTATGACCTTGGGCGGCGTGTTCAGTGGTCGCTGAAGTGGTTCCTTGCGATCATGCTCGCTGGCACGGTCCCGTTCCTGTCGTTCGTGGCCGAGCACTTCGCTACCAGGAACGTCCGGGCGACACTGTCCCGGTCCGAGGTGCGTGCCGGCTGAGGACCTTGTCTGGCGCATCCGTGACAGGAGCGCGGCGGGGGAGGGGTGTTCTCCGGCTTTACCAGGTCCGGGACTTCCGCAGGGCTCGGCGCCGGATCTCTGGTGACGAGTCCTTCTACTGGTGCCCGCGGCGGCGCCGGGCGGGTGACTGTAAGGCCTGCGTCGAGCTGCCAGGTGGTGGTGATGGTCGTGGACACCAGCGGTTTGTGGCCGATACCAGCGGTATCGCTGGTCACCAGCTGTTTACCTCTGGTGACGAGCCTTTCCGCAGGTATCGGCGCCGGATCGCTGGTGACGAGCCTTTCCCCAGGTGTCGGCGATATATCGCTGGTGACTAGTCTTTCCATTGGTGTCGCGGCGGCGCTGGGCTGGGGTGACTGTGGGGCCTGCCGTGCTCGTCCGTCGTGCTGCCGGGTGGTGGTGGTCGTGGACACCAGCGGTTTGTGGCCGATACCAGCGGTATCGCTGGTCACCAGCTGTTTACCTCTGGTG
>NZ_FQZG01000008.1 GCF_900141915.1 Tessaracoccus bendigoensis DSM 12906 | reverse complement strand
CCTTCCAAGTACCAGCGTGTCCGAGCGGGTTGTTCGCCCACTGGGCCCTGGTCATGTACGGCAGGTAGGTGAGGTTGTTGAATGCCCACCCCTGCTGACGGACGAAGGAGCCGTTCGCGTTGCGGGTCACCGTGGTTGCCCAGATCTCCGTGCGGCAGCGGGTCGTCTGTGAGTAGGTCTCGCAGGTGGTGAGCCACTGACGTCCGTTGAAGATGTGGTAGCCGGGGACGGTGTAGGGGATCGACGGCGCCCAAGCCGGAGCACTCGGCGTCGGCGTCGGCGTCGGCGTGGGTGTCGGAGTGACCTTGGCCTTGATCGCATAGGCGACCAGAACCGTCGTCCTGTTACCAGAAGCGTCCGAGACCGTCACCGTCGCGGTTCCCGAGCCAGCCGTGGTCGGCTGACCGGAGATCAATCCGGTGGTCGCATGGATCGACAACCCGGCTGGCAGCCCGGTCGCCGAGAAGGTGATCGGCTGGAGGTCCGTGGCCTTGACCTGGACACTGACCCGGTCGCCGACCTGGGCGTTGATCGGTGGCACTGCCTCGACGACCGGCTTGGTCGTGTCCTCGACGATGATCGTCAGATCCTCGCTGTCGGAGCGGTCGAGCGCATCCTTGACCGTGACGGTCACGTCCGAGGTCCCGAGCGCCGTCGGCGTTCCGGTGATCGCGCCAGTGGTGGCATTGATCGTGACCCCGGCGGGCAGACCCGTGGCGGACCAGGTGAGTGCACCCGAGCCCCCCGTGACGGTCGGGTTGATGACGACGGGTGAACCGAACTCGATCGTGGCATCGGACAGATCGCCGATTTCCGGAGCAGCGGGGACGCCAACCTGGACAGTGATCTCGGCCGTGGCCGAAACCTGACCACCGGTTGCCTTGACCTCAGCCTTGCCCACTGCCGTGCCCGAGGGGACGGTGATCGATGCGGTGAAGAACCCCGTCGCGTCGGCCGTGGCCTGAACCGATGCGGAACCGAGCGTCACCGTGACATTCCCTGCCGGGAAACCGCCACCGCTGACGCTCACGACGCCACCTGGGGCGACCGTCGTCGGCGAGACCGACAGGGCCGCGGCCAGCGGGACATCCGGGAGCGTCTCCGGGGCCGGAGCAGCAACTCCGGTGACCCGCAGCTCGGCCACGCTCGTCCAGGCCTGATTCAGGACCGCAGACGTCGAGCGGAGCTTGAGGTAGCGCGCCGTGACCGGCTCGCTGAACGTCACGGTCTTGGCGTCGGTGTTTGCCGTCGACCAGGTGCCGCTGTCGATCATCGAGTAGGTGGCATCGGCGGGCTCCGGGAAGCTACTCGTCCTCAGTTCCGCCGCAGTCGGGGCGACCCAGGTGCCACCGGTTGCCTCATACAACTCCCAGTTCGCGATCTGGCCGTTGCACGCCGTCGGCGAGTTCGAACCCGAGCAGGTCGACTTCGGCCTCGGCACGTACGTGAACGACGTCAGCGTCTTCTCAGAGCCGAGGTCGATCACGATGTAGTGCGGCTGGGGCGTGCTGCTGCCCTGCCACTGCGTGTGCCAGAAGGTGGTGGTGTCGCCGTCGATCGCGGCCGACACAAACCCGCTGACATCACCCTCGCCGCCGGCTTCGGCCGAGTTCCACGCCGCGACCCCCTTGGCGGTGATCGCCGCCGGATCCTGGAGCGTGATCCGCGACGTCACCGACGCGCTAAGCCCATCAGGGGTGGTGACGGTGGCCCGGATCTCCCCGGCCGTTCCGGTCTGGGGCGCGCGCACCGTGATGCTCGCCGTCCCATTGCTGACCCACTGCGCCGACGGCGACACCTGCCACCCGGCCGGTGCGGTGATCGACAGCTTCGACATCGGGGGCAGATCCTTCAGCGTGTAGCTGATGGTGCCGTCCGACGAAAGGACGAGGCTCGTGGGCGCCGAGGCGACCTCGATCTTCGGCGAGACGCCCACGGTGAGCGTGAACTCGACCGTTGCCTCGTTGCCGACGGCATCGGCGACCGTCACCTCGACGGGGAACGCCCCCTTCTCGGTCGACGTGCCGCTGATCAGGCCTTCGTCGTCAATGGACACCCCGTCGGGAAGCCCGGTTGCGCTGAAGGACAGCGGCAGGCTCCGGTCGGTTGCCTCGACCTGGATGTCGACGGCGTCACCGAACTCGACGAAGGTGTCGTCGATCGCCTCGACCACGGGGGGCCTGCGATCGGTGTCGTCACCGGAGACGACGACCTGCGCGTAGTCGCTGACGGCGAGGCGCTGTCCGCTGACCGCATCGGCGACCACGGCGCGCACCCGGTAGGTGCCGTTGATCTCAAGGACCCGCTCTGCAGGTGCGACCACTGGGGTGGTGGCCCCACGGTCGAGCCATTCGAACGTCGTCGTGGTGACGGCGCCGTCAGCCAGCCCCGTCGGGGCCGTGACCGTGGCGGTGGCCTTGACGGTCTCTGCCGGGGCCATGGTCGACCTGTCTAGCGCGACCGTCGCCGAGTAGGTCGGCGCGCCTGGCGCCTCGTACGGGGTGAAGTCGCCGACGGCGCCGGTGGTCGAATGCACGGGCACGAGCCTGACGGTGGTCGGGCCCTGGCCTGCGGCCTTCGAGAGCACCGCGACGGCGATCTCGTTGCTGCCCTGCGGGTTCAGCCAGCCGGACGGGATGGTGAACGACGACTGCGGGCCGACATCACCGATGAACATGCCGACGTTCCAGCCGTTGACGTACAGGTAGGCCTGCGAGCCGTTGGTCCTGGTCGCGGTGCTGCCGCCGAAGTTCGCAGCCTCCACGTTCAGCCGCCAAGCGGTGTCCTGGCCCTCCGGAACGTTCAGGTCCGCGGTGGTGCGGTACCAGGTGACGCCGGGCGTGTCGGCGACCATGGTCGTGGCGGCATCCCAGTCGGAGGTGGGGTAACCGGGCAGGTACCAGCCGGCCCGCTCACCGTAGAGGCCACCGACGTTGTACTCGCCGCGCACCTCATCGCCCGAGCTCTGCGGGTCGTCGGCACCCTGGATCTTCCAGGCCACCGCGCCCTCCGCGGAGAGCGCCGCCTCATAGAGGCCGCGGTTCTGCCGCGACAGGCCGTCATCGGACCAGTCGAGATTCAGGCCGAGGTTGTTGGCGAGCACCGAGACGACGACCGGCTGGCCGGCCACCACCGCACCGGCCGGTGCGGGGATCGACTGGGTCGACCCGTTCAGGGTGCGGGCACCGGCGTAGACGCCGTTGACCCAGACCTGGAAGAACGCGGGGTTCTTGCGCTGGGCCCCGAACGTGCCGCCGTTGCCGCGGAAAGTCAGGGTCGGGTCGCTGGTGGCGGCCGTGTACTTCGCCCGGTACCAGACCGAACCGTTGTGGAAGCCGTAGCGGTTGGAGTCGAGGATGACGCCGTTGCTGCCGGGGCCCTGGTATGGGTTCAGGCGGTCGGTGGCGTTCGCGACCGTCCAGGCCGAGTCGTCGAAATCGACTGCCGCCTCGGGGTTCTCGCTCGCCTTCACCCAGGTGAGGGTTGGCTCCGAGACGGCTGTGGCACCTGGCGCCGCGGCCGTCAGTGCCGACCCGTTCCAGGTGTAGGACGTGATCCCGGCCGGTAGCGTGACGCTCAGCGTGCCGGATTCACTCATGGAACCGGTGATGTGTGCCGTGGAGCCTTCGAAGGTGACGCCACGGACGAACTCGGCGCCGGCGACCCACACGGAGTCGTTGCCCGAGCCGCGGATCCCCTCCACGTGCCAGGTATCGGCCGCGGTGTCGCGGTCGATCACCTTCAACACGAGAACGTCACCGTCGGCCTCGGTCAGGACGATGTCCTGCGCCGAGGTGGTGTGGGTGTAGTTCAGCCGGAGTTGCTTCGTGGCCGCGTCGTACGTGCTGGTGACGCCCGACGGCGCCTGCAGGCTGTAGCCCTCCTCCACGCGAAGCAGGGTCTCGCCCGGGTCACCCGGGTAGCCGACCAGGCTCTGCTCGAGTCCACGAGCGGTGGTGAGCGGGTTGTCGAAGACCTGCGAGGTCGTGTAGTACATGTCGAACTCGCCGCCGATCTTCAGGTCGGCGGTCAACATCAGGGCGTCGCGGCCGTGGATACTCAGCTTGGTGTCGGCCTGCTGCGGCACCCGGGTCCAGCCGACGGCGTCGGTGGAGGTCTCCGGCGTGGTGGTTTCCCCGGTGAACACCTTGACGGCGTCGACGGAGAAGTAGGCGCCGCGGGTGTCCTCCGCCCCCGGGAAGAAGGTGCCGGTGTGGACCAGGCGCACGGTGTGGCTGCCAGCGGCCAGGCCGGTCTTCTCGAAGATCACCTGCTGGGGGACCGCGCTCTGCGAGACCTCCTCGCTGGTCTGCCCGACGAGCGTGTCGTCGATGTAGACATCGGCCGGGCCGTGGTTGGTAGAGAACGCGGCGAGCACCTGGAAGCCGGTGCCCTCGAAGGTGAACTCGACCTGGTCACCCTCGGTTCGGGTGTAGGTCTCATCGCCGTCGAGGTTGCCGGAGGTCCAGCTGAAGCCGGACGCGTGGGTCCAGTTGGCGCTCTCGCTGCCGACGGTGGGGGTGAACTGCACCGGCGCCGGGGTAAATGTGAAGAAGTCCGTGTCGGAGTCGTTGTGGGTGACCACCTCGCTGGTGGGGGCACCGAGCACATTGACCGCGTCGATCGCGACCGCCGTGCCGGTGCCGCCGGTGGCGGCCTCACCCTTGACGGTGACCACCGCGGTGTGTGTGCCGGAGGCGAGGTTCTCGGTGCGGTGCACCACCTGCTGCGTGGGGGCGTTCTGCTCCGTCTCGTACCAGGAGTCGAAGTCGACCGCGGCGCCGCCGTCGATCGAGATCGTGGCCTTGCCGTAGCTCGGGCCGCGCGGCGCGATGATCTCGATCCCGGTGCCGGTGAACGGGATGCTCACCGAGGAACCTGCCGTCGTGCTGCGGGTCAGCGTCTGCTGGTACGCGGTCGGTTCGGCGACCTGGGTCCAGCCGTTGCCGAATGTCAGCCGTGTGGAGCGGTCGTCGTCGGTGAACTGGTCGACGGTGCCGCCGTCACCCTCGTCGAGGGTCAGCGGGAACGCGAACGTCGTGTCGGTGGTGGTGTTGGAGTTGGACAGGCGGGCGCCGATGAACCGGGTGCCGTTGCCGGTGACCGACTGGTCGAGATTCTCGGTGGCCTGCCGCTGGTAGAGGTTGACGGTGCTACCGCTCACCTCGGTGGCCGCGGCGGAGTCGATGCGCGACATCGACGCGAGCGGGACGGCGCGCTGGTAGTAGCCCAACTCCTTCTGGACCGCCAGCTTCGGCGTGATGGTGCGGTCCTCGTTGAGGGCCGCGCCGTAGTCGTAGGAGGTGAAGCCGGAGCCGGGGGCCCCGGAGAAGCCCCAGTTGGTGCCACCGATGATCATGTAGTAGTTGAACGCGGTGACGCCCTGGCCGATGTTGTTCATGCCCCACTGGCGGGTGAAGTTCGTGTCGACGAAGTTGGCGCACTCGTCGTTGGCGCTCCAAGGTGCGCCCCACGGGGAGAAGGCACCGCCCTGAGCCTCGGTGATGAAGTGCGGGGTGTCGGGCGCGAAGTTGCGGAACGAGCTTTCCTGATCGGTGATCGTGCCGCGGGCCGCGTCACAGGAGAAGCCCAGCGGGTAGGAGTCGTAGGCGTAGAAGTCCAGCCCGAGCTCACCGGTGTCGCCGAAGCGGCCACCCAGCCCGTAGTCGTTGTGGAACAGCGGCACGGTGATGCCGTCGGCCTTGACCTGGTCGACGAGGGCCTTGAGGAAGTTGCGGCGCGGCTGGTCGTCGGTGATCAACTCGTTCTCGACCTGGTACAGCAGCACCGAGCCGCCACCTTCGGTGACCTGATGCTTCTTGGCGATCTGGTTGAACGCGTGCAGCCACGCCTTCGAGGGCTCGAGCACGGTCGCGTCGGTGGAGCGCAGGGAGGTCGCCATCTTGTTGACCATCCAGGTGGGCAGGCCTCCCATCGAGATCTCGGCGTTGACGTAAGGGCCGGGCGGGCGATGACGTAGAGGCCCTCCTCGGCGGCGATCGTCAGGAGCCGATCGATGTCGTGCGGGGCGGAGAAGTCGAAGGGACCACCCTCCTCGCTCTGGTGCATGCCCCAGAAGAAGTAGAGCGACACGGCGTTGAAACCGGAGGCGCGCAGCTTCTGGAAGACGTCACGCCAACCGTCCTCGTGCGGCACGCGCCAGTGGTGCAGCTCGCCCGACCAGACGACCAGACGTTCGCCGTCGATCTTGAACGAGTGCCCGTCGAACTCGACGTCGTGGGCTTGGCCGTCGTTGCCGGGGAACGTGATGGCGTTGGCGGTGGTCGGTTCATCGGCTTGCGCGGGTACCCCTGTTGTCAGGGTGCCCACCATCAATGCCGATGCGGCTAAGAGCGAGACGAGATGTCTGCTGAATCGTCTGAACACGTGGTGCGTCCTCTCCGATGTGGATGCTTTGCAGGGAGCATTGCAACCGGGAGGCCCACACCACAAGGGCGATGGGCAGATCAGGCGAAACGAACGCGCATTTCTGCTCACTTCCGGTAGGTGATCGCGCCCCGCAGGAAGGTCGCCTCGACGGGGTCGGGCAGCAGGCGGCCGTGGTACGGGTTGTTCCGCGATAGTGACGCGGACGCGGCACGGTCGACCTTTGCGACCCGCGCCGGGTCGATCAGGACGACGTTGGCCGGTTCCCCGACGGCGATCGGGCGGCCTTGGTTCGTCAACGATGCGATGCGGGCCGGGAGGTGACTCATCTTGTCCGCGACCGCCGCCCAGTCGAGCCGACCGGGGTTGACCATCGTCTGGATCACGACGCTGAGGGCCTGCTCCAGCCCGATCATGCCGGGGCGGGCGTCGACGAACGCGTGGTCCTTGTCGTGGGCGGCGTGCGGCGCATGGTCGGTTGCGACGACGTCGATGGTGCCGTCCTGCAGCGCCTGACGAACGGCCTCGATGTGTTCGTCGGTGCGCAGCGGGGGATTGACCTTGAAGGTGGTGTCGTAGCCCTCAAGCTCCCTGGTGCTGAGCAGCAGGTGGTGCGGGGTCGCCTCAGCGGTGACCCGGACGCCGCGGGCCTTGGCCCAGCGGACCACGTCGACCCCCTCGGCGGTCGAGATGTGGCAGACGTGTAGCCGCGACCCGGTCGCCTCGGCCAATTGCACGTCGCGGGCGATGATCGACGACTCGGCCACCGGCGGCCAGCCTCCCAACCCCAGTCGACCGGAGATCTCACTTTCATGGCAGCAGGCGTCGGGGCCTGCCAGGAACGAGTCCTGTGAGTGTTGCATCAGCACGCCGTTGAACGGCTTGATCCATTCGAGGGCGCGGCGCATCAGTTGGGGGTTCATCAGGCAGTGGCCATCGTCGGAGAACATCGTCACGTGGGCGGCCGAGGTGTGCATCAGCCCAAGCTCGGCGAGTTGCTCACCGGCGAGGCCCTTGGAGATCGCGCCGATCACCGTGACGTCGACCAGGCCGGCGCGCCTCCCCAGATCGGCGATGTACTCGGCCCGCTCGGCGGTATCGGTCACCGGCGTCGTGTTGGCCATGGCACACACGGCGGTGAAGCCTCCGCGGGCGGCGGCCTGGGAGCCGCTCAGCACCGTCTCGGTGTCCTCCCGGCCCGGTTCGCGCAGGTGGGTGTGGATGTCGACGAGCCCTGGCAGGGCGATGAGGCCGTCGCAGTCGAGGGTCTCGGCATCGGACGGGGCATCGTCGACGAACACGCCGTCGGCGATGAACAGGTCGGTGCGGGTGCCGTCAGGCAGGGTCACCGCGCTCAGCTTCGTGGATGGCATTGTCACGATTCCCTTCGTTGGGTGCCGGGGTCACCGGCCAGCAGGTGGTAGAGCACGCTCATCCGGACGGCGACACCGGAGGAGACCTGGTCGAGGATGATCGACTGGGCGGCGTCGGCCGCCGGAGACGAGATCTCGAGCCCTCGGTTCAGAGGGCCGGGATGTGCGATGCACGCGCCGGGCTTCAAACGAGCCAGCCGTTGCGCCGTCAGCCCGTATCCGGCGATGTACTCCCGCTCGGACGGGAAGAAGCCGCCGCTCATCCTTTCCCGCTGCACGCGCAGCATCATGACCACATCGACGTCGGGCAGGACCGTGTCGAGGTCGTAGCTGACGTCGACCCCCCAATGCTCGACGCCTGGGGGCAGCAGGGTCGGGGGAGCGACCAGCACGGCGGATGCGCCCAGCTTCGCCAGTAGCAACACGTTGGAGCGGACGACCCGCGAGTGCAGCAGGTCGCCGACGATTGCGACGCGCTTGCCCTCCATCGTGCCCAGGTCGTGTGCCTTGAGGTGTCGACGGATGGCGTGGGCGTCGAGCAGCGCCTGCGTTGGGTGTTCGTGCATGCCGTCGCCCGCGTTGATCATGGAGGCGCGGACCCAGCCGGCCGCCTGCCTCACGGCCCCCGACCCGGCGTGCCGCATGACGATCGCGTCGACCCCCATCGCGTCCAAGGTCATCAGCGTGTCCTTCATCGACTCGCCTTTGCTGACGGAGCTGCCTTTGGCCGACACGTTGATCGCGTCGGCCGAGAGCCATTTCGCCGCAAGTTCGAAGGAGGAGCGCGTCCGGGTCGAGTCCTCGAAGAAGAGGTTGACGACGGTGCGCCCCCGCAGCGCCGGGAGCTTCTTGACGGGCCGAGTCTGCACGTCGTGCATCTCCTCGGCGGTCGTGAGGATGGTCTCGATCTCGTCGCGGGAGAGGTCGGCGATGCTCAACAAGTGCAACATTCAGGCGCTCCGCTCGATGGAGACCAGGTCTTCGCCGTCGGTCTCGGTGAGGTGCACGCGGACCCGTTCCGAGCCTGCGGTGGGGATCGACTTGCCGACGATGTCGGCCTGGATGGGCAGCTCGCGGTGGCCACGGTCGATCAGGGTGACCAGTTGGATGGCACGGGGCCGTCCGAGGTCGGCGAGCGCGTGCAGCGCCGCCTGGACGGTGCGGCCGGAGAAGAGGACATCGTCGACGAGCACAACGGTCCGGTCGTCAAGGTCGCACGGGAGGATGGTGCGCCCGACGCTCCTGGTGGGGTTGGCGCGCAGGTCGTCGCGGTACATCGTGATGTCGAGTTGGCCCACCGGAACGCTCTGTCCGTCGCGGGCCGCGATGTCGGCCAGCCGCTTCGCGAGGGGGGCCCCGCGCGTCAGGATGCCGAGTAGGACGACACCTTCGGAACCGTGGTTCCGCTCAAGGAGTTCGTGAGTCATGCGGGTCATCACCCTCGACATGTCGTCCGCGGACAACATGGAACGTGCGGTCTGTTCCATCGCTTCCCTTTCGAGAGACCATGGTGAATCTATCGCAGCCGGGCCGCGATTATGATCGAGCCCGCCACGGGGCCGCGATTCGGCTAGAGTTCCCTGCATGAATCTGCTGCCTCTTGAGGTCCTTCCCGGCTGGCCCGAGCCCGCCCCGATGTCCGACCTGCACATGTGGCTTCTGTTGATCATCGGCCCCCTCGCTTTCGGGCTGGTCGTCACCTTGATTGCCTTCGCGCCGAAGTTGGCGCGCGGCACCAGCACGGAGGGTTCCGTCCCGGCCCGTGCGCTCGAACCACGCCAGGAGTAGCCGGACCATTAAGGACGAGGGTGGGCCCGATCGGGTCCACCCTCGTTTGCGTCTCCTGCCTCTGGTCGAGCCCCGGAACCGGTCCTGGTCCGGCGCGGATTCCGCGATTCCGCCTCCGTCAGCAGATTCTGGGCGCACCATTATCCAGTCTGAACCGATGAAGGGGGAAAAGTGACTCTCTCGAAGATGGCATCGCGGTACGGGAAGCGCACCTGGCTGAGCCTGGTGGTGACCCTGGCTGCGGCCATGATGATGTCGTTGGGAGCGGCCGAGCTCGCCTGGGCGGCCAGTCTTTCGACGCCGCTGCTGGTCGGCCCGATCGCGCGAACCAGCACCACCCTCAGCGTCCGGTTCTATCGACCACCGGAGTCCAACGGTATGTGCCAACCCGACATCGGGTACGAGTTCAAGGGAGGCGTGTTCAACGACTGGCACGACGCCGGAGGGTTTCCCCACGCTCCCTGCGACGACCCGGACCCTGGCTACAAGTTCTCGGGCCTGGCCCCCGGGACCAGCTATGTGCTGAGCATCCGCGCCTACCGCATCGTCAGCGGCGTCAAGACCGACTATTCGGTGCCCGCAAGCCTGACTCTCACCACCCTGGGGTCGACGCCGACGCCGACGCCGACGCCGACGCCGACGCCGACGCCGACGCCGACGCCGACGCCGACGCCGACGCCGACGCCCACGCCCACTGGGCTGATTGCGCCAACGCTCGCCCCGGCGCCCTCGGCCCGCACCGACACCACGATCAGCTTCCGGATCTACCGCTCGGTGACCTCGGGGGGCACTTGTCAGCCTGAGATCGGCTACGAGGTGCGCCGGGACACGGGCGGCTGGGTGGACGTGGGGGGCTTCGCCAGCGCCTGCGCCACGAACCCGGTCGGCTACAAGTTCACCGGGCTTACCTCCGGCACCAGCTACGTGCTCAGCGTCCGGGCGTACCGGCTGACCGGCGGCGTGAAGACCGAGGTGACCTCCGCCGCTAGCATCACGGCCAGTACCACCTGAACGGCGTCGTGGCTTCGACGACGACAGAGCCGACTGTCGCGCTCAGCTGAAACCCAGACAGACGGCGGCCCGGGGATCTCTCCCCGGGCCGCCTACGTGTCCTATCCGAATCAGACCTGGCGGCTGCGTTCCTGAGCCTGCAGCGCGCGACGGGCCTCGTCGATGCGCTCAGTGACGGTGCGTCGCACCTGCTCGCTCGGTTCGTTGTCCTCCAACCAGGAGGCGATCGTCGAGACCAGCGATTCCGTCACCAGTGGGGTGGGGAACAGCCAGCGCAGGGCGGTGCCGATCGCCGCGTAGCCGCGTGACTCCCAGACGCCCTCGCGACGCGAGATCCGGCCCAGCAGGTCAAGGTAGGCGGCCGGGTAGCTTTCCAGCACCTCATCCTGGCCGTAGCGCCAGAAACCCGCGCAGATCGAACGGTGCGTCTCATTGGGCACGTCGGGGTCATTTGTAGCGAGATCCCAGGCCAAGGCCTTGGCGTCGGCGTCGGGGCGGGCGGCCGCCGCCCCGGCCGCAGACTCCGCCCCGGCGGACGTGTTGTCGCGGTCCAGTTCTGCGCCGATCTCCTCGTCCCCGAACACGCCAAGTTTCGCCAGCGCCGAGACGATGGTCCAACGCATGCCGGTGTCGATGGCGAGGCCCTGCGGCACCTCCTCGTCCTCGAGCCAGCCCTTGAGGAGGTCGACACCTTGGGTACGAACCGTCGCGATCAGCGCCTTGGCGACCAGTACCTGCTTGTCAGATCCGGGTTCGGTGTCCTTGAGTAGCCGCGCCAGACCGGCAACCAGACGGGTGTTGACCTTGTCTCGCAACTCCGGGGCCGTGAACGCGAGGGCCGCGTTGCCGGCCTGAGCCAACAGCGTCGAGTACGCAGCCATGTCCTGCTCGCTGCGCAGGCCGGACAGCACCAACGAGACGTAATCCTGGGCCGCCAACTCGCCGTCGCGGGTCGACTCCCAGAAGGAGGTCCAGGCGACAGCCCGGGCGAGCGGGTCGTGTAGCGCCCCGAAGTGATCCGTCAGGGTCCGGGTGGACACATCGTCCAGACGGATCTTCGCGTAGGTGAGGTCGCCGTCGTTCAGGAGCACCAGGTCGCCGCGCTGTTTGCCGATCAGGTCGGGGACCGCGGTGCGTTCCCCCGCCACGTCCAACTCGACGAAGCCGTCACGGGCCAGGTCGCCATCTGATGTCAGGGAGTACAGCCCGATGCCGAGCCGGTGCGTGCGCAGCGTCGGCAGTTCCTCCGTGGCCGTCTGGACGACGTCGAACCGGGTGAAACGGCCCTCGTCGTCGAGGTCGAAGTCGGCCGCGAGCGTGTTCACCCCGGCGGTCTCGAGCCATTCCGACGTGAACCACGACAGGTCTCGGTCGGAGGCCGCCTCGAGCTCGACCAGCAGGTCGCTCAGGACGGTGTTCCCGTAGGCGTGTTTGGTGAAGTACTCATACACGCCGAAGGCGAACGCATCTACGCCGACGAACGAGACCAGCAGCTTCAGGACGGACGCGCCCTTGGCATAGGTGATGCCGTCGAAGTTCTGCTCGACCTTCTCCAGGTCGGACATGTCGGCGGCGATGGGGTGTGTGGTCGAAAGCTGATCCTGCTGATACGCCCAGGCCTTGCGTTCGTTGCTGAACGACGCCCAAGGGTCGGCTCCCGTTGCATAGCGCTCGGCGATCGCCGCATTGGCGTAGTGCGACGCCCATTCGGCGAACGACTCGTTCAACCAGAGGTCGTCCCACCAGCGCATCGTGACCAGGTCGCCGAACCACATGTGGGCCAACTCGTGCAGGATCGTGTTGTCCCGGGCATCCATCTCGCGCGCCGTGACCCGTGAGCGGAAAAGGTACTCGTCGCGGAACGTGACGCATCCGGCGTTCTCCATGGCACCCGCGTTGAACTCGGGCACAAAGATCTGGTCGTAGGTGCCGAACGCGTAGGGCACCCCGAACTCGGTCTCGAACACCTCGAATCCCCTCTGGGTCGTGGTGAAGATCCGCTCCGCATCCAGGTACGGGATCAGCGACCGGCGGCAGACAACGGAGGCGGGCACCTCGCCTGATGCCGACTCGATCGAGCCGCGCTCGACGTGGTACGCGCCGGCGACCAGGGCGGTGATGTAGGTCGACATGCGGGCCGTCGGCTCGTGCTCGAAACGGCCGAACCCGTCCCCGATGTCGGAGGGCTCGACGCTTGGGGCGTTGGTGAGCACGACCCAGTCCGACGGTGCGAGCACCGTCAGCTGGAAGGTCGCCTTGAGGTCGGGCTGCTCGAAGTTGGCGTACATGCGGCGCGCGTCCGCCGTCTCGAACTGTGTGTAG
This sequence comes from Tessaracoccus bendigoensis DSM 12906, assembly GCF_900141915.1. Lineage (GTDB taxonomy): Bacteria > Actinomycetota > Actinomycetes > Propionibacteriales > Propionibacteriaceae > Arachnia > Arachnia bendigoensis. The sequence goes on along the minus strand of NZ_FQZG01000008.1, from coordinate 75,749 downwards.
AGGTAGATCTGCTTATCGACCGGGTCGACGAAGCGGTGCAACCCCTCGCCGGAGTTCGAGTAGCGGCACACCGCGGTGACCTGTACCTCATGGCCGCCCTCGGACAGCTCGGGCAGGGGAAGGCGGTAACCGTCGAACCCGTCGACATCGAATGACACGCCGTCGAGGCTGGCTTCGCGGACCTCGTCCGCGATGAGGTCGAGATGGGTGGTCCCACCGCTCGATGTGAACTGCAGGATCGTGCTCGAAAGGAACTGGTGATCGGGCTCGGCCACCTCGCGGCCGGTCAGGTCGACGGTGACCCGGTACGCCTCGGTGGCGACGACCCGCGAGCGGGCGGCTGCTTCGGCGCGTGTGATGTTGGACGTTGCCATGCCCGGTGTTCTCCTTGGATCGAAACTTGTCAGCCCCTGGGTTCTGCTCTGACGGCCCCCATTGTTCTACGATTCGGGCGGTCACTGTGGGATATCGGGTCCGGGCGGGTCGCTTGCGCGTGTGGAACGATTGGGTCCATGTCTGATCCGCAAGTCGATTCCGCAGTGACGTCCCCCGAGCTGAGACGCCGCTGGAGCGACCTGAACACGCTCCTGACGGAGGCGCAGGAGGCCTATTACGGCGCCGACGCGCCGACGCTCTCGGACGCGCAATACGACCAGGCGATGCGCGACCTCGTCGCGCTCGAGGCCGACCACCCGTCACTCGTCAACCCGGACTCCGTCACCCAGCGGGTCGGGACGGCGCAGATCACGGAGTTCCAACCGGTGACGCACCTGCGAAGGCTGCTCAGCCTCGACAACGTCTTCAGCGACGAGGAACTGCTGGCCTGGCTGATGAGGACCCCCGCCGTCGACTACCTGTGCGAGCTCAAGATCGATGGGCTCGCCGTCGACCTTGTCTATCTGGACGGCAGGCTCAGCGTCGCTGCGACCAGGGGCGACGGGCGCGTGGGCGAGGACGTCACCCCCAACGTCGCAACCATCCTGGGCATCCCGCACCGGTTGAGGGGCGATGCGCCCGCCGTCCTGGAGGTGCGCGGCGAGGTGTTCTTTCCGGTGGCCGGTTTCGAGGAACTCAACGCGTCGCTGGTCGAGGCGGGCAAGGCGCCGTTCGCTAATCCACGGAACGCGGCGGCCGGGTCGCTCAGGCAGAAGAATCCCGCCGTCACCGCGTCGCGCCCTCTGCGGATGCTGGTGCACGGTATCGGTCAGGTGGAGGGCTTCCGTTTTGAGAGCCAGTCGGCCGCCTACGCCAAGTTGAGGGAATGGGGGCTGCCGGTGCCAGAGACCTTCCGGATCCTGCAGAGCCCCGCCGACGTGCTGGCGTTCGTGGCGCATCACGGCGAGCACCGCCACGACCTCAGCCACGAGATCGACGGCATCGTCGTCAAGGTCGACGACCTTGCCCGGCAGTCCGCGCTCGGAGCGACGTCGCGGGCCCCCCGCTGGGCGATCGCATACAAATACCCGCCGGAGGAGGTCAACACCTTGCTGCTGGACATCCAGGTCAACGTGGGCCGCACCGGCCGGGTTACCCCGTACGGCGTGATGAAGCCCGTGTTCGTCAGCGGTTCCACCGTCGAGATGGCCACGCTGCACAACGCGTTCGAGGTGCAGCGCAAGGGCGTGCTGATCGGCGACACCGTCGTGCTCCGCAAGGCCGGCGACGTCATCCCCGAGATCGTCGCGCCGGTGGTCGCGCTGCGTGACGGCACCGAAAGGGCCTTCGTGATGCCGACGCACTGCCCCTCCTGCGGTACAGAGTTGCGCCCCGAGAAGGAGGGTGACAAGGACATCCGCTGTCCCAACGCGCGTAGCTGCCCCAGCCAGCTGCGCGAGCGGCTGTTCGGGCTCGCTTCGCGTGGGGCGCTCGACATCGAGGCGTTGGGCTGGGAGGGCGCGGCCGCGCTTCTTGACTCCGGTGGGCTCACCGACGAGGGCGACCTGTTCAACCTGACCGCCGCCGACCTGCTCCAGACCGATTTCTACACGCGGGCCGCGAAACCGGCCGAGCTTACGGACGCCGGTGTTGAGGCCCGATCCGGCCGGGTGTTGTCCGCGGTCGGAGGGAAGTTGCTGGCAAATTTGGAGGTGGCTAAGCAGCAGCCGCTGTGGAGGGTGATCGTGGCCCTGTCGATCCGGCACGTCGGCCCGACCGCTGCCCGTGCCTTGGCGACACACTTCCGTTCCCTTGACGCCGTGCGAGCCGCGTCTGCCGAGGAACTCGCATCGGTCGACGGGGTCGGTTCGGTGATCGCGGAGGCGGTGCTGGCCTGGTTCGCGGTCGACTGGCGCCGCGCCATCGTCGACAAGTGGGCGGAGTCCGGAGTCAGGATGGCGGACGAGGTTGATGACACGACGCCGCGCACTCTTGAGGGCCTGACGGTGGTGGTCACGGGCTCGCTCGAGGGGTACTCCCGCGATTCGGCCAAGGAAGCCATCCTGACCCGTGGAGGGAAGGCGGCAGGATCGGTCAGTCGCAACACCGACTTCGTCGTCGTCGGCGCGAACGCGGGGTCGAAGGCCGATAAGGCCGAATCGCTCGGGGTGAGGATCCTCGATGAGGTCGGCTTCGGGAAGCTGCTGGCCGAGGGCCCGGCTGGGCTGGGGTAGTTGGGTTGAGAGCCGGGCTGGCGCGAGCCGGTTGAGCCGTGGTGCGCGTCGGTTGAGCGGGGGTGCGCGTCGGTTGAGCCGAGGTGCGCGACGGTTGAGCCGGGGTGCGCGACGGTTGAGCCGGGGTGCGCGACGGTTGAGCCGGTCCCACCGCGCGGAGCGCCGGGGACCGTGACGAAACCATCGTGGACCTTGTCCGGGGTCTTGTGCTCGGGTTCTTCGCCTTAGGTTCGTATTGTTTGTTCAGGGACGAACCAACATCGCGATGTTAAGCCAAAGTGGGCGTCATCTCGGGACTTGTGACCGGGATTCTGCGCCGGGTGCGAGAGGTAACGCCCACGCGCAGGCGTCGCTGCGCTCCTTCGGCGCGGCTCGACCAGCGCGACGGTTGAGCCGGTCCCACCGCGCGGAGCGCCGGGGACCGTGACGAAACCATGGTGGACCTTGTCTGGGGTCTTGCGCTCGGGTTCTTCAGGACGCTCACGCGCGACCATGAACTGAGCGTCCATCCGACGGCTGGGCTAATGTGGCCGCATCCGAGATTGGAGGTCGCGATGTCTGCTTCGCTGCCCGTGCCGATGCCGTCCGAACCGGCCTGGGACCGGTTCACTGCCGACCCAAGGCGCCCGCGCAACGCCGACATCCGGGTCGGGAACGCCGACCGGGACATGCTCGCCGACCTGCTCGCCGACGCCTACTCGTTCGGCCGCCTGGACAGCGCGGAGTACCACGAGCGGCTCGACAAGGCCATGGAGATCAAGACCGTTGGCGAGATCATGCCCGTCGTCGGGGACTTGATCACCGCACGCATGGCACAGCCGCAGGAGCGCTCTCATGGGCGCCTTGTCGCGGCCAGGGTGCTCATGCTCATCGCGGGAACGGCGGTAGGTCTCAACATCCTCATCTGGGCATTGGCCAGCATCTCCGTCGGTGGTTTCCTGTACTTCTGGCCGATGTGGGTGGCGGTCGGCATGGTGGTGCCCGTCGTGATTGCGTTCGCGCTGCGACGCTCGGACGACTGACTCCGCAACTTAGCGGTGCTGCTCAGCCCAACTGAATTACGCGAGACTCCCACGGGGCGAGCCGCGGCTCCTCCGGTGCGGAGGCGTGCGTGCCCAGCACCAGCACCGCGCCGGCCAGGCCCGGCAGCCCGTCGGCCGGGAGATCGGCCGGGGTGGATGAGCAGTTGGCCAGCACCAGCAGTGCACGGGGCTGGTCTTCATCCCCTGCAGGGGCAGCCTCGAGCGTCCGGGTGAACGCCCAGAGCTGATCGTGGTCGGGCAGCAGCAACTCGAAGCGACCCTCCCGCACCACCTCAAGCTCGTGCCGGAGCCGGATCAGCTTCTGGAAGTGGGCGAAGACCGACGCGGGGTCGCGGCGGGCATCCTCGGCGTTGATGCCGACGTAGTTCGGGTTGACCCCGAACCACGGCGTGCCGTCGGTGAACCCGGCGTTGGCCGAGTCGTCCCACTGGACGGGGGTGCGGGCGTGGTCACGGCTCTTGCGCGTCAGCGAGCGCAACACCTCGACCTCCGTGACGCCCGCCGCGGTGGCGAGCGTGTGGTAGTTGAGCGACTCCACGTCCTGGAAGTGTCCGATCTCCGTCAAGGGGGCGTTGGTCATGCCGAACTCCTCGCCCTGGTACACGTAGGGGGTTCCCTTGTGCAGGTGCAGGACGGTGGCAAGCGTCTTTGCGGAGTGGACGCGGTGCTCGGGCGAGTCGTCGCCGAAACGGGAGACGGCGCGCGGTTGGTCATGGTTGTCGAAGTACAGCGAGTTCCAGCCCGCCTCGGCCAGCCCGTACTGCCATTCTGCGAGGTTCCCCTTCAGACGGGGTAGCGGCAGGTCGGCCAGGTCCCACTTGCTGCCGCCTTCCTGCTTGTCGAGTTCGACGTGCTCGAAGGTGAACACCATGTTCAGTTCGTGCCTGGCCGGGTCGGTGACCCGACGGGCGACGTCGACGGTGGCGCCAGGCATCTCTCCGACGGTGATCAGATTGTTCTTCTCCAGGCCGACCTCGCGGTTCATCTCGGCGAGGAACTCATCCAGCCTGGCCCCGTTGGCGATCTGCATGAAGCCCGCCGAACCAGGGTCGACCGGGCCGCTGGAGGTCAGGCCCGCGGGCTTCGAGATCAGGTTGATCACGTCCATCCGGAACCCGTCGACGCCGCGGCCGACCCACCAGCGCATCATCTCGTAGACGCTGCTGCGCACCTCCGGGGTCTCCCAGTTGAGGTCGGGTTGGGCGGGGCTGAACATGCCGAGGTAGTACTGCCCGCTCGCCGGGTCGAAGGTCCAGGCCGACGGCGCGAAAGCCGCCGGGCTGTCGTCGGGTTCGGCGCCCGGGGTACCAGGCTCGTGCCCGGCGCGGGCCGATCGCCAGTAGTACCAGTCGCGCTTGGGGGACGCCGGGTCGCGGGACTCGACGAACCAGGCGTGCTGGTCGGAGGTGTGGTTGACCACCAGGTCCATCACCAGCTTGAGCCCGCGCTCGTGCGCCCCGGCGATCAGTTCGTCGAGGTCTTCCAGGGTGCCGAACAGCGGGTCGATGTCCTGGTAGTCGCTGATGTCGTAGCCGTTATCGACCTGTGGTGAACGGTAGACCGGCGACAGCCAGAGCACGTCGACGCCCAGTTCGGCCAGGTAGTCGAGCCGCCTCGTGATGCCGGGGATGTCGCCGACGCCGTCGCCGTCGGAGTCCTGGAACGAGCGTGGGTAGATCTGGTAGACGACGGCGGAGCGCCACCACCCGTCGGGTCGCTCGGAGTTTGTCGGGGGGGAGGAAATGTCTGTCATATGTGGTCCTAAAGGTCGTTGTCCGTGGATTGTTCGACGCTACTTGATGGCGCCCTGGGTCAGGCCCGACATCACCCAGCGCTGCGCGAGCACATAGACGAGGATGGCCGGCGCCATCGCCATCAGGTAGGACGCGAAGCTCACGTTGTAGCTGTTGCTGAACTGGGTCTGGAAGATGCTGTTTACCACCGGGATGGTCTGCCACTCGGCGTTGGAGATGATCAGCGACGGCATCATGAAGTCGTTCCAGGAGCGCAGGAAGGCGAAGATGCCGACGGTGGCGGCCATGGGAGACAGGAGCGGGAAGATCAGCTTCCAGAAGGTCTGCCAGGTGCTGGCGCCGTCCATTCGCATCGACTCCTCCAGTTCGAGGGGGATCGATCGCAGGAAGGTGGTGAACAGCAAGGTGTTGAACGCGAGGCTGAACACGATGTGCAAGATGATGACGCCGCCGAAGTTGTCGAGCCCCAGGATGCCCGTGAGTCGCACCTGCGGCAACGCGACCACGGGGAAGGGGATGAACATGGCCGCGAGCAGGTAGAAGAACGAGTAGCGGAAGAAGCGACGCTCCCAGTTGCGCACGATGGCATACGACGCCATCGCCGAGACGAGGATCGCGCCGGTCACGGTGACGAGGGTGACGACGGTCGAGACGAAGAATGCCTGCGGGAAGTTGGTCAGGCTCCAGGCCTCAGCGAAGCCGCTGGTGCTGAAGGGGTTCGGCAGGGTGAAGGCGTTGCCGTCGACTGCCTGCTGGGTGGTCTTGAAGGCCATGGAGACGGTGACGTAGAGCGGGACGAGGACTGTCAGGGAGGCGAAGAGCAGCAGGATGGTGGCGGGCCAATTGGTCCGTTCCTGGCCCACCTTGCCGCGCTTGGCAGGGGTGGTGGATGGCATGACGATGGCGGTGCTCATGATGCGGCCTTGGTCCTTCCCTGCGTCACTCGCAGCTGGATCAGTGCGATCACGATCGTGATCACGAAGAAGACGGCGGCATTGGCCATCTGATATGCGTAGTCGCCGCCCTGGAAGCCGCGCAGGATCGTGAAGGCGACGGAGCGGGTGGCGGTGCCGGGGCCGCCGTCGGTGAGGGCGACGATCTGGTCGTAGACGCCCAGGTAGTCCTTGAAGCCGACGATGACGTTGATGCCGACATAGCCAGCCACCAGCGGCAGCGTGATGTGCCACAGGGTTTTGGCCGGGCTTGCGCCGTCGATGGAGCTGGCCTCGTAGACCTCCCCTGGCACGGTCATGAAGCCCGCGATGTAGATCAGCATCGCGCTGGGGATGGAACCCCAGGTGCACACCAGGACGATCGCCAGCCAGGCCCAGCTCTCGTTGGCCAGCAGGCTCGACGACAGGGTCTCGAGTCCCAGCGCCTGGCCGAGCTCTGGCAGCGAGTTGCTGAAGAGGAAGCGGAAGACGTAGGAGTAGATGATGGCCGAGATCACCATCGGGATCACGAAGATCGCCCGGAGCGGATTCGTCAGCTTGATCTTCGACGTGAGGCCGAGCGCAAGGAAGAAGGCGATGACGTTGACGAGGACGACGGTGGAGATCGCGAAGAGGAAGGTGAAGGCATACGAGGAGACGATGTTCTCGTCCTGGAACAGCGCGATGTAGTTGCGTGCGCCGATCCAGTCGAAGTCGCCGAACCCCATCGAGTTGGTGAAGCTCATCACGAATCCCTCGATGGCGGGGTAGGTGATGAACAGGGTGAAGACGGCGATGATGGGCACCAGGAAGACCCAGTAGATCGGCTCGACGGGGCGGCGGTGGCGCGACTTCTGCGGGGCTGTGGCCCGGTGCTGAGTGGTTGCAGACATCTGTGTGGCTCCTTTTCTCAGGCGCGGAAGGCGAGTCGGGCCCAGTCGCGGTCGAGCTGCGCGAGCAGTGGCTCGGGTGCAGCGCCGAGGGCGATCGACTGGATGTAGTTGGCGGCCGGGATCGTGTTGGGGATGAACTGCGATGCCCCCATGTAGAACGCGCCCGAGTCGTAGAACGGGGTCAGCTCCGTGATTCGCGGATCCGTCGGCGCAGGCGCGTCGATCGTGGTGCCAAATCCCATGAATGCGGCGTTGTAGGGGTCTTGGATCTCCGGGCGCATCAGGTACTGGAGGAAGGCGCGCGCGCCCTCCTTCGCGTCGGACTTCTCCGGCACCCACAACGACAGGTCGATGTTGACCCTGACCTTGAGGTCGTCTGCACTGTCCGTGGCGGGCAGCGGGAAGGTGCCAAGGTCCTGGTCGGGATTGACCTTCGCGAACTCGCTGAAGGCCCACGGCCCCTGGAGGATCATGGCCGCGCCGTCGTTACCGAAGGCGGTGTTGCCGTCGCCGTACCCGCGGCTGGCGGCGTCCGGGTTCGTGTACTTCGTGAGCTCGATCATCTTCCTGGTCGGCTCGAGCATCACCGAGGAGAACGACACTTCGGACTCGGGCGTGACGTCTGCGCCGGCCTCGTTCATGGCCCGGTAGAACTCGGTGACGTCGACCATGCCGCCGATCGGGTAGTCCCACCAGCCCTGCATGATGGTCCACGGGTCGACGAAGGTGCCGAAGAACGGAAGCACCCCGTTCGCCTTGAGGGTCTCGCAGACCTCGATGAGGGCGTCCCAGGTGGTGGGCACCTCGACGTTGTTGGCCTCGAAGATCCGCTTGTTGTAGATGACGCCGGCGGCCATCGCGGAGTAGGGGAGCACGCTCACCCGATCCCCGTATTGCGGGTAGGCGTGTGAGAGTTCCACGATGTCTGGTCGGATCGTCGCGGCCTCAGGCAGGTCGGAGAGGTCGGAGAGCGCCCCGCGCTCCATGAAGCGGGCCATCTCCAGGTTGTAGTTCAGCATCCCGAGATCGGGTGGGTTGCTGCGCACGAAGCTGGCCGAGAGGTTTGTGGAGAGGTCGTGCAGGATGCGGTACTCGCTCTGGGACGCCGTGAACTGCGCGGCGAGGTCGCGGAAGTGGGGCACCGCCTCGGGTTTGGACTGGTAGAAGGTGACCAGTTGCGCGGCGTCGGAGGAGCAGCCCGCGAGCCAGGGGGTGGCGCTCGCGGCACCGACAGCGCCGAGGGCCTGGAGGAACCCGCGGCGGGAGGGTTTCCAATGCTTCGGCACGCGGGCGGGGTTGCGCCCGTCGGGTGGGTTGACTGAAGGCACGTCGTTGTCCTTTGTTGGTTGCGTTCAGGAGACTTGGTTCAGCGACTAGATTGGATAGCTGAAGAAACTCTGACTCGGATATAGTGCCTCAAGTTCGGGCACGACGTCAAGGGGGTTCGCGACATGGTTCTGGCAGAGAGGAACACCCGGCATCGCGCGAGCACCGAAGCGGTCCTCGGGTTCGCGTGGGATGCCGAGGCGTTTCGCGCCGACGACGTCATCGCCGCGTTGGGGGTGACGAGATCCACGACGCTGGCCGCGCTCGATACGCTGATCGAGGTGGGCCTGATTCGTGAGCTGCCCAGCGCCGGTGCCGAGGAGGGGTACCGGATGGGTCGCCCTGCCCGTCGGTTCGAGCTCAATGATGGGGCGGGGGTAGTCGTCGGCCTCGACGCCGGTAATCGTCGGTTCAGGGCGATCGTGGCGGACCTTTCGGGTCGCGCATTGGCCGAGGAGCACCTGGATGTGCGGGGCTTTCACGACGCGGCTGAAGTTCCCTACCCGGATCGCGACCCGGAGGAGCGCCGGGTGGCTGCCTTCGCCGTGATCGACGCCGCGCTTTCCCGGGCGGGGGTCGCGCGAGGCGCGGTCGTCGGCGTTGGGGTTGCGGTCCCTGCCCCGGTCGACGCCGAAGGTTTCTCGCCCATGCACCCGCGTGGGTTCTGGCAGTACATGAACGCGGATCTGCAGGCGGCGCTGGCCGTGGAGTTTCCAGGCGTCCGGGTGGAGAATGACGCAGCTCTCGCGGCCGTCGCAGAGAGGGGCCTCGGCGAGGCGCAAGGCTGCGACGACTTCGTCGCGATGCTCGTCGGTCGACGGCTCGGCTCCGGTGTCTACCTGGACGGTCGGCTGATCCGGGGAGCCCGGGGAGGCGTGGGAGAACTTGAAGGACTCGCCTATGTCGCCGATGTGGGCGGCACCTGGGGCATGGGGGACCTGGCCGAAAAATGGGCCCGCGAGAGACTTGAGAGCGGGCTGATCCCTACCGGGCATCCATGGGGGAGCCCGATGCCGTCCGCCGAAGAACTGCTTGCACAGGCCAGTCTCTCCGATCCTGTGACGCGGCCTCTGCTGGAGGAGCTGGGGCTGCGGCTCGGGCGGATCTGCAGCGTCGTGGCCCGGTTCTACGATCCGGCCCGCATCGTCGTCTGCGGTGCGGTGGCGGGTGCTCTTGGTGAGGTGATCGCGATCGCCAGGGCCGAGGTGCGGCGGTCGGCCGAGTTGCCCCCGCCCGAGATCGTGACCTCCCGGCTGGGTGGCGACGTCGTCTCGCTTGGTGCGGTCCTGGCGGCCCGCGAGAGGGCGCGGGGCCTGGTGTCGCCGCTGCTGTCCGACCGTCAGGCGCGTGGTCCCGAGGATGATTCGGCAAGGTCTTCTTGACACCGTCGTACCCGCTGTTACTCTTGACCAAGACAGTTGATTTGCGCATCGAAAATAGTCCGGGAAGTCCCTCGGGTGGGCGCCTCAACTCACGGTCCGGGAAGGACAGGCGACCCAATGACGCTCTCCTCACACGATGTCTTCAATGCCCCCGATTGGTGGCGTCAGGCTGTCGTCTACCAGATTTATCCACGCAGCTTCGCGGACGCCAACGGCGACGGCATCGGTGATCTGGTTGGCATCACCTCGCGGGTCGGATACCTCAAGGAGCTCGGCGTCGACGCCGTGTGGCTGAGCCCGTTCTACCCGTCGGCGCTGGCCGACGGCGGCTATGACGTCGACGACTACCGCGACGTCGACCCGAAGATCGGCACGCTCGACGAGTTCGACGAGATGGTCGCGGCGCTGCACGCGGCCCAGATCAAGGTCGTGGTCGACATCGTCCCCAATCACTCGTCGAACCGGCACGAGTGGTTCAAGGCCGCCGTCGCCGCGGGCAAGGGGTCGCCCGAGCGTGAGCGCTACATCTTCCGTGACGGCAAGGGCGAGGCAGGAGAGCTGCCCCCCAACGCCTGGCCGTCGGGCTTCGGCGGCCCCGCATGGGAGCAGGTCATCGAACCGGACGGCAGCCAGGGCCAGTGGTACCTGCACCTCTTCGCGAAGGAACAACCCGACTTCAACTGGGACCACCCTGACGTGCACGCCGACTTCCTGAAGACCCTGCGCTTCTGGAGCGACCGGGGTGTCGACGGGTTCCGTGTCGATGTGGCCCACGGCCTCAAGAAGAACCTGGATCCCGCGTTCGACGCGATCGCACGCATCCTCGAAGGAACCGACCTGTTCGGCGACGGCCAGCACCCACTTTGGGACCGCGACGAGGTGCACGAAGTGTACGCCGAGTGGCGTGCCGTGTTCAACGAGTACGACCCGCCGCGCACGGCCGTCGCCGAGGCTTGGGTCGCGCCGCACCGGCAGGCGCGCTACTCATCGCCGGAGGGGCTCGGGCAGACGTTCAACTTCGACCTGCTGCGGGCGCGCTTCGAATCCGATCACTTCTACGAGATCATCGACCGAAACCTGCGGGCGGCCGCCGAGATCGGTGGGTCGACGACCTGGGTGTTTTCCAACCATGACGTCGTGCGTCACGCCACTCGCTACGGGCTCGACGGGGAGGGAATGTCGGCCGCAGCCCCCGGCGGTGGCGCGACCATGGGAGGCAACGACGGCAAGCGGTGGCTGCTCGACGGCGGCGACCCGGCCGACGTCGACCAGGCCAAGGGCCTGCGTCGGGCGCGCGCCGCGACGCTGTTCATGCTCGCGCTGCCGGGGTCGGCCTACCTGTACCAGGGCGAAGAGCTGGGGCTTCAGGAGGTCGGCCAGATTCCGGACGAGGCCCGTCAGGACCCGGCGTTCTTCCGGAGCGAGGGCCGCGAGATCGGCCGCGACGGGTGTCGCGTCCCGCTGCCTTGGACGAGGGAGGGCGGCTCGTTCGGGTTCGGTCCCGGAGGTGCGCACCTGCCGCAGCCGGCCTGGCTCGGCGACTTCGCCGTCGACGTGGAGGAGGGCGATCCCGGGTCGACCCTGACCCTGTATCGCCAGGCACTGGCGCTGCGCCACGAACTGGAGTGTGCAGAAAGCCTCACCTGGTTCGAGCAGACGGCTACGACGCTCGGATTCGAGCGGCCGAACGGATGGTGTGCGGTGATGAACTTCGGCACCGAGCCGGTCGAACTGCCCGAAGGTACGGTGCTGGTCTCCAGCGGCCCGTTGACCGAAGGCCAGCTGCCTGGGGAGACCACGGTCTGGGTCCGGCGCTGAGCGGTTGCGCTGAGCAAGTAGTTGCCGAAACGTTCCTAAGCTGAACGTTTCGCGCGGGCGACCCGCAGTCGTCTGGCGGCGCGCTGTGCGTTGATCATCCGCGGAAGGACGAGGTTCGCGGACGAGCGTTCGCTCAGCCGTCGGTCCAGTTGCCTGAGGTTTCGGTTCGTGTTCTGCGCCATGCGGTCAGCGTAACGGCGGGGAAGGGGTGACACGCCGCACGGTCGCGCATTGGGATTGACCGCTAGCGCGTCGGTTGAGCCGGGCCGTGAGGAACGAACGGCCCGTGTCGAAACCATCTGGCACACGGTGCAGGAACCGGAGCACAGGTCCCTGGACAAGGTCCACGGTGGATTCGTCACGCCTTGCTCGTTCCTCGCAAGGCGGCTCAACCAGCGCGTCGGTTGAGCCGACGGCTCAACGCGGCGCTTCGCGCTGGGGGCCGGGCTCAACGGGGGGCGCGTCTCGCTGTTCCCCGGGCCCGATCGTTCTGCGCGGGGCGCCCAAGAGGCGGGCACGCAGCGCCCGCTCCTTGTCGACGAGACCCGACACACCGTCTCTCCCGAAGTCCCTCGGCGGCTGCTCGCTCATCGACCCAGGCTAGCCGTTGTGCCCGACCCAGTGGCACAGCCAGCCTTTGGCGGTAGGCCACAACGGTGCCCGAGCCAGCGCGCGTCACAAGGGTGGCCACGCTAGGTTTGGAGGATGCCTGAGGGACACGTCATCCACCGCCTTGCCGCCGCGTTGACCGACACGTTCGGCGGACGGGCGGTATCCGTCACCTCCCCGCAGCGGCGCTTCGACACCAGCCTGCTTGACGGCACCGTGCTTGAGCGCGGCGAGGCCGTCGGCAAGCACCTCTTCGTCGACTTCGCCAACGCCCGTGTGGTCCACATCCACCTGGGGCTCATCGGGAAACTCGGATTCGCGGACTACGCCGAGCCCTGGGGTCAGGTGCGGCTGAGGATCACCGACGGCGTCACCGCCGCGGATCTGCGCGGCCCGCAGTGGTGTCGCCTCCTCACACCCGGCGAGAGGGACGCGGTGATCGACGCCAGTGGACCCGACCCCCTCCGTCCGGACGCCGACCCAGCACGCGGCTACGCCCGCCTCAAGCGTTCCGGCAAGTCGATAGCTGCGCTGCTGATGGACCAGAGGGTCGCAGCCGGGGTGGGCAACATCTTCCGTGCCGAGGTGCTCTTCAGACACCGGATCAACCCGATGACCCCAGGACGCGACATCGATCCGCGCACCTGGCGCATCGTCTGGGACGACCTCGTCAACCTCATGGGACATGGCGTCGTCCATGGACGGATCGACACGGTTCTCGATGTCCACGGCCCAGAGGCGCAGGGCCGCCCGGCCCGCGTCGACCGGCACGGCGGCGAGGTCTACGTCTATCGCAGAGCGGATCAGCCATGCCTGGTGTGTGGAACGCCGGTGCGCTGCGCCACGCTCGAGGGCCGCAACCTGTACTGGTGCCCGCGCTGTCAACGCAGGAAGTCTGCCGCACGCCCGTAGGTAGGGTGGTTTGATGACTTGGAGCAACTATCGAGCCATCCTGTTCGACCTCGACGGTGTGATCACGCCGACGGCTGAGGTACACATGCGGGCCTGGCGGCAGGTGTTCGAGCCCTTCCTCACAGGGCTACCCGACCAGGAGCCCTACACCGAGCACGACTATTTCACCCACATCGACGGCAAGGCCCGCATCGACGGGGTGCGCGATCTCCTGGCCTCCAGGGGACTCGTGCTGCCGGAGGGATCGCCGGACGACGACCCCGCGTCCGAAACGGTCGTCTCCCTCGGCAACCGAAAGAACCAGGCGTTCAGGCAGATCATCACCGATGAGAGGATCCGGCCCTATCCGGGCTCCGAGGAGTTGGTCCGCGAACTCGCCGCGGCAGGGTTCCGGTTGGCGATCGTGTCGTCGTCGCGCAACGCCAGAGTCGTGCTCGAGTCGACCGGTTTGGCCGACCTGTTCGAGGTAGTGGTTGACGGCGAAGTCGTGGCCCACGACGACATCGAGGGCAAGCCGGCGCCCGACGCCTTCAAACATGCGGCCGCGCTGCTGGGTGTACCCGAGAACGTGTGCGTGGTTGTCGAGGACGCGACCGTGGGTGTCGAGGCTGGGGCGGCAGGCGGTTTCGGTCTCGTCATCGGGGTGGACCGGGGAACGGGCGCCGACGCGCTACTGGCGGCAGGCGCCGATCTCGTGGTCACGGACCTCTCCGAGTTGGTGGGCGCATGATCCGCGATATCGCTTCCGACCCGCTGGACAGGACCAGGTTCCCGGTCAAGGGGTGGAGCCTCACCGAGGTGGAGGGCAGTGACGCCGATGTCGGTGCCACCGAGAGCCTCTTCGCGGTGGGCAACGGTTACCTCGGAATGCGGGGCAACCCGGAAGAGGGTCGCACCGCGTTCGCGCATGGCACCTTCATCAACGGATTCCACGAGACCTGGCCGATAAATCACGCGGAGGAGGCGTTCGGCTTTGCTCGCACGGGGCAGACGATCGTCAACGTGCCGGACGCGAAGATCCTGAAGCTCTATGTCGACGACGAACCGCTGACCCTCTCGGTGGCGGACCTGGATTCCTACGAGCGCTCGTTGGACTTTCGCTCGGGCACCCTCACCCGCACCATGGTGTGGCGCACCCCGGCTGGCAAACGCGTGCGAATCCGCAGCTCCCGGATGGTCTCGTTCACCGACCGGCACCTCGCCTTGATGGAATTGGAGGTGACGATGCTTGAAGGCGATGCCCCGGTGGTGATCAGCTCACAGCTCATCAACCGCGCCGACGGTCTCACCGACCAGCCAGACGACGACGAGGAGGGGTTCGATCCCCGCAGGGCGGCCAGCCAGGGCGTCCGTATCCTTCAGCCGGAGCAACACTGGTGTGAGGGTGGCCGGATGCTGCTCGGGTACCGGACGACGCAGTCCCGGATGTCGCTTGCCGTTGCGGCCGACCATGAGATCGAGACGGAGAACCCGGTGGAAACCATCGTCAGGATCGAACCCGACCGTGGCAAGCAGGTATATCGCGTCCAGGCGGTGGAAGGGGAACCGATCAGGGTGCGCAAGGCGGTGGCCTACCACACCTCGCGGAGTGTTCCGGTGGGGGAGTTGGGGGACAGGTGCAAGCGGACCCTCGACCGCGTCCGCGGGTTCGGGTTCGAGCACTACCTCGAAACACAGCGTTCCTGGCTCGATGGGTTCTGGGCGAACAGCGATGTCGTGATCGAGGGCCAACCTGCGACCCAGCAGGCGGTTCGATGGTCCTTGTTCCAGTTGGCTCAGGCGACCGCGCGCAGCGACCAGCAGGGGATTGCGGCCAAAGGGGTTACCGGCTCCGGGTACGAGGGCCACTACTTCTGGGACATCGAGATCTACCTCGTTCCCTTCCTGATCTACACCTCGCCGCAGGTAGCGAGAAATGTGCTTCGGTACCGCACCAGCCTGCTTCCGCAGGCGCGCGCACGGGCAGCGGTGATGTCGCAACGCGGCGCGCTCTTCCCGTGGCGGACCATCAACGGCGAGGAGGCGTCTGCCTACTATGCGGCGGGCACCGCCCAATACCACATCGACGCCGACGTGGCCTTCGCATTCGACAAGTACCGGGACATCACCGGCGACCGGGATTTCATGTACCGCGAAGGCGTCGCCGTCCTGGTGGAGACTGCCAGATTGTGGGCAGACCTCGGGTTCTGGCGGCAGGACGCCGATGGCGGACCGAGATTCCACATCCACGGGGTAACTGGGCCGGATGAGTACACCGCCGTGGTGAACAACAACATGTTCACCAACGTGATGGCGAGGGCAAATCTGCGCTCGGCGGCCAGCCTCCTGAAGGAGATGCGTACCACCGACCCAGCGTCCTACGAGAGGGCCTGCAGGTCGTTGCAGTTGCGGCCCGAGGAAATCGGTGACTGGGAGGAGTCGGCCGACAAGATGGTGGTGCTGTTCGACGAGACGTTCGGTATCCATCCACAGGATGAGAAGTTCCTGAGCTCTGAAATGTGGGATCTCGAGAACACCCCCGACGGCAAGCGTCCGCTGTTGCTCCACTATCATCCCCTTGTCATCTACCGGTTCCAGGTGGTCAAGCAGGCAGATGTCGTGTTGGCGCTGCTGTTGCAGGGCCACGAGTTCTCCTACCAGGAGAAGCGGGCCGACTTCGAGTACTACGACCCGATCACCACCGGGGATTCCTCCCTTTCGGGCGCGGTTCAGTCGATCATCGCTGCGGAGGTGGGCTATCAGGACATGGCGATGAAGTACTTCCTCAACGGCCTCTACGTGGACCTGGGGGATCTGCACAGCAACGCCCGGGACGGCGTCCACGTGGCAGCGGCGGGTGGCGTCTGGGCCTCACTGATCTACGGCTTCGCGGGTCTGCGCGATCACGACGGCGAGATCAGTTTCGATCCTCGGCTGCCAGCGGATTGGGACGCGATGACGTTTCCGCTGCAGGTGCGCGGATCCCGGCTGCGGGTCCGTCTGGAGCCGTCGTCCATCGGCTTCTCCTTGGAGGTTGGAGAGCCGGTGGGAGTAACGGTGCGGGGAGAGCGTGTCGTGGTCGAAGGCGAGGGCCCCGTCAACGTGCAACTCGATGGGCAAGGGGAGAGGTTGGAGTCTTTGAAGGGGAGTCACCCGATCGTCGGGCTGCGCAGGGCCGACGGCTCCGTCGTGAGGTCGGTGCTACCCGAGGTATGACCGGTCGTGGAGCTCCGGCACGATCCGGCGAACCGGGTGCGGCCGCATTAGTCTGGCCAGATGAACTGGGGCAGGTTCCAGGGTTGGTTGTTCGACCTCGACGGTGTGATCACACCGACCGCCGAGGCGCACATGCGCGCCTGGCGTGAGACTTTTGCCCCCTTCCTGGCGTCGATCCCCGGCCAGCGTCTCTACGGCACGGGGGACTATTTCGCCCATCTCGACGGCAAGCTGCGCCTCAATGCCGTTCGTGACCTTCTCGCCTCCCGCGGGATCTTTCTACCCGAGGGTGAGCCCGACGATGATCCGTCGGCTGACACCATAAACGGGCTAGGGAACCGCAAGAATCAGCTTTTCGGCGCAATCGTGCGGGGCGGCGGCGTGCGCGCCTATCCGGGGTCGGAGGTTCTCGTGCGTCAGCTGGCAGATGGTGGCAGGCTGCTCGCAGCTGTCTCATCGTCAAGGAACGCAGAGTCGGTGATCCGCTCGACTGGGCTCAGGGACTTTTTCAACGTGGTGGTCGACGGCCAGATGGTCGCTGAGCGACACCTGGCGGGAAAGCCTGCCCCTGACATGTTCTTTCAGGCGGCGGAACTGCTAGGGGTACCAGCACAGCAGTGCGTGGTGTTCGAGGATGCCGTCGTCGGCGTCGAGGCAGGGGCGGCCGGGGGGTTCGGCCTTGTCGTCGGCATCGACCGGGGAATCGGGGCCGGGCGACTGCGCAGGGCCGGAGCGGATCTGGTGCTGCGGGATCTTGCGGAGGTGTCGCTGTCTTGAGCCAAGTGACACGAGGCTCCTCCGGGCCCCCGATAGGCTGGCCGGAGAACGAAGGGTCGTCAGGTGGAGGTCTCCATGGCTGGACAGAGCCCCGAGGGGCACATCCATGAGCATTGAGCTGGTGGGCTCGGTCTCCGAGCATTTCGAATCCCGGCTGCTGCCCGACGGGATTGAGATCACCGGGTCGGGGCGGCTGCACAAGCTCGCCATCACCTTCCCAGGTTGGCTGACGCCACGGGTGGCGGGTGAGTCCGTCGGCGTCGACATCGAGCACGAGGAAGGCGTCACAGCGAGGGTGAGGTTTCGGTCTGGCCAGCGGCTCCGCGTCGAGATCTCGGTCGAGTCGGACAGCGACGACCTGGTGGTGGTGCCCGGCCCTGTGATGGCGGTCAGCGGCCCGCGACCCGCGGTCTCCTGGTTCGCGGGCGCGTCGGGTGAGATCGTACTTCCGTCTGAGGAGGGGCCCGGCCTGCTTACCCAGCGGCGTGGGCTCTCTACACCGGGCGAAGGCTCCGGGGTCGGCTATCCGCTGGAGGCGGAGTTGACGCTGCGGGCGCGACATACGCTGAGCGCTGCCTGGACCTACGAGGCGTATCAGGGCGACCTGCTCGACGTGCCGTCCGAACCGTCCTGGCTACCGTGGGTCAGATACGTCGAGCGGGGCTACGCCGTCGAGGTCGTGGCGCCGGACGGTGTCGTGACCGTCGAAGATCGCACCCGAGTCGAGGAGGTCGACGACGAGTTCGAGGTTTACCCGCCGGAAGGGCTCACCACCGTCGGGCTCTGGGGGCCTGGTGGCCAGACCCTGTTCGAGGTCGGTTCCTACCGTCCGCTCTCCGGGCTCCGGGCCATGCTGGTCAGGGAACAGAGCAATGACGACGCCTGGTGTTACGTGGCGCTGAGGCATCTGCTCGAGACTTCGGTCGATGACCGGATTCTGGACCGCGTCGACTTCCTTCTGGGGGGTATGGAGGAGTCTCCGACGGCGTGGTCGGCGGTAGCGTGTCATCTGGCCACCCGGTTGGGGTTGCCGCTCGCCGAGCAGGCCCGGGAGTCTGCCACCACGGTTCTGTCTCGGGGGCTCGTCGACGACGTGTTACTGCTTGCCGTCCACCAGGTGGCGCCGGTCGATCTAGCGGCGGGAGCCTGGCCGGTCGGCGATTTCGACCGGCTCGGAGTGGAGGCGGTCGCGGCCCTCGGGTATGGCAGGATCTCGACCGACGAAAGGGTCGAGCGGGGCCGCGACGTCGCCGTCGCCAAGTTGTTCGCCGCAGGGCTCGGGGAGTCCGAGCGGGGGCTGCACGCGGCTGCGTGCGCCCAGGTCGCCGAGGCGAGGAAGTTGTCGGCGCTGTCGGTGCGGCCGAACTCGAACGATGTCGCCTGGCTGTCGGTCCCGTAGGGATGTGCGCGTTGCGTGAACCTCCCAGCAGGCCCTGCTAGGGGAGCCGTGGCCGCGGTCGCTGGCCTTCTGAAAATCGACCAGTGGTCGATTCTGGTGTGTCTCGTGTCGAGTATCGGCCTCTGCCTGTGCCCCGGGCCTCTTGACTGCCCCTACAGGTGCTGCCCGGGCAGTCGCTGGCCGCGACCACCTGACCTGGCCGACAACGGCGACGGGAAGGGCTCCAAGCACGGGGTCCTGATGGTCGCTGCAGCCTGCCCTGTCACTTACCCGAATGCGAGTCGTAGGTCGTTCTTGAACCGGTCCCAGTTCACGCTCTCGCGGGGCTCGACGAATCCAACCGGGGTGCGGAGGATGCCCAGCGCCCATGCCATGTCGTAGAGACCGTCGTCGCGGAGACGCTCACACATGATTGCCATTCGATCCAGATAGGTGGCCTGATTGAAGACTGGGTCGGGGGTGCCGACTCTGCTGGTGACACCAACCGGCCTCGTGACCTCCGGGGTCACCTCCATAAGAAAGACGTAGCCACGCTTCAAGCCAGTTGGCAGCAAGCCGTGCTCCTGGGCACGCCGCAGGTCCTGTGCAGCACCAATCACTTCGTCGGCACGGTTGTTGAGGTTCTTACCTTCTGAGCCCGTCATGCTCTTGTACTCCAGCGCGAGCACCGGGCGCCTCTCTACAGTTACGAGCAGATCCCAGTTTTTCGAGGCCCGGTAGTAGCCAGGGACGGTTGCGCCCCGGTCGAACCAGGCGTCGAGACCTGGCAGGCCGAGGGACTCGAGTTCATCCATGAGAAGGGTGTTGATTCCTGCCAGGTGTCTTCCTCCGGTGACCGCGGCCCTGGTGCCGCCTTGCGCCGTGCCTGCGGCCTCCGACTGGGTCTGCTGTTCCAGCTTGGTCTTGACCCAGAAGTCGACGGCTTCGGTGATGCGATTCCGGTCCGCTTCGTCCATGGCCTGAACCCTACAGAGTGGGGAACGTCCGCCAGGCGGCGGCGCTGGCCCTCGCGCGATCGTGGGCACGGAACGCCTTGGCCAGATCTGCCGCAACGGACGCCGGAACTTCACTTGGCCTTGGAATGCGAACCATTCGCAGAACTGTCGGCTGGAACCTTAGGGTGCCGCCTCGCATCCGCACACAGTGAGCTGCGACCTGACGCTCGACGGGCTCGGACAGCAGCAGGCCACCCAGTACATCCAAGTCCCACCCGTGGCTCATGAACCAAGTGAGCCCGTGGTGCGGATAGAAGCCCGCTGGCACCCGCACAGGGTGGGCGTGCAGCTTCATGTCCTGCATCACCAGCAAGTCGCATTCGAGTAGGGCCGGATTGAAGCTGTCGATGGTGCGCCACCAGTTCGCCGCACGCTTGGCGACGTTGCGGCTGCGAAGCTGCTCACCGTGGCGCTCGTAGTAGTGGTGCAATTTCGGGTATTCGGAGATGTTGACCAACGACCTGCCTTGCCACGGGCTGACCAGATGCTCGCCGGTCCAGTTGAAGGTCGGTCCTTTGATCGCGGCGGGCGTGACCATTGGGACCAGTCGGTCGCCTTCGACATCGGCGTCGCGCTGAATGTAGATCTTGTCTGCGCCGGTAGCGATACCGATGCCCAGCGTGACCCCTGCTTGTTCAATCAGCGGGAACCGGGCGAGGTCGGCCAGCCATGCCAATTCGTCTGGGGTGCCGTCAGGCCAGACAGCGCTGGTGGTGTGCCAGTGGTCCATCCGGGCGGTTGCGGCGTCGGTGCCGTAGTAGCCGTCTTC
Organism: Tessaracoccus bendigoensis DSM 12906; assembly: GCF_900141915.1. Classification (GTDB taxonomy): domain Bacteria; phylum Actinomycetota; class Actinomycetes; order Propionibacteriales; family Propionibacteriaceae; genus Arachnia; species Arachnia bendigoensis. Next base: position 55,336 of record NZ_FQZG01000008.1, on the reverse strand, counting down.
GTGCGTGTCGCGCCAGCTCAGGTAGTGGCGGGCGGCGGCGTCGCCGAAGGTATCGGAGGCGTTGGCGACATTGACCTGACCTTGCTTGCCCGCCCGGATGTTGACGATGGCCGGGTAGGCGGAAACCTTGTCATCGAAGGCGTCGGCCTCATGCATGACTAGAACGTCGTCCACGGCGAAGTCACGCACAACCTTGGCTCGGAGGTCTTTGCCGTAGCCGTTGCGCATCCAGCGGTCGGCGCAGATATAGATGAGTCTGCCGCCCGGCTTCAACAGGTCCAGCCCGCGCTCGAAGAATCCGACGAAGATGTCTGCGCGGCGGCTCATGGTCGGGCAGTAGTGGCGGTAGGCCGCCAGGAGCGTCGGGTCGAGGTTGTCAGCTCTGATGTATGGCGGGTTCCCAATCACAAGGTCGGCCTCCGGCACGTCCGTGAGCAGGAAGTCGGCGGTGTGGAACCACGCATCGACCAGCTCGTCTGCAATCGGACAGCCGGCGTTGACCAGAATCGAGCGGGACAGCGTCTTGCAGCTTTCGACGTGCTCAGAGCGTAGATCGTAGCCGCGCAGTGAGTCGAACATCGAAGTCCATGGCGCGCCGGATGCAGCCAGCCGCTCCACAATTGGCCCCACGAACGCGCCGGAACCGATGCTGGGCTCCACAACGCTCTTCGACACTTCGCCGTTGTAGCGGGCAAGGTCGAGCATCATGTCTACCACCCAACGGCGTGTGAACACCTCGCCGGTCGTCGTCACTGTCACCGCGCACCTCCGTCCCAGACCCTACCCGCCTGGTGTGACGCGTCGTGAGTGCGTTTGTGTGGTGCCCCGATGCCCATTCGAGAACAGAGGCCGACTCGCTAGTGGTCGGGGCGACAGGACTCGAACCTGCGGTCTCCTGCTCCCAAAGCAGGCGCGCTAGCCACTACGCTACGCCCCGGCAAGGGCTTTCGCCCCTACTTTTCGCCAACCTAACCGGCCAACCTAACTAAGTTGTACGCGGGCCTGTACAGATGTGCGGTGCCAACACTACAGGTGAGAGCTTCTTGCTCCCAACTCGGAACGGCACATGCCCTCCCTCATGGGCTGCGGGGGCGGGAAGGGTGGTGTGGGCCCTCATTCAGCAGCCACTCGATGCCTTCCAGGGCTTCTCTCGAGAACGCGCCTCCCTGACGGCGGGAGCTCCGCCACGGTGGGTCCAGCCCTGCCTGACGGCTAGTGAGCCCTATCATCAAGGCGTGGTGGGCGAGATAGAGCAGGCGAACTCCGACGGCAGTTCTCTCATGCCCGTCTACGAGGCGAAGAATCACTCCACGTACCTCAATCGCCTTGAGGCTGCGCTCTCGCAGCCAGATGTTCGCAACATTGCCTTGACCGGCCCGTACGGGAGCGGCAAAAGCAGCATCTTGGCGGGGCTGCGCAAGAACCCCGAGTTCAAGGCTCGTATCGTGCAGGTCTCCCTGTCGAGCGTCGGTGTGAGGCCAACCAACGGGCAAGAGGGCAACGAGTCCGACGAGACAGAAAGCGCAGACAGTTCGCTGGGTGAAAAAAACGAACCAGATTCAGAAAGAGATCGTCAAGCAACTGCTCTACAGCCTGCCGGGCAGGGAGTTACCCAAATCTAGGTTTCGTCGCATCACGCCCTCACCCGGCCCAGTGTTCAGATCGGGCGCCGACAGCCCAGCTGGCAGCTCTCAAGCCGCCTCATGAAAGAGGGAGGATAGGCTGGCCCCGTGACCATCACCCCCACCGAAGCCACCCCCTGGGCCGAGCAGGCCGACGCCGTCGCGGCGTCGCTCGGCTCGTCAGCCGCGGGGCTCACCACCGCCGACGTCGACCTGCGCCTCGAAAGGGACGGCGGGAACGAGCTCCCGACGCCGGCTCCGAAGCCCGCCTGGCTGAGGTTCCTGGCCCACTTCAACGACCTGCTCGTCTACATCCTCATCGCCGCGGCGGCGCTCAAGGCGATCAGCGGCGACTGGATCGACTTCACCGTCATCGCCGTCGTCATCGTTGCGACCGCGCTCATCGGCTTCATCCAGGAGGGGCGGGCCGCGTCCGCGCTCGCCAGCCTTCAGACGATGCAGTCGCAGGAGGCCCAGGCGCTGCGGGACGGCACCTGGGGCGTCGTCGACGCCGCGACGCTCGTCGCCGGCGACATCGTGCGGCTGCGCTCCGGCGACCGCGTGCCCGCGGACCTGCGGCTCGTGACCGCGTCGTCGCTGCAGGCCGACGAGGCCGCCCTCACCGGCGAGTCGGTGCCCTCGCAGAAGGAGGTCGACGCCGTCGAGGCGGGCGCGGGCGTGGGCGACCGCACCTCCATGCTCTTCTCGGGCACCCTGATCACCACGGGCACCGCCGAGGGCGTCGTGGTCGCGACCGGCGGTCGCACCGAGATCGGCAAGATCTCCGCGCTCGTCGCCGAGCAGGACAAGCTCGACACCCCGCTCGCCCGGCAGCTGAACAGGCTGGGCACGCAGTTGGCGGGCCTCATCGGCATCCTCGCCGTCGCCATGCTGGCCATCGGCTACTTCGTGCACCGCCTCGCCGCCGACGACCTGATCTCGGCCGCCATCGGATTCGCCGTCGCCGCCGTGCCCGAGGGCCTCCCCGCGCTCGTCACCATCACCCTCGCCCTCGGCGTGCAGCAGATGGCGAAGCGCAACGCCATCACCCGCAAGATGGCCGCCGTCGAGACGCTGGGCTCGGTCACGACGATCTGCTCCGACAAGACCGGCACCCTCACCCAGAACGAGATGACGGTGCGCACCGTCGTCACCGCGCAGGGCACCTACGACGTCGAGGGCACCGGCTACCGGCCGGAGGGCCGCGTCACCGCCGACGGCGCCGTCGCCGAGTTGGCCGAGCACCCGGACCTCGCGGCGCTCGTCACCGCGGCCGGGGCAGCCAACGACGCGCGGGTCGAGGAGACGCCGGAGGGCTGGCGCGTCGTCGGCCAGCCGACCGAAGGCGCGCTCGACGTCCTGGCGGCCAAGGCGGGGGCGGACATCGAGGCGGTGGCGCGGGTGGCGCAGGTGCCCTTCGAGTCCGCCCACAAGTTCTCCGCGACGCTCGACGACGTCCCCGGCGTCGGTCGCGTCGTCCACGCGCTGGGCGCGCCCGACCGGCTGCTCGACCGGGCCACGACCCAGCTCGGCCACGACGGCGAGCTGGTGGGCGTCGACCGCGAGGCCTGGGAACACCACATCGACGTGCTGTCCGGGAAGGGCCTGCGCGTCCTGGCTGCGGCCTCCCGCCCCGCCGACGGCGTGGAGGGCATCGAGCTGGACGACCTCGACTCCGGCCTCACCTTCCTCGGCCTCTGCGGCATCGTCGACCCGCCGCGGCCCGAGGTGCGCGACGCGATCCGCGAGTCCCACACCGCAGGCATCCGCGTGAAGATGATCACCGGCGACCACGCGGGCACCGCCGTCGCGATCTCGCGGGAGTTGGGCATCGCCCCCGCGGAGGGCGACGTCCCCGCCCTGACCGGCGCCGAGCTCGAGGCCATGAGCCAGGAGGAGCTCGCCGAGGTCGCGCGCGACGTCGACATCTACGCCCGCACGTCGCCGGAGCACAAGCTGCGCATCGTGCAGGCGCTGCAGACCCACGGCGAGGTCGTCGCGATGACCGGCGACGGCGTCAACGACGCGCCCTCGATCACGCGGGCCGACGTCGGCGTCGCCATGGGCATCAAGGGCACGGAGGCGACGAAGGAGGCCGCCGACATCGTGCTGGCCGACGACAACTTCGCCACCATCGAGCGCGCGGTCGAGGAGGGGCGCCGGATCTACGACAACATCCGCAAGTCGGTGGTCTTCCTGCTGCCGACCAACGGCGCCCAGGCGCTGGTCATCCTCGTCGCGGTGCTCTTCGGTTGGGCGCTGCCGCTGTCGCCGGTGCAGATCCTGTGGATCAACCTCGTCACCGCCCTGACGCTGTCGCTCGCCCTGGCCGGCGAGCCGGCCGAGCCCGGCATCATGGAGCGCCCTCCGCGCTCCCCCAAGGAGCAGGTGTTGGCGCCGCGCGCGATCGCGCTCGTCCTGTGGACGTCGGTGCTCATCGGCGGCGCCACCCTCGGCGTGTACCTCTACGGCCGCGCGAACGCCGACACGTACGCCATCGGCCAGACGACCGCGGTCACGATGCTCGCGCTCGGCCAGCTCGCCTTCCTGTTCAACTGCCGCTTCCTGAACAGCTCGTCGCTGACCCCGCGGGTGCTTGTGGGCAACCGGGCGGTGTGGGTCGCCGCGGGCCTGATGATCGCGCTGCAGGCGGTCTACGTGTACGCGCCGTTCATGCACTCCTGGTTCGGATCCGCCCCGCTCGACCTCGCGCACTGGCTCGGCGTGCTGTTGCTGAGCCTCGGCATCTTCCTCGTGGTCGAGCTCGGCAAGTGGGCGAGCCGACGCGTCTTCGGCGCCAGTCGCTGAGGCGCGGGGCTGAGAGTGCCCGCGGAGGGCGCCACCTACCCGACAGTGTCGATCCGTTGCCCCCCGCGGGCTGCCCTCACGGATCGCGTATCCGGCCTCACCCGCAAGGTCGGCCCTCATCAGCACCGCCGACCCCACCAGGTCGAACAGTTCGTGTGACCACCCCATCTCACTCAGCACGGCACCGGCCAGGCTCAGCAGCGCCCACCCCCTCCGTGAGGACCCGCTGCGCCACGCTGCGAGCCCGGCCACGCCGGCGATGCCGACGAGCGCGATCGCGAACAGCCGATCCGGTGGCGCGACGAGCAGGGCGACCCCCTCAACCGCCCCCAAGGGCGTGAACCCCAACGCAACGGGCCGGAGATCGGGCAGGTAGGCGCGTTTACAGGTGCCTCGTCGGGTCCATCCGTTGATGCAGAATCCGGATGACGTCGACGCCGCCGGCGCGTTCGACGTAGAAAGGCGCGTGGCTGCCAATGCCATACCGCCGATAGCCGACGCGGATCTCGTCGCAGGAGCGCCCGCGACGAGGATCGTCGGCGATACGTTCAATCGCAGACCTGATCTCTGTCACATATGTCTCTGCTTGGCGGATGTCCCAGCGCTCCTCGGTGGAGTCCCAGATCGACGAGAGGTCGCGCTGCGCGGCTGGGGAGAGACGGTAGTTGCTCACGACTTCTTCGCGGCGATGAAGGCGTCGAAGTCGAACTCTTCCGGCACGCCGCTCTCCTCGCCCGCGACCAGAGCCGCACGAAGAGCCCCCAAGCGTGTGTCCTGGTCCTCGAGGAGCCGGAGGCCGGCGCGGATGACCTCGCTGGCGGAGCGGTAACGACCCGACGAGACCTCGCGGGAAAGGAAGTCCGTGAAGTGATCATCCAAGCTGATCGACGTGTTCTGCGCCATGACAGAAGACTGCCAATGATTGGTAGCGATCAGTCCGGCAGACCTGCTGACGAGCCGTCCTGACTCGCACTGACGCTAACCTCGATCTTTCATGACGGGCCTGTGTGGGGCTGGTCGGCGCCGGTGGCGTCGGGGTTGTTCTGATTCTTGCAGGTGGGTGTGACAAGACTCCGCGTGACGTCTGCGGGGCGGGTTTCCAGGCCGAGAGCTTCGTGATTCAGAGGGTCGTGTGGAGGTCTGGGGGTCAGGTCGCGGGTGCCGGGAGGTTTCGGAGTCGGCCGATGCTGTCGATGATCAGCCCACTCCAGGGGGATTGCTCGGTGAGGTGGACGACGACGCCTCTCGACATTGGTAGTTCCGATGCTGCTGCTCTCCTATCGGAGGGATGGACCGCAAGCCAAGAACCGGTCACGAAGACGCTGGGAGCGGCCCGGGCGGGCGCATCGGAGGCTCAGCTCCGCGATAGCGGGAAATGGGAGACCGTTCGCCACTATCGAGTAAGCCTCAAACCGGGGGAGATCGAACTGCCGAGACTGGAGCTTGCGTATGTAGCGCGGAGGAGTGGAGCTCTCGACAACTCTCCCACCACGGTCCCGTTTGCGCTGCTGGTCACGATCGCTGATGAGTCCGGCGCGGTTGACGTCTACGACGATGTCAGGGCTCGCTTCTCCGGCCTTCGGCCTGCACTGCGAGCCCGGTCGCGGCTTCAGACGCGTAGTGCTCCGCGCCACTGGTTCTGAGGCGCCAACCGACGAGTGCTCCGAGGCATCTCGCGGGGGCCCTCGGTCGGCGCTTCGGGTCGAGTCGGCTCGGCTTGATGGTCGTTGGGACCCCGCCTTCGGTCCTGCCGGGCGAGATTGCTCCATCAGGCCCGGCCTTGCCGCAGCTTGAAGACGGAAGCAAAGTTGGGCGATGGGCGGGGGCCCATCGTGATGCGAGCCCAACGCGGGCCGTGGCAATGGCGCCATGGGAACAGTCACGATGAGCCCCATGCGCTCCCAGCGACCGGCTGGCAGGAATCCCGCCGCGCTGGGCCGCGCTGGGTCCGAATTCGGCATGGAAGGCGCGCGCGGCACTCAGGCCTTGGCTGCTCCACCTGCTCGCCCGGAAGTCGCACTTGGTCTCCAGGCGTGGGAGTCAGGAATCGGGGTCGGGTGACGGCTCAGAATCTTAGCGTCCCTTGGGGAATCCCGGTCTTGCTTTCACCCGCGAATCTGCCGCCATATCTGGGTTCCTCCGTGACGCTGACACTGTAGATGGGTGACGAGTCGAGACCGTATTGGTGACGCTGAGGCATGGTTTCCCAAGTCGCCGCGGACCTGCCGTGAAGCAGTCCTGGGCATCAGTCTGGCCTTGGCTGAGCCTCTGTTGGACCCCCGCGTGTTGAGCCGCTGCATGCGAATGATGGACGCAACTCGCGATGGTCGACCTTCGCTGTGGCTGGCCATGTGGTCCATGCTCCTACGTGGCGTCGGTCTCGCTCATCAGTACTCAGACTCGCCTCTGCTGCATCCTTCCCTGGCAATCTGCGGTGCGACCATTGGCGATACGCCAGACGATGCGGAAACCGGCGCGTGGTGGCCTGACGGTGAGCCATTTGGCGACCGTGGCGACTGGGGTGCTCCCGCCGGCGCCGACGACACCGACTTGAACTACGCCGCTCCGGACGCCTGGTGTGAACCGTCAGTGGTTGCCGTTGCGCTCTCAGCAGTCCACGGTCTGGATGAAGTCATGTACGCGCTGGAGCACGTAGCTGACAACGCAGTTCCACTCCACGCTCTTAGACACCTGGCATGGTCGGCCAGGCAGCTTGGTGCCCACGACTCACGCACGATGTATGCCCTCGGGCGAGCCGTGGCCACGTCGTCTTGGGGGACTGTCGAGGACGCAGAAGCCGGCTTGAGACTGGCTGTCGCCGAAGCGACCCGCGATACGCCTGACTGAGCGCCACCCCCTGCCGTCGCATTTCAGGATGAGGCAGAGCGTTCGGGCCCTTGCCCGGCCCGCCTCCACCCGTCTGTCAGTCGTTCAAGGAACAATGGTCCTGAACAGTGGAAGGGGCTCAGGATGCTCGAGTGGGTCACCGCCGTGAGTACGTCAGTCGCGGCAGTCGCCGCGGTGCTGGCGGTGGGTGCCTCTCTCTGGATCGTGTCGGGCGACCGGCGCCGTCAGCACCTGCGCGACCGGCTGACAGACGCCGTGTCGCTGATGGCTGCTTTCGAGGAGTTGCACGCTCTTGGGGTAGCGGACTGGTTGGCAGCGGAGGCGACGGGGCCTGCGCCCGGCTCGGGGCTCGAACGCACGCGAGCCGAAGCCCGCTTCGCGGCCCTCCTGCGTGCGTCGTCCGAGGAATTGCCAATCACGAAGGGGACTGTCTTCCGTCACATCCCATTCGGAGCGGATGATGAACGCGAGGCGGCGTATCTTGCCGCGGCGCCGATGCTTGGGAATCCCGAGACGGACGATGACGTCGACATGAAGATCCGCGCCGAGATAGTTGGGGTGATTGATGGTCTGCGTGCGCAGCTCAGCTCGGCGCGGGTCACTAACGTGTGGCGGGGTCGCCCTCTGTCCGACGGTGACATCGGCGATCTCGAACGGGATCGTGGAAGGGCCTAGCAGTGCAAATCAAGACGCGCCAGCGTGTTCGTGACCTTGCCGAGGTCTACACGCACACCCGCGAAGTCACGGCGATGCTCGACCTGGTCCCCGACATGTTCCCCAGCGAGACTGACCCCAACAACACCGACCGCAAGTTCTTCGAACCGGCGGCCGGCTCGGGCAACTTTCTGGAAGAGATACTGCTACGCAAGATCGCCCACGTCACTTCGCTGCGCTACGCGTCGACCCAATTCTACGAACACCGGCTGCTGCGCGCTCTGGCCTCGATCTACGCCGTCGACATCGATCCCGAGAACGTCGCGGAGTCCAAGGAGCGACTCAAGCACGTCATGCAGTCCCACCTAGACAACGACCTCAACACCAAGGTGCCCACGCCCGGCTTCGCGAGTGCCGTCGAGGCCATCCTGGGAACCAACATCGTGCTGGCTAACACCCTGACCGATCTCGACACCATCGAGTGGGTCGACTACCAGCCGGGCCGGAACGGCACCTTCACCCGTGAGTGGTCCACCGCAGGAGAAGCGGGCGACGACCTCTTCTCTGCGTTCACTGAACCTCGTCGCGATGCTGCGCCGATCCACTACTCGCTGTTGATAGAGAACCCTGAGCCCGTGAAGGCCCCGAAGAAGGTGCGAGCATGACGACCACGACCCGATTCGGGGCGCACGTCCCCGACATCCTCGACTGCCTGGCGCAGCTGTCCAACGATGAGGTGCCCACGCCGCCCAAGGTGGCCCGAGCCATGCTGGACCTGTTGCCAACCGACGTCTGGAGCCGCCCCGACTTCGTCTGGCTGGACCCGTTCAGCAAGTCCGGGGTGTTCCTGCGGGAGGTGGCCACCCGCCTGTTCGACGGGTTGGCCGAATGGGAACCCGACTTCGTCAAGCGCCGCGAGCACATCTTCCGCAACATGCTGCACGGAGCGTCGATCACCGAGATGACCGGGATCATCTCCCGCCGAAGCGTCTACTGCGCCGCCGACGCCTCCGGCACCCACAGCGTGGTGCGTTTCGACGACCCCGAGGGCAACCTGCCCTTCGTCCCGGCTGAGCATGACTTCAGCGGCGGTGGTCGTTGCGCACTATGCAACGCACCGCAAGACCTCGAACGAGGTGACAGCCGCGAGAATTACGCCTACTCGTTCATCCACGGCGCCTACCCGACCAAGGAGATGGCAGACATGAAGTTCGACGTGATCGTCGGCAACCCGCCGTACCAAATCGACTCAGACGGCAACACCCGAACCATGCCGATCTACCAGAAGTTCGTCGAGCATGCCATCGACCTCGACCCCCGGTACCTGGTGATGATCACCCCCTCGCGTTGGTTCGCGGGCGGCCTCGGTCTCAATGAGTTCCGTGCGCGCATGATTGCCGACCGGCGCCTGGCGAAGCTGGTGGACAACCCCAAGCTCTTCGACTGCTTCCCGGGCGTCGAGATCAAGGGTGGCGTCTCCTACTTCCTCTGGGATCGCGACCACGATGGCGACTGCGAGTTCTCGACCCGCATCGACGGCAAGATCGTCTCCACGATGACCCGTGATCTTCGCGCTGGTGACGGCGTCCTGATGCGGGATAACCGAGCTGCCTCGATCGTCAGGAAGGTTCTAGGTGCTGGGCTGCCGAGCGTGGAGGAGCGGTTCGGGCCCCAAGTGCCCTTCGGACTGCGAACCAACTTCAGTGGCTCCGAGGACCAGCCCTTCCCTGGCAGTGTCCCGGTGGTTTACGGCTCGCGGATTGGCTACGTCCGCCCTGACCAGCTCGAGCGGCTTCACGACTGGGTCGACCGGTGGAAGGTGCTTATCCCCATGGCTGGGGATGGGCACGGTCGGGAGATCTCATACGTACTTGGAGAGCCCATTGCTTTGGCTCCTGGTTCCGCTTGCACGCAGACCTATCTCATCGCCGACACCTTCGACACCCGTGATGAGACCGAGAACTACGCCTCCTACATGACGACTCGCCTCTATAGGTTCTTGGTGCTTCAGCGCAAGATCACTCAGCACCTGACCCCCGATCGATTCCGATTCGTCCCGATGTTGGACATGACTCGCTCGTGGACCGATGAGGAGCTGTACGACAACTTCGGCCTCACCCGTGACGAGCGTGAGTATGTCGAGGGTGCCATCGCGCCCCGTGATGTGAACTGGTCTCTCGACTCGCCGATCCCAGCGAGCCACCTGCCCGGCGGCTCCAAGTACCGGCCGGGTGCAGTTGACGATGAGCCGGAGGATGACGAGTGAGCAACCGGATCTACGTCTACACCGTCCTCGGCAAGGACACCGAACCGTGGACCCGCGCCGAGGGCACGGCGCTGGTCGACGGCGTCGGCCTCGTCAAGGTCGGCCAGACCACCAAGGGGACGGCCCGCGCCCGTGTGAAGCAGCAGCTCAACACCGCCTACCCGGGCCTCAAGGGCGTCGACATCCTGCTCGACGAGCCGGCCACCCGCACTGACGGCACGGAGTTCTCCGATCACGACGTCCACACTGCACTCGTGGCCGCCGGCATCAACCGCACGGGCGGCGAGTGGTTCGAGGCCACCCTCGACGAGGTCAAGGCCGCCATCCAGGTGGTGCGCTCCGGCATCGCCTACCAGCCCAAGCGGACCCAGTCGTTCGGCATGCGCCCCGAGCAGCAGGCCGCCGTGGACCTGACCGCCAGCTACTTCCGCAACCACGTTGGCACCAAGGCGCCCAAGTTTCTGTGGAACGCCAAGATGCGGTTCGGCAAGACCTTCACCACCTACCAGCTGGCCAAGGAGATGGGCTGGCAGCGTGTCTTGGTCCTCACTTTCAAGCCCGCCGTGGCCACCGCCTGGCACGACGACCTGGTCAGCCACGTCGACTTCGACGGCTGGCGCTACGTCGACAAGGAGTCGACCGCTGAAGAGCGCGACGACGCGGCGGACTACGCCGGACCAGTGGTCTGGTTCGCGTCACTCCAGGACCTGGGTGGCCGTGATGCCGACGGCAACATCAAGGCCAAGAACGAGGTCATCCACCTCATCGACTGGGATGCCATCGTCCTGGACGAGTACCACTTCGGCGCCTGGCGCGATTCCGCTCGCGAGCTCTACGACCCAGCCGACCAGAAGGAGCTCGCCGGGATTCGTGACCTGGACGAGGACGACGACGGCGTCACGACCGAGGACCTCACCGAGGAGCTGAAGGTCAAGGCGGACCACTACCTCTACCTGTCCGGGACCCCGTTCCGGGCCATCACCGACGGTGAGTTCACTGAGGATGCGATCTTCAACTGGACCTACGTCGACGAGCAGCGCGAGAAGCAGGACTGGGACCCGGCCGGGGGCCCGAACCCGTACGCCACCTTGCCCCGCATGGAGATGTACTCCTACGACATGGGCAAGGACGCCGCTGAGTACGCCGAAGACGGCGAGTTCAACGGGTTCAGCCTCAACGAGTTCTTCAAGGCCACCAAGGCCGACGATGGCACATTCGCCTTCGAGCGGCCTGACGAGGTCGCTGAGTTCCTGGAGATGCTGCGCGGCAAGCTGTCGGACCAGATGAAGCTGCAAGTGCTCACCCAGGACAAGCCGCCGTTCCCGTTCGAGGCGGTTCGTTTCAAGGATGCCGTGAAGCACTCCGTCTGGTACATGAACAACGTCGCGGCCTGCTTCGCGATGGCAGACCTGCTCGCCCAGCACCCGTACTTCTCCCAGTTCGAGATCGTCGTCGCGGCCGGCAACAAGGCGGGCCAAGGCATGGCCGCGCTGCCCCCGGTGGAGGCGGCGATCGAGGATGTGAAGAAGGGCAACGGCGTCGGCTCCATCACGCTGTCTGTCGGCAAGCTCATGACCGGCGTCACCGTCCGCGAGTGGGGAGCGATCCTCATGCTGCGCTCGCTGAAGAGCCCTGAGTCCTACTTCCAGGCCGCGTTCCGCGTTCAGTCCCCATGGGCCTACATCGACGCCGAGGGCAACCTCGACCTGCGCAAGCCGGTCTGCTACGTCTTCGAGTTCGACCCCAACCGGGCACTGTCTCTGGTGGCCGAGTACGGTGCCAAGCTGGCCACCACGGCCGACACCACGCCCGCTCAGGCGATCGGCGAGCTGATCAACTACCTACCGATCTACGGCTTCACCGGCGGCGCGATGACCCAGCTCGATGCCACCGCCGTGCTCGACTGGGCCACCGCTGGCATCGGCGCAGCGGCGCTCGCACGGCGCTGGAACTCGCCGACCTTGGTCTCGGTGAACGAGCACACGCTGGGAGCTGTGCTCGCCCAGCCAGCCCTCATGGAGTCGCTGGAGAACATCGAAGACTTCCGGGCCCTCGTCGATCATGCCCAGACGGTCATCACGAACACGAAGGACCTGAAGAAGGCCAAGCGCGAACAGGGTGGCAAGCTCGACGGCGACCAGAAGAAGAAGCAGACCGAGACCGCCTCCAAGCGCAAGGAGATCCGCGAAAAGCTCCAGAAGTTCCTCGCCAAGATCCCGGTGTTCATGTACACCACGGATTACCGCGAAGAAGCCCTGAAGCACGTCATCGAGTCTCTCGACTCGGCCCTGTTTGAGCGGGTGACCGGCCTAACGGTGGACGATTTCAAGACGCTGAACCAGATCGGACTGTTCAACGCCAACCACCTCAACCACGCCATCTACCAGTTCAAGCGCTTCGAGTCGGCAAGCCTCGACTACGCACTAACCGATGAGGAGCGCGAGCGACGGCACAGCAACGAACAGATCGGCTTGTGGGACACAGTCGCGTCAGCCCCAGTTTGACGGTCGTCGAAGGAACGCGGGCAGAATGAACGGCGGGAACGCACCCGCGATGGGGTCCCCGTTGGGATCAGTCTTGGGATGACGGTAGTGCTCGTCGACAAGCTCTCTTTGTAGGCGCTCGATCCGTGCCCGAAGTCGTCCGAGCTCAACTTCCAACTGAAGTTGTTGGTCGTCCTCCATGAGCTGCGCCAAGAGGCGATGCGACGACTGTCGTCCCGCCATCGGGGCATCCTCCCAACGCAGGACTTCCGGCTCCTCAGGCTCATTTGGGTCTGCGAGCGCCATTTCGCCGAAGTTGGCATGGCCGAACGCCCGAGCCAACGCGTTCAGCTCGTCCACATCGAGTTGCTTGCCGCCCTTAGCTGTGCAGATTCGGTGCAGGACGCTGCTCCCCACATCCCAGCCCTGCTCAGCACAGCGTTTCGAAAGTTGTTCGTAGCTCAGCCCGCGAACTTCTCGCCAAAGGCGAACCTCGATTTCCACTGCCAGTTGCCACGTCTCTCGGTCCGACTGGCGTCTTCGCCCCATCCAGTCTGGTCCCAGTTCGGCTTCGAGTTCTTGGTACCAACGAAGGAGGCGGTCAATCGCCATGATTGTCCGTCGCATTCGGCCCGCCGCAAAGGCTGGGTCGGTGTCCAGCATGTCGTGAAGCGGCACAGCGCATGCTTTGGACCACAGCGCAAGGTCGGGGAGCGGAGTTGGTTGCTCACCCCACCTACGACGATTCAACGAAGCCAGACTCAACTTCTGGCCGAGTTCTTTGAGCCGCGCCTGCACCACGCGAACTGGGAGACCTCTGATCTTCTGGGCCTTGGTCAGCGCTTGGTTGTAGGTGATTTCCAGCGTACGCATAAGCCATCCCAATAATGAGTAATTCTGTCCCGTGGTAATACTACGTCATGGGATGCACGATGGTGTCATGGAAGAGAACAAACTCATCACCACTGCCGAAACGGCCCGCATGCTCGGGCTCCATCCCGGCACAGTCCGCAACTGGCGTCAGCGCCAGCAAGGCCCCGCGTTCGTGCGCGTCGGGTCCCGGATCCGCTACCGAATCGCTGATGTCGAGAGCTGGATCACGTACAACCACCAAGGTGTGAACAAGTCGGAGGTGGCGCGATGAAGGGCTTCAAGACCAACGCATCCGCCACCTGGGACGCCTTCATCGACCCCAACGTGCGGTTCGAAACGATCGGGGACTCGATTTCGGGGACCTTGGTCGCTCTCGAAGCGAGGGAGTTCGACGACGGTGGCCGTGCGCCGCACCTGACATTGATGACCCCCGAGGGGGAGCGATACCTCACCGCCTCATCCAGAGACCTCGTCCGAAAGTTGGTCGCGCTCGCCCCGTCGCTCGATTCCACCATCGAGATCACGCTCTTGGGCATTGAGGACATCCCGGGCACGGACCTGCAGCGCAAGACCTTCAACGTTCGACTCATCGACCCATCAGAGGCGAGTGGCCAACTCGAGGATGACGGCACCAACTTCATCTCATGAGACAGCGCGGGGGGCTGGGAGACCAGCCCCCCCGCAGGAAGGACCACACACATGGCGCTCTCACCATTCACGATCGCCGCCCCTGACTACATTGGGGCCGGCTGGACCGTCGTGGTGCTGCCACAGCGCCGGAAGGCACCCCCACCCATGGGCACGACGGGGCGGCTGGCGAGCGCACCCACGCCCGAGACAGTGGCGCGCTGGAGGCGTAACGGCGGCAACATCGCCGTCCGCCTGCCCTCAACTGTCGTCGGTGTCGATGTTGATGCCTATGGAGACAAAGTTGCCCTTGACACCCTGAGCCACCTTGAGTCGAAGTTTGGGACCCTCCCTCCGACGTGGGTGTCTTCGGCTCGGTCTATTCCTTCGGGCATCCGGTGGTTCCGGGTCCCCGCCGGACTCGAGTGGTCGGATGTCGGCCCGGGCATCGAACTGGTGTGGTGGGGCCATCTACGCAGTCGTGCCTCCCTCGCTTCATCCCGAAGGCATGGCCTATCAATGGCGCGACCCGAGCGGCGCCAGCGTCCAGCTCCTGCCCGAAGAGCATGACCTTGCAGAACTCCCAACAGCATGGGTCACCGCACTGTCATCCGAAGCGAGGCCAGCCTGGTCCGCAGCGCCAGCAAGCCATGCAGAAGTGCAGTCTTGGATGGAGGCGCGCCGGGCCTCGCTCAGCCCTTGCCCTGAAATGGGCCGAAGAGCCCTTTGGCCACACGGGGGCGAGTCGGCCCACACCCGGCTGAACAGCGTGGTGGCACGTCTGGTGCGGACCGCCTCGGATGGGCACCCGGGCTTCGCCAAGGCCATCGAGTCGGTGACCGAAGCGTTCGTGGCTGAAGTCACCACCCGTGGACGGTCCGGCCGCCGTGCCCCACACGAGGCGCTCCTCGAAGTCCAGCGGTCAGTGGCCGGCGCGGTCGCGCGGATGGGGCAAGAGCCCCCGCCGGCACGGTGCCTGTGCGAGTGGCTCGAAGGGGCCCAGTCATGATGTCAACGTGGATTCCGCAGCCGGCGCTCGACATCACCGTCAGCGCCGATGACGAGGCGACCATCCTTCGCCGGGGTGACGGCGCAGGCCTGCTGTACAGCGGCCGCGTCAACAGCTTGATTGGAGCCAGCGAGAGCGGCAAGAGCTGGCTGGCCGTTGAGGCCCTACGACAAGTCGTCACCGATGGCGGGCTCGCCGTCTACCTCGACTTTGAAGACTCCCTGCCATCTATCGTCCGCAGACTCAGGACGGTGGGGCTGGCAGACGCTGACCTCGCCCGCGTCCGCGTCGGTAGCCCAGACGACCCACCCGCAGGGGAGGACGCGAACCGCATCGCCTCGGGCGCACAGCTGGTGGTCTTTGACGGGATGGACAGTGCCCTGCACCTCGCTGGCTGTGACCCGAACTCCGCCGCCGATGTCTCCGGCTTCTACGACGGCGTCCTGCGCCCCATTGCGCACACCGGCGCGGCAGTCATCGCGGTCGACCATGTGCGAAAGCGACGCGACACCGGCGAGCGAGGCGCCGGCGGCAGCCAAGCCAAGCGAGCCAAGGTCGACGGAGCGAGCCTGCGAATCACCATGACGGAAACCGTTGCGCCAGGACGTACCGGCCGCCTCGAACTCCATGTGGACAAGGACCGCCCGGGACGAGTGCGCGGCTTGACCACCGCTGGTGACCTCGTCGCTTTCGCCACCGTCGTCAGCGACCGCGTCACCCACAACATGAGCATCCAGCTCGATTCACAGCTGTCTGGCCGCCGGCGTGATCTCGTCGACCAGGTCGGCCTGTGTATCACCCAACGAGCCAGCGAGCACCTGACCCAAGCCGATGTTCGTCGCCTTGTCCCGCGGCGCCGTGAAGACGTCGACACGGCACTCGCAGAGCTGGTCGAACTGGGCTATGCGGCGTTCTCGCCCGCACCCCGAGGCGGGCGATTCATCACGGTGCTCAAACCCTACGACCCGGAAGCCATGACATGGAACGCCTATTGACCTGTCCCGCGCCGGGGACACAGTTCCCTGTCCAGTCGAGGGGAACAGCGACGGGCAGGGTGTCTTGGTTGACGACGACGCCCCCTGTCGCACCGCATTTCGTCTTGTCCCAACCGCGGGGACAAGCATCGATTGCCACCCTGTCCCACTGCCCCCCTCCCTATGAGGGGGCAGGGGGCACCAACAGAAGGAGAACCTCATGGAACTCGACCCAAGAATCGCCCTCATCAGACGTGTCCACTCGGACCGTGCATCCCGGCAAAAGGCCGCCACCGGACCGCGTCGCAAGCGCTCCGATGCTCGCGGGCTCAGCCAGCTCGACATCGACCGAGAGCGAAGGAAGCTCGACCGACTCGAACGAATCACTCAGCTGGGCACACAGGCTTCCTACTCCCGCTCTGCACTGAAGGAAGAACTGACAGAAGCGGCCCGGTCAGGAGTGCCAATCGCAACCTTGGCCCGCGCCTCCGGGGTCAGTCACGTGACGATTCGAAAATGGCGAGATGCAGCTGCCTGACGCGGACGCCGAGCGTGAAGGCGACTCAGCGAGCGGGGCCCACTAACGACCGTTAGTGACACGCGCTGACACTGTGGGGATATGAGCCCCAGAACCCGTCCCAAAACCACGAACGTCCCAGATGCTCCGGCGACCGTTTCTGGGACATCGCGCGCTGGGTCGGGCACAGTCGTGAGCTATCTGCGCGTCTCGACAAGCCGGGACCAGTCGGTTGAGTCTCAGAGGCACGCCATCGAGCGCGCTGGTTGGGCACCGGCCAAGATGTTCCTAGATGAGGGCATCACCGGGCGGCGTATTGATAGGCCGGGCTTGCAGAGCATGTTGGAATGGGTGCGCGACGGCGACACGGTGGTCGTCTACAGCTTGAGCCGTATCAGTCGCTCGACTACAGACCTGCTCGGACTGCTCGAACGTCTCGACCGACAGGGCGTGGCTCTGGTCTCGCTGTCAGAATCCGTGGACACATCGACACCGGCGGGCCGTCTGCTGGTGACGGTGCTGGCCGCGCTGTCGCAGTTCGAGGTGGATACCCTTCGGGACCGGACTCTCGCTGGACTAGAGGTGGCGCGTGCACAGGGCCGGGTAGGCGGACGGCCTCGGGCGCTCACACCCGAGGAAGTCGTGATGGTGCGCGGCTTGCGAGCCAGTGGTGTCCCGGCACAGTCCATCGCGGTCAGGATGGGCGTCGGTCGCTCGACGGTCTATCGGGCTCTGGAACAATGAGCCCGTGGCTAGCGTCGGTGACCTCTGGGCGAAGTTACCCCGTCGCGCCGTCGATGCTGCCCGCGCCCGTGGAGACAAGCGGTTCGTCGCGCGGTGGCGTGATGCAACGGGCAAGAGTAAGGAGAAGCGGTTCCACACACGCGCCGAGGCACTAGCCCATGCAACGGCCCATGACCATCGGGGTGGGGCTGTTGGTGAACTGACCGTGACCGAGGTCGTCCGTCAGTATGTCCATAGCAAGAGGCACCTGAAGTCCGCCGGGCTGGAGAGCGTGAAGCTCCACGCCGGGCACGTCACTGATGCCCTTGGTGATATCGCGGTCGCGGCGTTGAGGCGGTCCATGGTGGAGGACTGGGTGGCGGCGATGTCCTGCGCCGATAGCTCGAAGCGCAAGCGTCTGGCGCTGTTGCGCGCCGCGCTCGTGGCGGCACGGCAGACCGATGTGACCGCCGGGCTCGTCGTCAGTATCAAGGACAAGACGCCGATGGCGTTCCTCACGATGGCCGAACTTGTGACCGTTGCACGGACGGCCCGGACGGTGACCCCATCGAAGCATGGGCCACGGGGTGAGAGGGTCAACGCGGAGATGTGGGAGACCTTGATACTGCTGCTGGGCACCGCCGGGATGCGCGTGACCGAGGCGCTGACATTGACCGTCGGCCAGCACGACTATGCGCGGTCACTGCTATGGGTGGAGGGCACCAAGACCGTGACATCGCGGCGGTGGGTTGTGCTGCCCCATGCCATCAATGAACGCCTGCATAGCTATATCGGTGACCGGGTATCGGACGAACTCATCTTCCATACATCGCGCGGCACGGCGGTGACCCGTGAACGGGTTGGGGAGCGGGTGCGTGACGCAAGTCTGCGGGGTATCGGGCGGAGGATTCGGGTGCATGACCTACGACACACTGCGGCCTCTGCGCTGATCGAGGCGGGCGGTCTAGTCGTGGCCGCAAAGCAGCTAGGTCATGCGGACGCAGGTATCACTGCTGCGGTGTATGGGCATGTGCGCGATAGCGCCGTGCGTGAGTCCGTCGATGCTGTCTCTATAGAGCTGAACCGGGCGCTCGGTGTGAAGTCTGTTGCCCCGACCACCGGCGAGGTCACAGACGCCGACGCGGCGTTCTGAGCCTAACGGCGAACCTAACGAACTTGTACACGAACCGGGCGAAAGTGTGCACATTGTGGGGTGTCTGAGCGTAGATGCGACGCTCATCGGCGGCACCGCGCATTCTCCCAAAGCAGGCGCGCTAGCCACTACGCTACGCCCCGTGGTGCGCCGTGGACCTTGTCAAAGAGTGTTTGACAAAGCCACCGGCACATCGAGCGGATGACGGGAATCGAACCCGCGTAGCTAGTTTGGAAGACTAGGGCTCTACCATTGAGCTACATCCGCAGAACCGCGGATCAGCATATCAGCGATCCGCGGAAACCACATGTCAGCCCTTGAGGCCGAGGAAATCGACGAGTTGGGGCAGCTGTCGCTGCGACTGGAGACGCCCCGCGTCGTAGACCGCGCGGAGCTTCGTCACGTCCCTCTCCGAGTTCCGGATCGGCATCTCATCGGGGAAGATCAGGAACGCCTGCCCGGCCTCCTCCAACGCCAGCAGTTCGTCCAGGCTCCGGTTGTAGTTCGTCGGTCGTGCCAGGAGCGCCTCTGCCACCGCGGGATACCTGCGAAACACCGACCGGTAGGCCGCAGGCATCCGGGCGTTCTGCTTGCGGTAGCCCCGGGTCCTGGTCATGACGACGACGAACCTGGTATAGCCGGCGGCGCGGGCCGCGTCATAGGCGAAGCCGCCGGTCGGGCCGAGCGCGCCGTCGCAGTATTCGACCCCGTCGATGGTGGTAAACGGCATCAAGGCTGGCATGGTCGAGGAGGCTCGCACCCTTTTCATGAGCATGGGCAGGGCGACCATATCTTCGCGGCCCCAGTAGACCATCTCGCCGTCGCTGCACCTGAGCGCCCCGATCGCGACCCCGGCCGGGTTTGCCTGGAAGCGTTCCCAGTCGAAGGGGAGCGCCTGGTCGGGGGCTGAGGTCCGTTCATAGATCCACTCGGCGTTGAACACCCCCTTGCCCTGTAGCCAGGTCCGCCAGTCGCCGAACTCGGGCTCGGCGGCGAAGTCGGTGAACGACCGCTCCGAACGAGCGGTGTCGCGCGAGACGTAGTTGGCCAGGCAGGTGGTGCCAGCCGAGATTCCGCCGACCCAGTCGGCGTGGATGCCCGCCTCGAGGAGTGTGGTCACGACACCGGATGAGAACGCTCCGCGCATGCCTCCGCCCTCGAAGACCAGGGCAGTGTCGGTGACGTTATTGTTCATGGATTCCCGCACGCAGCCATGCTAGGTCGTGGCCCAACGGCGACAACGGGCTGGGGTGGGTGAGTCACATGGTGGCGCCGTTGTGCTACGCGCCGTGGCACCCCGATTGGTCGAGGCCGCTGGGGCGGATAGACTGGCCCGCGAACATTTTTCAACCTCAGGAGTCCTTTCGTGCCTAGCACCGTTGAGAAGCTGAGCCCGACGCGGGTCAAGCTCACCGTCGAGATCCCGTTTACCGACCTCCAGCCGTATCTTGATAAGGCGTACAAGGGGATCGCCGAACAGGTCAACATCCCCGGCTTCCGCAAGGGTAAGGTACCCTCCACCGTCATCGACCAGCGGTTCGGCCGGGGCGCCGTGCTACAGGAGGCCATCAACGAGGCCATCCCCGCCGCCTACAACGTCGCCATCGACGAGGCCAAGGTGTGGCCGATGGCCCAGCCGCAGGTCGACGTCACGAAGCTTGAGGACAAGGAACTCGTCGAGTTCACCGCCGAGGTCGACATCCGCCCCGAGGTGACGCTGCCCGACCTGTCGACCGTCGAGGTCACCGTCGACGCACCACAGTCCGCCGACGACTTCACCAGCGAGCGTCTCGAACTCCTCCGTCAGCGGTTCGCCACCACCACGGAGGTCGACCGGGCCGCTAAGGACGGCGACGTGCTGAGCATCGACCTGGTCGCTACGCAGGACGGGGAGGAACTGCCCGACGCCACCGCGGAGGCCATCACCTACAAGGTCGGCGAAGAGAAGAACATGCTCGAGGGCCTCGACGCGGCCGTCACGGGCCTCAAGGCCGGGGAGTCGAAGAAGTTCACCTCCACGCTCGTCGGGGGCCAATTCCGCGGCCAGGACGCCGACATCGAGGTCACCGTCAAGACTGTGTCCGAGCAGGAGCTGCCCGACCTCGACGACGACTTCGCCCAGATGATCTCCGAGTTCGACACCGTCGAGGAGATGCAGGCCGACCTACGGAAGGCCGCCGAGCAGCAGGTCAAGGCCGAGCAGCTCTCCGACGCGCGCGACAAGGTCCTCGAGGCCGTCGTTGAGGCGACCGACTTCGAACTTCCCGAGGCCGTCCTCGCAGGTGAGAAGGAAGGACGACGCGCAGAGGTGCAGCGCCAGCTCGCACAGGGCGGCCTGACCGTTGAGACCTACCTTGAGCAGGCAGAGGACGAGGAGGCCGAGACCGCAGACGAGTTCTGGGCCTCCATCGACACCCGTTCCACCCAGGCACTCCGCGCCCAGGTGATCCTCGACGTGTTCGCCGACGAGAACAAGGTCGACGTCTCGCAGCAGGAGCTCACCGAGATGATCTTCCGTCGCGCCCAGCAGAACGGTTCCTCGCCCCAGGACGAGATCAACCACATGATGGAACACAACCACATGGCTGAGTGGATGCAGGAGATCCGTCGCGGCAAGGCGCTGGCCCAGATCTGCGCCGCCGCCAAGGTCACCGACACCGACGGCAACGTGGTGGACATGTCGCTGCCGACCCCCGAGACCGCCGAGGACGTCGCCGACGAGGTCGAGGAAGAGAAGGCCGCAGAAGCCAAGCTTGACTGAGTGAGGCAACGCCACCCAGGCCGCCGTCGTCCCATCCGTGGGACGACGGCGGCCTCTTTGATACCTCTGACGGATAGACTCAGCGCCGCATCAGGAGGGACTTGCATGAACAACCAGGAACAACGCTCAGGCGAAGACGCGTCGGAGGTCGTGCCGCCGGAGCCCGAGCAGGCGGAAGGTGGCGCCGTTGCGGTTGCCGTTCCCGCCGCTGAGGAGCCCGACCCGATCGATCCAGAGCCGGAACAGGACGCGCAGGGGGCCAAGCGAACCGGGCTGCCCCGACTCGGGCTTGTCGCGGTGATCGTCGCCGCCGTGGCACTCTCGCTCGGACTGTTGCAGGATCTCTCGAGCACCATCGCACCGATGTTCCTTGCCTTGAACCTTCTGATCGTCGCCTACCCCATCTTCACCGCACTGCGGAAGGTCGGGACGCCGAAGCTCGTCGCTGCGGTGGTGACGATGCTCGCGGTGTTCATCGTCCTCGTCCTGGGAATCCTCGCCATCGTCTGGTCCGTCACCCAGGTCGTCACCGTGCTCAGTGGCTACAGCTCACAGTTCACTTCGATGTACTACTCGGTGGCCGAGTGGCTCGCGCAGTTCGGCCTCGACCAGGAAGCCATGCTCAACGCGCTGAGGTCCATCTCGCCATCCAACATCATCGATGTCGCAGGGTCGATCCTGTCGGGTACCTCCGCAGCCACCGGCATCCTGGCGGTGACTGTGGTCGGCATCGTGTTCATGACCTTCGATCTTCCCTCGGTCGACGAGCGATTGGGGATCACGCAGCGTCTGCATCCCGGGCTCACCGACTCGATCGGGGCAGTCACCGTCGGGATCCGGCGCTACTGGGTCGTCACGACCATCTTCGGCCTGATCGTCGCGCTCATCAACGGTGGTGTGATCCTTGCACTCGGGATCTCCCTACCGGCTGTGTGGGTCATGCTGACCTTCATCACGAACTACATCCCCAACATCGGATTTGTCATCGGCCTGGTTCCGCCCGCTCTGCTCGCGCTGGTGGAGAAGGGCCCTGTCGCCGCGTTGATAGTGGTGATCGCGTTCTGCGTCATCAACTTCGTCATCCAGTCGCTGATCCAGCCCAAGTTCACGGGCGACGCGGTGGGCATCACCCCGACGGTGTCGTTCATCTCGCTGCTGGTGTGGGCCTGGGTGTTCGGTGCACTCGGGGCCTTGATCGCCCTGCCCGCGACGCTGACCGTCAAGGCACTGCTGATCGATCCAGATCCCAGAACCAGGTGGCTGAACGCGTTCATCAGCAACGAGCCGCGCAGCGCCGCCGGTTGAACAGTCCTGCGTTGACGCCTGAGGCGAACTTCGAGGTGTCGGTCTTGGGTGCTAGCCGATAGCCGGTAGGTTAGTGGGGTGACTCAGAACCCAATCGACGCACTCCGCATGGCCGGGCCGGGTACCTCCGGCCTCGGCATGACTGACAACGTGTACGCGTCGCTGTTGGCCAACCGCATCATCTTCCTCGGCTCAGAGGTCAAGGACGACAACGCCAACGCGATTTGCGCGCAGATGCTCCTGCTAAACGCAGAAGATCCCGAAAAGGACATCTACCTCTACATCAACTCACCCGGCGGCTCCGTCGACTCAGGCATGGCGATCTTCGACACCATGCAGTGGATCAGCAACGACGTCGCCACGGTCGCGATGGGCCTGGCTGCCTCAATGGGTCAGTTCCTGCTCTCGGCAGGCACGCCCGGTAAGAGGTTCGCCCTGCCGCACAGCCGCATCATGATGCACCAGCCGTCGGGTGGCCTCGGCGGCACGGCCTCCGACATCCGCATCCAGGCCGAGCAGTCGCTTCACATCAAGAAGACGATGGCCAACCTGATCGCGAAGCACACGGGCCAGACGATCGAGCAGATCGAGGCAGATTCGGACCGTGACCGGTGGTTCACCGCCGAGCAGGCCCTCGAGTACGGATTCATCGACCACGTCTTTGAGCGTGCGTCCCAGATCAAGTCGGAGGCTCCGAACCAGTGATGACCAACTTGCTGCCGCAGGGCTCCGCGCCCGCAGGCATGGACATGAACTACTACATCCCCCAGTGGGAGGAACGCACCAGCTACGGCGTGCGCCGCGTCGACCCCTACACCAAGCTGTTCGAGGACCGGATCATCTTCCTCGGCACCCCGATCAACGACGAGGTCGCCAACGCGGTGATGGCGCAGCTGCTGTGTCTGCAGTCGCTCGACCCGGAACGCCAGATCTCGATCTACATCAACTCGCCCGGCGGTTCGTTCACTGCGTTGACAGCCATCTACGACACGATGCGCTACATCAAGCCCGACGTCCAGACCGTCTGCCTCGGGCAGGCTGCCTCGGCGGCCGCGGTCATCCTCGCGGCAGGCACCAAGGGCAAGCGGCTGGCGCTTCCGAACTCCCGCATCCTGATCCACCAGCCTGCGACGGAAGGTGGCTACGGCCAGTCGTCCGACCTGGAGA
The DNA here is from genome assembly GCF_900141915.1 of Tessaracoccus bendigoensis DSM 12906. Lineage (GTDB taxonomy): Bacteria > Actinomycetota > Actinomycetes > Propionibacteriales > Propionibacteriaceae > Arachnia > Arachnia bendigoensis. Next base: position 31,547 of record NZ_FQZG01000008.1, on the reverse strand, counting down.
TCCAGGCCAGGGAGATCCTGCGCATCCGCTCCCTTATGGAGCAGATGCTCGCCTCCGACACGGGCCAGAGCGTCGAGAAGGTCAGCAAGGATATCGAGCGCGACAAGTTCTTGACGGCACAGGAGGCCGTCGAGTACGGCATCGTCGACGACATCCTGCCGTCGCTGAAGGAACTCGACTGAACACTGCCGAACAGGCGCCGTCCCGCATCGGTGGGACGGCGTCGCTGGTTGGGCGCGGCACACCGATTTGGAAGAACCCAAACCAGGGTGTCGCGCCCCGCAGGAGCGGTCGACGGGTAGTGTGGGACAAACAGTTGATCAAGGCATCGAGGGGGTGGACGGCGTGGCGCACATCGGTGAATCGAGCGACCTGTTCAAGTGCAATTTCTGCGGCAAATCCCAGAAGCAGGTCAAGAAACTGATCGCCGGGCCCGGCGTCTACATCTGCGACGAGTGCATCGGCCTGTGCAACGAGATCATCGAAGAGGAGTTTCCGGTCCCCTCCGACTCCGGCCTGTCGAACGACCTGCCTAAGCCCCGTGAGATCAGGGATTTCCTCGACACCTATGTCATCGGCCAGGACGCGGCGAAGAAGGCGCTCTCCGTGGCGGTCTACAACCACTACAAGCGCATCCAGTCCGAGCAGAACCCTCACCGTCGCCGGGCGGAGGCCGAAGAGGTTGAGGTCGGCAAGTCGAACATCCTGCTGATCGGTCCTACCGGTTGTGGCAAGACCTATCTGGCTCAGACCCTGGCCCGCATGCTGAACGTCCCGTTCGCGATGGCAGATGCCACGGCGCTGACAGAGGCCGGCTACGTCGGCGAGGATGTGGAGAACATCCTTCTGAAACTGATCCAAGCCGCCGACTTCGACATCGCGAAGGCCGAGACCGGAATCATCTACATCGACGAGATCGACAAGGTCGCCCGCAAGTCGGAGAACCCGTCGATCACCCGCGACGTATCGGGCGAGGGTGTGCAGCAGGCGTTGTTGAAGATCCTCGAGGGGACCGTTGCGAGCGTCCCACCGCAGGGCGGTCGCAAGCACCCGCATCAGGATTTCCTCCAGATCGACACCACAAAGGTGCTGTTCATCGTCGGGGGCGCGTTCTCCGGCCTCGAGGAGATCATCAATCAGAGGGTGGGTAAGCGTCCACTGGGGTTCAGCACGGGGGAATCTGCCCAGCGCAAGTCCGACGTCGACCCATTCGCACAGGTGCGCCCTGAAGACCTGCACAAGTTCGGTCTCATCCCCGAGTTCATCGGCCGACTGCCGATGCTGACCACCGTCAGCCCCCTCGACCGGGAGTCGCTGACCCGCATCCTGGTCGAGCCGAAGAACGCCCTGACCCGGCAGTTCCAGAAGCTGTTCGACCTGGACGGCGTCGAGCTCGAGTTCACCGACGAGGCGATCGAGGCCATCGCCGACCTCGCGCTGGCTCGCGGCACGGGTGCCCGTGGACTCAGGGCCATCATGGAGGAGTTGCTCCTCGACGTCATGTTTGAGGTCCCTTCCGAGAGCGATGTCGCGCAGGTGCTGGTCACCCGCGAATCCGTAGAGGGGGCCGAGGCCCCGAAGCTTCTGCCGAGGGCAAAGCTGGCCCGCCGGCGCGACCTGTCCGCCTGACCAGGGAACGCGAACGCGGGGGTCGCTGATTACTCCGAAAATCGGGGTCCGAGTCACGCGGTAGGCTCGCCCTCATGTCTTATCTGCGCTACCCCCACCTGCACGGCTCCGCCCTCGTCTTCGTCGCCGACGACGATCTGTGGCTCGGGGCGGTCGATGGCGGACGGGCATCCCGGCTGACCTCCGGGGAGCTGACGGCGCGGAGCCCCCGATTCTCACCCGACGGTTCCCGGATCGCGTTCGTCTCCTCGTCGGCGGGCGGTCTCGACACCCATGTCGTGGCACTGGACGGAAGCGTCAAGAGGTTGACCTGGCTCAGCGCGCGGCGCATGCAGGTGTCGGGTTGGTTGGACGAGGCACACATCCTTGTCAGTTCCGACCACGCCTCGGTCCACCGGGTGGACGCGTCGATGTATTCCCTGTCCCTGGACGGGGAGTTGCGGCGCCTGCCCTGGGGAGCCGCGACCTCCGCGGCAGTCGACCATAGGGGGAGAGTCGCGGTCGCGAGCGCGAACTTCCGTGACCCTTCCGGTTGGAAGCGCTATCGGGGAGGGATGGCTGCCCGGCTCCACGTCTCCGACGGTGCAGGCCATTGGAAGCGACTGCTTCGGAACGAGGAGGCAGGGCTGTTCGGCCCCACGTGGATCGGCGACCGGATCGTGTTTACCTCCGACCGAGGGGAGGAGCCGGATGTCCAGGCCCAGGTCTGGTCGATGACGGCTTCAGGCAAAGACGTGCGGCAACACACCTGGCACACAGCCGAGCAGGGTTACGCCCGCGATGCCACCAGCGACGGGCACGCCGTCGTGTACCACGCCCGCGGTCGGCTCTATCATCTTTCCGGCCTGGATGAGGAACCTCGCGTGATCGACATCACGGTTCCGGCGGGCGCCCCCCGGCCCATTCCGGTGGCCCCGACCGACCGCTTGGAGAGCATCACCCCCGACCACGGTGGGGATGCCTCCCTGCTCGAATGGCGAGGCGCGGCCTACTTGATCACGCACCGCGGCGGACCAGCCAGGGCGCTTGCCGACAGGCCGGGCGTGCGGGTGCGCGAACCACGCCTGCTCGGCCGTACCGGATCTGCGGTGTGGGTCAGTGACATCGGTGGTGACGACTGCCTTGAAACCCGTCAACTGGACGGTGACAAGGACCCGAAGCGTTTCGCGGCCGGGCGCCTCGGGAGGGTGCTTGAAATCGGACCGGACCCGGCCGGCACGAAGGTCGCGGTAGGCAGCCATGACGGCACCGTGTACCTGGTGGATCTGGCGCGCGGGACGGTGAAGAAGATCGGGCGCTCGCCGGGCGGCGAGCCGAGCGGGTTCACCTGGTCTCCTGACGGTCGCTACCTGGTGTGGCGCAGCGCCGTCGCCAATGAGGGGATGCTCGGACGGCTCGTCGGTTTCGACCTCTCGGCAGAGAGCGCGTTCACCCTGACCAGGGGGCAGTTCAACGACTTCTCGCCCGTGTTCACGCCCGATGGGAAGCACCTCTGTTTCCTGTCGAGCCGCACGATCGACCCCAGCTATGACGAGTTGGGTTTCGACCTCAGCTTCACCAACACCGTCCGACCATGGCTCGTGCCGCTGAGCGCAAGCGAACCCGCCCCGTTCGGGCCGACCGCAGACGGCTGGCCGATCAGCGACCCGCACGAAAAGGAGGGCGACTCCAAGGACGACACACCGGCCCCGGACGGCCGGGACGAGGCCCGGGAAGAGGAAGCGGCCCCCGTGCTCGACAACGACGGCTTCGAGGACCGGATGGTCGCGTTTCCGGTCCCGTCCGGCCGCTACGCGGCGCTGCAGGCGACCAAGGAAGGCTTCGTGTGGTTGTCGCTGCGCTCGGTCGGGGAGCTGGGCGCGCTGCGCGCAGGGGTCGAGGGCGAAGTCAAAGACCAGATCGAGCACTTCTCCCTCAAAACACGGAAGGTCAATGTGGTCGTGGACGCGGCCGACTCGGCGACCGTCTCAGGCGACGGCGAACGGCTCGTCGTGCGCAACGGAGAAGACGTCTGGGTCCAGGCCGCGGAGCAGGCACCGGGAGATGACGACGAGGCGAGGGTTCACGTCGACCTGAGTCGGCTCCGCCGCGAGCTGGACCCCCGAAGTGAGTGGCGGCAGATGTTCGAGGAGAACGCCCGCCTGATGCGGGACCATTTCTGGCGCGACGACTTCGACGGCGTCGACTGGGGGAAGGCGGTGTCACGGTACCGACCGCTCCTGGAAGAACTGGCGACGTATGACGACCTGGTCGACGTGCTGTGGGAATGCGTGGGTGAACTGAACACCTCCCACGCCTACATCTCTCCAGCGGAACAGGGAGACGAAAGTCCCCGCGTGGCGTACCTCGGCGCCGAGTACTCACGCAACGCCAAGGGCCAGGTGGTGATCGAGCGGGTGCTGCCGGGTGAGAACTCCGACCCCTCCGCCCGTTCTCCCCTGCGGGCGGCAGGCGTGGCTGCGTCCGCGGGCGATGTGATCCTCTCGGTCGACGGCAGGCCGACCGCGGAGGCGGCAGATATCGGTGAGCTGCTGCTCGGCGCTGCGGACAAGGTGGTCGAGCTGACGCTGGCGCGCGGCAGCCAGAAGAGGCGGGTCGCCGTCGTTCCGACCTCAAGCGAGTCGTCCCTGAGGTACCACGAGTGGGTCGCAGGCCGCGTCGCCTATGTCGCACGGTACTCGTCGGACAGGATCGGCTACGTACACGTGCCCGACATGGCGGCGTCGGGCTGGGCCGAGTTCCAAAGGCTGGTCGAGGTCGCGATGCGGCATGAGGGCGTGATCGTCGACGTGCGGTTCAACGGGGGTGGCCACACCTCGGAGCTGATCCTGGAGAGGATCGGGCGGAAGGCGATCGGTTGGAGCGGGGCGCGCCACCTGGACGTGCTCGGCACCTACCCGTCGCAGGCCCGTCGGGGTCCTGCGGTGTTTCTCACCAACCCCTTCGCGGGTTCCGACGGCGACATCGTGACCGCCGCTGCCCAGAACCTCGGGCTGGGGCCGGTGGTCGGGGAGCGCAGCTGGGGCGGCGTCGTGGGCATCGACGGCCGGTTCAACCTGGTCGATGGCAGCGAGGTGACTCAGCCGAGGTACTGGATCTCGTTCGACAAGCAGGGGTTCGGCATCGAGAACCACGGCGTCGACCCTGACGTGGTCGTCGAGGTGGGGCCGGGGGAGTGGGAATCCGAACGCGACGTGCAGTTGGACAAGGCGATCGAGATCGCGCTCCAGTCGCTGGCCGAGTCGCCTGCCTCGACCCCACCACCGCTCGATCCGCCGCGCTTCGTCAATTAGCCGGTCGAGCCAGGCGCCTGCGAGGCAGGCAGTGGCCGATTCTCGTGTCCGGACGGATCAGAATCGGCCACTGGTCGATTTTCGGGAGTCGCGTCGCGCAACTCCCGCGGTGTTCAGTTGCTCTCGGCCAACTCCACAACCACCGACAGCGGTTCGCCGGACTCCGCCCACGTCACGTCACCGCTGATCCGGCCGACCGCCCGAAGGTCGAGCTCGATCCCGCGGAGTCGGGCGACGACGTCGGCGGGTCCCGAGAAGGCCGCGAGGCTGACGGCCGTCTTCATCGATACCTTCGCATTCGACTTGGCACCCCGGATGGCGATCAGTGCCTGCGCCACATCGTCCAGTAGCGTCGGGTCACCTTCGACTGCCAGTTCGGTGACCGTCGGCCACGCGGCGGCGTGGACCGACGAGTCGTTGGTCCAGCGCCAGACCTCCTCCGTGGCGAACGGCAGGAACGGTGCGAACAGCCTGAGCTGGACACCCAGCGCGATGCTCAACGCGGCCTGTGCCGAGGCGCGGCCCGCGTCGTCGCCGGTGTAGGCCCGTTCCTTGACGAGCTCCAGGTAGTCGTCGCAGAAGGCCCAGAAGAATGTCTCGGCACGCTCCAACGCGGTCGTGTAGTCGAACTCCTCGAATGCTGCGGTCGACTGGGCGACGACGGCGGCGAGGCCGGTCAGCATCGCTAGGTCGGCCGGGTTGGTGACGGAGGCGAGCGAGCCCGGTTCCTCAGCAAGCGACAAGACGAACTTGCCCGCGTTCAGAATCTTCATCGCGAGGCGGCGGCCCACCTTCATCTGGGTTTCATCGAATGGTGAGTCCATGCCGGGGCGGGCCATCGCGGCACGCCAGCGGACGGCGTCGGAACCGAACTTGTCGAGGATCTCCGTCGGGACGACGACGTTGCCCTTCGACTTGCTCATCTTCTTGCGGTCGGGGTCGACGACGAAACCCGAGATCGTTGCGCGCTTCCACGGCAGCGCATCGTTTTCGAAGTTGGCCCGCACGATCCGGCTGAACAGCCACGTCCTGATGATGTCGTGTGCCTGCGGCGCCATGTCCATCGGGAAAGTGAGGCCGAACAGTTCCGCGTCGCGTTCCCAGCCGGTGGCGAGTTGTGGGGTGAGCGACGACGTCGCCCACGTGTCCATCACGTCCGGATCGGCCATGAACCCGCCAGGATGGTTCCGCTGTTCCTCGGCATAGCCGGGTGCGGCGTCGGCCATCGGGTCGACCGGCAGCGATGTTTCATCCGCGACTATCGGGTGGTCGTAGTCCGGCTCACCGTCGGCATCCAGGGCGTACCAGATCGGGAAGGGCACTCCGAAGAAGCGCTGACGGGAGACGAGCCAGTCGCCGTTCAGGCCACCCACCCAGTTCTCGTACCGGTGACGCATGTGCTCCGGCGTCCAGGCGAGTTCCTCGCCCCGCGCCATCAGGCGCGCCTTCAGATCGTCGTCACGGCCGCCGTTGCGGATGTACCACTGGCGGGTGGCGACGATCTCCAGGGGCTTATCGCCCTTCTCGTAGAAGTTGGCCATGCGGGTGGTGGCCTTCGGTTCGCCATCGAGGTCGCCGCTGTCCCGCAGCGCCGCGACGGTCGCCTCCCGTGCAGAGAACGCCGTCTTGCCCGCCAACGGTTCGTAAGCCGAGGCGTTGACGACCCACTCCGGTGTCTCGGCCTGGAACCGGCCATCGCGCCCGATCACCGTGCGGGTCGGCAGGTTCAGCTCGCGCCACCAGGTGACGTCGGTCAGGTCGCCGAACGTGCAGCACATCGCGATGCCGGCGCCCTTGTCAGGCTCGGCGGCCGGGTGCGCTAGCACCGGGATCTCGACGCCGAAGAGGGGAGAGGCGACGGTGGTTCCGAACAGGTGGCTGTAGCGCTCGTCGTCGGGGTGTGCGATCAGGGCGCACACCGAGACCAGCAGTTCGGGGCGGGTGGTCTCGATGTAGACGGGGGAGCCGTCGGCGCGGCGGAAGGCCACGCGGTGGTAGGCGCCCGGGTAGTCACGGGCCTCGAGTTCGGCCTGCGCGACCGCGGTCTGGAACGTGACGTCCCACAACGTCGGCGCATAGCTGAGGTAGGCCTCGCCGCGTGCGAAGTTGCGGAGGAATGCCTTCTGGGCGGTGCCCTGCGAGGTCTCCGAGATCGTCGTGTACAGCGTGCTCCAGTCGACCGAGAGCCCTAGCTGACGCCACAGATTCTCGAACGCCAGTTCGTCGACCGCGGTCAGCTCGTGGCACAGCTGGATGAAGTTGCGACGGCTGATCGCCACCTGCCGCTTCGGGTCCGGTTTGGCCGGGGGCTGGAAATCGGGGTCGTAAGGGATCGACGGGTCGCAGCGCACACCGTAGTAGTTCTGAACGCGTCGTTCGGTGGGGAGGCCGTTGTCGTCCCAGCCCATCGGGTAGAAGACGTGCTTGCCGTTCATGCGCTGATAACGGGCGATGGTGTCGGTGTGGGTGTAGCTGAACACGTGCCCCACGTGCAGCGAGCCAGAAACCGTCGGGGGAGGGGTGTCGATGGAGAACACCTGGTCGCGCGACTCCGGCCTGACGAACGCGTAACAGCCTTCGTCCTCCCATACCTGCCCCCACTTGGCCTCGAGGCCTTCGAGAACGGGCTTTTCCGGGAGGGCGCGCTGATGCGCGTTGGCTGCAGTCATGCGCCCGATCTTAGTTGGCTGCGCGGGCGACGGTGAAACCAGGCGGAGGGTCGCTCGGGCCGGACATGGCAACGGCCCCGGGGATCATCCTCCGATGTCCCCCGGGGCCGTTTCCCCGGATCGGGTCAGCTGTCGATCTGCTTGCCGCCGGCCTCCCAGGCTTCGGTGATCGCCCGCAGCATGTCGTCCACGGTCGGCTGGATCAGCACGTTGTTGGACTCGTCCGCGAACTGGAGCTGCTGGCCGCTGACGAGGTAGGTCGGGGTACCGGTGATCTTGTCGTCGTCGAACCTGCCCTGCGTGTCGCGCACGAACTGGTCGTAGGCCCGCTCGTCGTAGAGCTTCTGGAACTTCGTCAGGTCATCGCCCTCGATGCCAGCCTCTTGGGCGAACTGGTCGCGGAGTTGCTCCTTGGTATAGCCGACACCCTCGGTCGGCTGGTTGCGGAACACGGTGTCGTGGTACTCGCGGAACTTCCCGACCTCATCCGCGGCGGCAGCCGCGATCGCGGCCCGCTTCGAGTCGCCGTCCTCCACCCGGCTGCCGTCGATCTTCTGACCATCCAGGAAATAGACGCTACGGACCTCGACCGTGATCTTGTCCTCGGCCACCAGCTGCTCGGTGATCGGGCCGTAGGTTGTTTCGCGTGCGGCGCAGGCGGGGCACTGGAAGTCCTGCCAGATGACGAGGTGCGGCTTGTCCTCCGAAGGCTGTTTGCCGTCCATCAGGATGCCATAGCTCGAGGTCGCGTTGGGAGGCGTCGCCTGATCGGCGGTGACCCCACGACCGGCGGTGACGGCCTGGATCACAACGATGGCCAGGACCACGACGACTACCACGGCCGCCAGCCCGATGCCGGCGAACGCGATCCGCTTGTTGCGCTTGCCGCGCTCCTCCTGCTCCTGCTGCTGGCGCAGCGCGGCGCGCTTACTCAGCGACGAGTTGTTAGCCATGTGCCGGGTGCTCCTTGTGTGGCGTGACATTGGCCGCGGCCTGTGCGGTGCGGCGGAACCATGGTAGCCGCCCTCGAAAGAGATCGCGCATTCAACTACCTGTTGTCCAGGACGGGATGTCGGATGATCGCCAAGTCCGAGGCTGGACAGTACCCTGAAGGCACGATGAGCCACTCCACACATGAAGAACTGACAGCAGCGCTCACCTCAAGGTGGCCTGAGCACCGTGTCGCTCCCAGCCTCAACCGCATCTCGGCGCTGATGGAACTCCTGGGCGACCCACAGCGTGCGATGCCCGTGATCCAGGTGGCGGGGACCAACGGCAAGGGCAGCAGCGCGATCATGATCGACTCGATCCTGCGGGCGGCGGGGCTTCGCGTCGGCCGCTTCGCGAGCCCGCACCTCAGCGACGTCCGGGAACGCATCGTCATCGACGGAGAGCCGATCGGGGTCGAGCGGTTCGACGAGGTGTGGGCCGAGATCGAACCCTACGTCGCGATGGTCGATGAGCAGAGGCTCGACGGCGTCGAAATGACCTTCTTCGAAGTCATCACCGGCATGGCCTACGCAGCCTTCGCCGACGCCCCCGTCGACGTCGCCGTAGTCGAGGTCGGCCTCGGCGGACGCTGGGACGCCACCAGCGTCGCCGACGCCACCGTCGCGGTCGTCGCACCAATCGGGCTCGACCACACCCACATCCTCGGCGACACGATCGAGGAGATCGCGGCCGATAAGGCCGGCATCATCAAGCCAGGGTCCACGGCGGTTCTGGCAGGCCAGGATCCGGCCGCAGCCCGGGTCCTGCTGGAACGCGCCATGGAGGTCGGCGCACCTATCAAGGCGGAGGGGCCCGACTTCGGCGTCATCGAGCGGTCCCTCGCGGTCGGGGGGCAGTTGCTGCGTCTGGAGACGTCGGAGGGCCCCGTCGGCGACGTGTTCCTGCCGCTCTTCGGTGAACACATGGCCCGCAACGCCGCATTGGCGGTGGCCGCGGTCGGAGCGCTACTCGGCGCTGGCTCGCCCAGCCCGGAGGTGGTGGTCGAAGGCCTCGGTGCCGTCGAGGCACCCGGTCGCCTCGAACTGGTGCGCACCTCGCCTCCCATTGTGATCGACACGGCCCACAACCCGCAGGCCGCGCGGGTCACCATCGATGCGGTTACCGAAAGCTACGACTTCGACCCCGTCATCGGCGTCGTCGCCATGATGCAGGACAAGGATGCAGAAGAGGTACTGGAGATCTTCTCCGAGAAGATGGATCAGGTCGTCATCACCAAAGTGTCGTCGAGCCCCCGAGCGAGAGAGGTGGACGATCTGGCCGCCGTCGCCGAGACGATCTGGCCCTCGCATCAGGTACACAGGGCCGCCACCATGGCAGAGGCGCTCGATCGGGCAGTCATGCTCGCCGACACCACCAGCAGCCAGGCCGGGGTCCTGGTCGCCGGATCGGTGATCGCCGCGGGTGAGGCCAGGGAACTACTCAAGAAGGAGAGCCAGGAATGACTCTCGCTCCCGACAACCCGATGCGTGTGCCCGCAATGAGCACGCTCATCTTCCAGATCATCGTCGTCTGGCTAGGCTATATCGGCATGATTCAGGTTGCCGAGGTCGGCCTCGGGATCGCCGCCGGATGGTGCGCCGCGGTGTCCGTCCTGTGTCTCGTAGGTGCCGGGGGATTGCGCCACCGGTGGGGCTACCTGGTCGGCTGGGCCGCGCAGGCAGGCACGATCGCACTCGGTCTGCTGACCCCCTGGATGTATGCGATGGGTATCATCTTCGCGTTGATCTGGATCACCTGCATCGTCCTGGGCAGGAGAATCGAGACCCGCCCACGAGAGGAGAGCGCCGGATGAACGCGCGCACGCTGGTCATCATCAAGCCCGACGCGTTTGCGGCTGGCCATGTCGGTAGCATCCTGCGCCGCTACGAAGAGGCGGGGCTCAGGATCCTGGCCATGGAGAGGCGCACGATCGGCCCCGACTTCGCCGACCTCCACTATGCGGAGCACGTCGGCCGGGATTACTACCTGCCGCTGCGTAAGTTCATGACCGAGGGACCGCTGGTCGCAGTCGTGTTGGAGGGCGAGGACGCGATCCGGCTGGTACGCACCATCAACGGGGCGACCGACCCGGCGCAGGCGGACGAAGGCACGATCCGCGCCGACCTCGCTGAGTCTCATAGGCGCAACGCCGTGCACGCCTCCGATTCTGAGGAATCGGCGGAAGCCGAGATCGCGCTCTGGTTCCCCGACCTCTGACGCGACACGCCGAGGCGGCCCGCTTTCAGCGTCCGATGATCCGTGGCTATGATCGGTGGCGTTGAACCGGGCAATGAGGCCCGAGAGCAGGGAGGGAAGCGCCCAATGAATGCGCGCACATTCGTCATCATCAAGCCCGACGCGTATGCGGCCGGTCAGGTAGGAAACGTGCTCACCCGCTACGAGAGCGCCGGTATGCGGATCCTGGCCATGGATCTGCGCAAGATCGAGCCCGAGTTCGCGGACCGGCACTACTCGGAGCATGTCGGCAGGGACTATTACCCTGGGCTCCGGGATTTCATGACGGAGGGACCGCTGGTGGCAGTCGTGTTGGAGGGTGAAGACGCGGTGGGTCGGGTCAGGGCGCTCAACGGTGCCACCGATCCTGCCAAGGCCGCGGCGGGGACGATCCGCGCGGATTTCGCCGAGTCCATGGGGCGCAATGCGGTACACGCCTCCGATTCGCAGGCGTCGGCTGAGGCGGAGATCGACCTCTGGTTCCCCGTTCTGTGACCCAGGATCGACCGGAGCTCATCCCGCCCTCGGAAGCAGCGGATCCCGGGTCCGCTCCCGAAACAGGCAGCGGGGAGGCCCAACGCGGGCAGTGGGCTCCGCCGTCGATTCCAGTACCGCAGCACCGGGCGCCCGGCGCCGGGACCCCCGGCTGGGATCAGTCGGCGCCGTGGGCTCCGCCGACGTATCCGCCGCCAGACGCCAACATCCGCCGTTCCCCGCTGCCTGGGGAACCGACCAGCTATCCGCAGTTCTGGCGCCCAGCCACCCGCGGTCTGCCGATCGCGGCCTCGCTCCTCATGGGGGCCATCTTTCTTGTGGTAACCACGGTGGTCGTGGCGGTGGCCATCCTCGCCAGCGGCACGGACGATCTCACCGCGATCGTGGCAGGCGAGTTCACCCCTGGGGTGGTGCTCGCAAACAGTGTCGCGATCGCTCTGGTGCTTCCGTTCTCGTTCCTGGTCGCAAGGATCACCGGGCAACGGCCCGGGTATCTCTCGTCTGTGGTCGGCAGGTTCCGATGGGGGTTCTTCTGGAAGTGCGTGGCGGTCGCCGCTGCCGTCCTGCTCGTCTACATGGGCGTGCCGATCCTCTTCACGGGAGTAGGTGACCTCGGGCTGGCGGTTCGGGACTACTCATGGTGGCTCCTCATCGGGCTGTTGCTGGTGACGCCGTTCCAGGCGGCCGCAGAGGAGTACCTCCTGAGGGGGTTCGTGTACCGCACAGTCGGCTCCTGGTTCGCGGCCCCGATGGTCGCGGCCGTCGTCGGTGGCCTGGTCAACTCCCTGATCTTCGCCGCGATCCACCTCTCAACCGACCCCTGGCTGAACCTGACCTACTTCTCGATCGGCGCGATCGCCAGCTACCTCGTGTGGCGCACCGGCGGGCTCGAGGCGGCGGTCGCGCTGCACATTGTCAACAACATGATCGGGATGGGGCTGCTGCCCTTCCAGGATCTGGCCACCCAGTTCGACCGCTCAGCCGGCGCAGCCGGGGCGGAGGTGCTGCTGCAACTTTTGGCCTTCGCGGTCAGCGCGTGGCTCATCGTCCTTGTCGCGAAACGGTCTCGTGTCGCGCGGCTCGGCCCGGAACGGCCCACGGTGAATCCGGAGATGGTGTAGCGCACGACCTATGGCGCGGCCGACGTCATCAACGACGAAGGCGGGACCGGCGCGGCAGTATTCACCGCCCCAGAGCTGCCCGAAGGCGAGACCCGCGTCATCTTCGAGCGCCTGGAGCAGTGGATCGCTGGTCAGGGCGGACGGTCGAGCGCAGCGGCTCAGAGATGTGATGGTTGAGCGGTAGATAGCGTGCCGAAACTCCCACCGAAACCCATTCCAACCGAAACTTGCCGTAGATCCTTTTCGGCTGACTCGCGTACGATGGGAGAGTCCACAGAACGGAGCAGATCATGACCAGCGTCAGGCGTCCTCCATCCACCCAGGCCGCCGTCGAGGAACCTCTCGCGTTTCAGGGTGAGCTGCTCAGCGTCACCGCGTTGCTGGCGCGATCGTTGGCTGAGCCTGATCAGGTCAGCGCCGATCGAAGCTTGCGCCACGATGCAGCCTCCAATGCAGTGTTCGGTCGGTTGCTGCTTGCCGAGGGCGAAGAGCTAGCTGAGGTGTGGCGACTGGCTGTGCTGCAGACCCTCGACGACTACAGCTCAGCGCTGAAGCGTGGGGGAGTGGAGCTGGCGCAGTGCGTGTTCCACCACGAGCCGGCCTTGACGGGCTCGGCCGAGATCGACGCGGCCTTTGCTGGGTTGGCTGAGTATCTGGCTGATCGCGATGGCTGGGTAGCGCCGGAGTGGACGTCCGCAGCGGCGACCGTGGCGCGGTGGTACCCCGGCGTGCCGAGGATCTTCCGTGAAGATGCCGACCGGGAGAGCCCGCCGGCGTTTCGCCGGCGCGGGATCTTCATCACCGACTCGTCGCTCGCTCGAGCATGAGCAGCGACAACATCGAGCTCGGCTCTGAACAGCTGCGTGGGCTGTTCGAGGAACTCTCGGAAAGTCTGAGAGCACGCGACCTTCAGGCGCAGCTGTTCGTCGTAGGCGGGGCCGCGATGGCGCTGGCCTATGACGATCGCCGCATGACCCGCGACGTCGACGCCGTTTTCGTCCCAGCACGGGAGGTTCGTGAGATCGCGGCCGAGGTGGGGCAGCGCCACGACCTCGACCCGGACTGGCTCAACGACGCCGCGAAGGGTTTCATGCCCGCGGTGGAGGACACGCCCCAGACTGTCTATGAGTCCGAGAGCTTGGTTGTGCAGGTTCCCTCCGCAGAGTTCCTCCTGGCGATGAAGCTCCACGCCTCGCGTGCCGATCGGGACCTCGACGACGCCGCGGTGCTCTTCGTCAAGGCCGGCTATCGCACGCCGGAGCAAGGCATGGATCTCCTGGCTCGGAGCTACCCGCCATCACGCCTTCTCCCGAAGCACACCTACGCGGTGGCGGAGGTAGCGCAGCGTGCAGCTGCTCTGAGGGCGACTCAGCAGGAGGCCGCCGGTCAGGAGCAAGCGCTCCGCGCACGTCGCCCCGCTCTGCAGGTGATCCGCGAGACAATTCGGCAGATCGAGCAGCGCAACGACCTCACCGGTGACCAGCCCCGCCACAGAGGGCCCGAGCCGGAGATTCGCGGCCGTGACGAGTTGGGGCGTGAGTTGTGACGAAGATCGGATACGCCCGGGTCGGTACCCGGGAGCAGAACCCGCAGGCACAGGAGGCCCAGCTGCGCGCGGCCGGGGCGCAGCGGGTGTTCGTCGACCAGGGCGAGTCGAGCAGGCGCTCTGATCGGCCGCAGTGGTTGGCGTGCCTGGACTACCTACGTCCCGGGGATCAGCTGTTGATCCGGGCGTTGGATCGGATCGCCGGTACGGAAGTCATGGCGATCGAGATCCTGCATGACCTGGGTCGGCGTGGTGTCAGCGTGAAGAGCCTGACAGAGCCGGCCTTGGATGTGGACACGTCGACGCCTGCCGGTCAGGCGTTCGTGGGGATCATGGCGGTGTTTGCTCAGTTCCGGGTGGACCAGATTCGTGCCAACACGAAACGAGGCCTTGAGTATGCGCGGGCGCAAGGTCGGGTTGGTGGCCGACCTACCGTGATGACGCCGGAACGAGTGGAGCAGGCGAAACGGATGCGTGAGGAGGGGGCGAGCATCAGCTACATCGCCAAGGTCCTCGACGTTGGAGCAAGCTCCGTCTCCCGCGCGCTGCGTCAATGCAGTTCTTCGGCCACCTAGACGTGACGACGCCGCCAACATCGGCACGAGCTCGAAGGTGCGACTGCCGGCCGTATAGCCTCGCTCAGCGGGGCTCATCGGTTCAGCATCAAATGCGCGGGCCTCGCGTCCCCACGCCTCGAGCGCGAACGGCTCAAACCCTCGAGGACCGTTTCGAATCGGAACGTGGGGACGAACCACCCGTTGACCCATTGGTCGAGTTCAGTCGATGGGGTGGGCCACACCATCCACGGTCGCCGCTCGACCCCGACGAGGCGCTCGCTGAGGTCCTCGACGGTGGCCGCGAGCGCGGCCAGCAGCGCGAGCAGTTCACCTTTGTCTTCACTCTGAGGCGAGGCTGGTTCCGCCGGCGGGGGCACGGGAAGGTTCCCGGGGAGCCGACGGTGGTGGGGGCGGTAGTCTCCCGGATAGTCTGGACGACGCTCGCTGAACTGGAGGTTCCACATGACGACGGACGCGCTGCCGCTGCACTCGGTGTTCGACCGGCTCGAGCCCCTGCTCGCCCGGGTGAACAAGCCGATCCAATACGTCGGCGGTGAACACAACAGCGTCGTCAAGGACTGGGAAGCCGTCGACGTGCGCTGGTGCCTCTCCTATCCCGACGCCTATGAGGTCGGCCAACCCAACCAAGGGGTGGCGATCCTGTACGAGGTGCTCAACGAACGCGACTGGATCCTCGCCGAGCGCACCTACTCGGTGTGGCCGGACATGGAGGCGCTGATGCGGGAACACTCCATCCCGCAGTTCACCCTCGACGCGCATCGCCCGGTCGGCAGGTTCGACGTGCTCGGCGTCTCCTTCTCGACCGAGCTGGGTTACACCAACCTGCTCAACCTGATCGACCTGGCTCAGTTGAGCCTGCACGCCGCCGACCGCGGGGAAGACGAGCCCCTCGTGATTGCGGGCGGTCACGCCGCGTTCAACCCGGAACCGATAGCGGACTTCATCGACGTCGCGGTGCTCGGCGACGGCGAGGAGGCTTCGCTTCTCATCTCCGACATCATCCGGGAATGGAAGGTGGAAGGTCGGGAGGGGGGCCGTGACGGGCTGCTCATGCGGCTGGCGTTGACCGGGGCCTTCTATGTGCCGCGGTTCTACGACGTCGACTATCTGGGCGACGGGCGGATCCAGCGCGTGGCACCGAACCGGGCAGGGGTTCCGCACCAGGTGCGCAAACACACGCTCATGGATCTCGATCAGTGGCCCTATCCCAAGAAGCCCATCGTTCCGATGGCGGAGACCGTGCACGAGCGCTACTCCGTCGAGATCTTTCGCGGCTGCACCCGGGGTTGCCGGTTCTGCCAGGCGGGCATGATCACGCGCCCGGTCCGCGAACGCAACATCGAAACCATCGGCGCCATGGTGCAGGGCGGGCTGAAGGCGACCGGGCTGGAAGAGATCGGCCTGCTTTCGCTGAGTTCGGCCGACCACTCCGAGATCGCGGAGGTCACCCGCCAACTCGCCGACCGGTACGAGGGCACCAACGTGTCACTCTCGTTGCCGTCGACCCGCGTCGACGCGTTCAACATCGACCTGGCCAACGAACTGAGCCGCAACGGTCGCCGCTCCGGGTTGACGTTCGCTCCCGAGGGCGGCTCGGAACGGATGCGCAAGGTGATCAACAAGATGGTCACCGAGGATGACCTGATCGACACCGTCGCCGCCGCGTTCTCGTCTGGCTGGCGTCAGGTAAAGCTGTACTTCATGTGCGGGCTCCCGACAGAGACCGACGAAGACGTGCTCGCCATCGCCAACCTGGCGACCCGCGTGATCGAGACCGGCCGTCGGGCCTCAGGCACCCGCGACATCCGCTGCACGGTGTCCATCGGTGGTTTCGTGCCGAAGCCACACACCCCGTTCCAGTGGGCGGCGCAGGCCAGCGCCGAAACGATCGACCACCGGCTGATGCTGCTGAAGGAGACGATCCGGCAGGATCGCAACTACGGCAAGGCCATCGGCATGCGGTACCACGACGGGAAACCGGGCATCATCGAGGGCCTCCTGTCGCGCGGCGACCGCCGCGTCGGTCGCGTCATCGAGCGGGTGTGGCGTGAGGGCGGCAAGTTCGACGGCTGGAGCGAGCACTTCAGCTACGAGAGATGGACAACGGCCGCCAACGAGGAACTGGCCCGGTTCGGGATCGACCTCGATTGGTTCACCACCCGCGAGCGGGGCTACGAGGAGGTCCTGCCTTGGGATCATCTCGATGCCGGCCTCGACCGTGATTGGCTGTGGGAGGACTGGCAGGACGCGATCGACGAGCGCGAGGTCGAGGATTGCCGCTGGACGCCATGTTACGACTGCGGTGTGTGCCCGCAGATGGACACCGAGATCCAGATCGGCCCGACCGGCCGCGTCCTGTTGCCGCTCACCGTGGTTGGCCCGGATCTGGCCTGACGCCCCGTCCGCAGGTGGAGTCCGGCACTGCCCGTCTCGCGGTTCGGGCAGCAGGTAGGCTGTGCATCCGTGGCTGACCTTGGATTTGATCGCGAGCGGTACCTCGCTCTTCAGTCGGAGCACATCAACGAGCGCCGGGCGCGCTTCGGTGGCAAGCTCTATCTCGAGTTCGGGGGCAAGCTGTTCGACGATCACCACGCTTCGAGGGTGCTTCCCGGGTTCACCCCGGACAACAAGATCCAGATGCTCGAGACGATGAAGGACGACGTCGAGATCGTCATCGCCGTCTCGGCGGTCGACCTGGCCAGGAACAAGGTGCGGGCCGACCTCGGCATCCCCTACGAGGCCGACGTGCTTCGGCTCATCGATGAGTTCCGCTCCTACGGCCTGTTCGTCGGGAGCGTCGTGATCACCCAGATGACCGACGAGCACCGCCAGGCCCGCGCGTTCAAACGCAAGCTGGAGCGGCTCGGTCTCAAGGTCTACCGGCACTACCCGATCAAGGGCTACCCGAACGATGTGGTGCTCATCATGAGCGAGGCCGGCTACGGTCGCAACGAGTACATCGAGACCGAGCGTGACGTCGTCGTCGTCACGGCTCCCGGGCCGGGCAGCGGGAAGATGGCGACCTGCCTTTCGCAGCTGTATCACGACCATCAGCGGTCGATCTCGTCGGGATACGCAAAATTCGAGACGTTCCCGATCTGGAATCTGCCCCTCGATCATCCCGTCAACCTGGCCTACGAGGCGGCCACCGCCGACCTTGACGACGTGAACATGATCGACCCGTACCACCTGGCCGCCTACGGCGAGCAGTGCGTCAACTACAACCGCGACGTGGAGATCTTCCCGGTCCTGAAGCTGCTGCTGGAACGGCTGACCGGCAGTTCCCCCTACCAGTCTCCGACGGACATGGGCGTCAACATGGCGGGCGTGTGCATCTCGGACGACGAGGTGTGCCGGGCCGCCGCCAAGCAGGAGATCATCAGGCGCTACTTCAAAGCTTTGGTGGCCGAGCGGCGAGACGAGCTTGAGCCGACGGTCTCCGACCGGATCGCCCTCACGATGAGCCAGGTCGGCATCACCAGGGGCGACCGTCCTGTCGTCGGCCCTGCGCTGGAGCTCGAACGCAAGACGAAGGCGCCCGCGGCCGCGATCAAGCTGGCCGACGGACGCATCGTCACGGGCAAGACGTCGCCGCTGCTCGGCGCCTGTTCGGCCATGCTGCTCGACGCGCTCAAGGCGCTCGCGGGAATCGACGACAAGGTCAGGCTGCTGGCCCCGGAGAGCATCGAACCGATCCAGACGCTGAAGACCGAGCACCTTGGCAGCGCCAACCCGCGTCTGCACACCGACGAGGTGCTGATCGCGCTCTCGGTCAGCGCCAACTTCGACGAACACGCGAGGGTTGCGCTAGACCAGTTGCGAGAGCTGCGGGGCTGCGACGTGCACAGCTCGGTGATCCTCGGCTCGGTCGACGAGGGGATCCTGCGGAACCTCGGGATCAACGTCACCTCCGAGCCCGTCTACCAGTCGAAGAAGCTCTACAAGAAGCGCTGACCGGTTGCAGGGGTGAGTGTTTCAGCCACTTCCGAGTCGTGGAGAACATCGACACCAGCGACATGGCGCAGGTGGGAGGTCGCTGACTAACCACCCGACGACGCCGGTGGCGACGAGAACCTCGGGTAAGACCGCGTCGACGGCGCCGCTCGGTGCGGTCTTGACGTTGAGCACTATCCCGGGGTCGATGGCCCAAAAGGCCTGTTTTCACGTTCAAGTTCCCAACGAACCCTGGATAGTGCTCAAAGCCCGACGTGACCACAGCCCCGACGCGGCCAGGGAAGTGCGCTTGCGCGCGTTCGAAATCCTGGCCGACGCGTTGCTCTAGCCCGCTCTGGCCGGCTTTAGCCCTGCAACAGCCCGCGGCTCACCGCAGTCGCCAGAGAAGGAGTCAGTGGCAGACGCGGGATCAGCGTCGCCTGCACAGCGTGGTACAAGTCCGGCTTCCCCGGCCAGACGGTGTCCGTCGGCCGGTTCTGGGGATCGAGCTGGTGGAACCAGGAGCCGTCGAAACGGTCGATGAAGCAGGTTTCGGCGTGGTCCCACCAGCGCGCGTAGTCGGACGCGAACCGCTCATCGCCGGTGGCGCTGTAGAGGGCGGCAGCCGCGCCGATCGCTTCTGCCGCGACCCAGTGCATCCGGTCACGCGTCACCGGGGTCCCGTCCCAGCCTGTGGTGTAGACGAATCCTTCCTTGCCGTCGGCGGCCCACCCATCGGCGACCGCCCGGTCGTACAGCGAGACGGCCGCGTCGACCCAACCGGCCTCCGTGTCGCCGAGTGCAGCCTGCAGGTGCAGGAACAGCCGTGCCCACTCGAGCCCGTGCCCGACGGTGGCCCCGTACGGGCGGAATGGATCGTCGGGGCGGTCGACGTTGTATTCGAGCTGGGGCACCCAGTCCTCATCGAAGTGCTCCGGGAGCCGCCACTGGTTTGCCTCGGCCTGCGAACGGGCGAACCGCGCGATTCGTTCCGCGCGGCGCAGCCAGGCGACATCGCCGGTGACATCGGCAGCGGCGAGGAACGCTTCGACGGAGTGCATGTTCGCGTTGATGCCACGGTACGGGTCGACCGAGTCGAAGCTGGGGGAGACGGCGTCGACCATCAGGCCGTGCTCCTCGTCCCAGAACCGCTCCATGATGGTGTCGAGCGCGTCATCCAGCAGCTGGCGGGCGCCGTCCAGGCCAGCGAGCGTTGCGGAACTCGAAGCCAACACGACGAAGGCATGGTCGTAGGCCTCCTTGGCGCCCTGTTGACGCGCGTCATGGAACCAGCCGCCGTGCGTGGCGTCGCGTAGCGGCCCGAGCGCCAGAGCGTCGACGGCGCCTTGCGCCAGGACTTGTGATCCCGGGCGACCGAGCAGGACGCCGAGCGAGTACACGTGGGCCGTGCGGCAGGTGATCCAAGTCTCAACCGGGTGGGACTCGTCGGGAAGCCCGGACCCGTCCAGCCAGGCGGCTCCCTTCCCGGGGACGATGGCGCGGACGCCGAAGCCGAGCAGACGTTGGGTCTCGGATTGGAGCCACGTCAGGTGTTGGGGGAGCCGGGGCCAGGGCAGCATTTCTGGACTTCCTTCGTGGGGCCGGCCCGCGTTGAGCGGGCGACAATGGTGGCGTGGCCTCACTCTAGTGGCCCGTCGCGCCCAATTGCACGGGTATGGCGCGTCATTCGGGCGACTGACTTCGTTGTCGTCGGTCGACGTTGGACACCGGTGCGTGACCCTTCAGCCCACCCCGGAAGCGTCACAGGCCGGCGCTGTGGGGCGGCTAGACTCCGCTCGTGGGAAACCGACAGCCACCAGTCCAGCAGGCACCGCCAGCGCAGAAGTTGCGCCTCAGGTACGCGAAGCGTGGGCCAGCCCGGTTCACCTCACACCGCGACTTCGGCCGGGCCCTTGAGAGGGCGCTTCGGCGTGCGGAGATTCCCATGGCCTACTCATCTGGCTTCTCGCCCCACCCGCGCATCTCGTATGCGAACGCGGCTCCCACCTCGGCCGCCTCCGAGGCTGAGTACGTCGAGTTGGGCCTCAAGGAGGTCTGCGCCCCGGCAAAGGTCAGGAACGCCCTCAATGAGGTCCTCCCACACGGTTTCGTGGTGTTGGACGCCGCCGATGCGGTAGCCGAATCCCTCGGCGATCTCCTCCAAGCCTCCGATTGGGTGCTGAAAATCGCCCAGACGCCGACCGGGGTGCTGACGGATGTGGTCGCGGCTCTGCTTGATCAGGAGACGTTCACGGTCGAGCGGATGACCAAGAGCGGCATGCGGACGTTCGACGTGCGCTCAGCGGTGATCCATCTCGAGGCCAGGGACGACGAGACGCTGGTCCTGCGGTGCCTGCACCAGACGCCGTTGGTGAGACCCGACGATGTGGTTTCCGCGCTGAGGAAGATCGATGCCCGGGTGCCGTCCCAGGCGCTGCTGACGAGGGTCGCACAGGGGCCCCTGCGCAATGGTGAGATCGGCGACCCGCTGCGCTGAGCAGGCCTGAGCGACGGAGAAATATCCCCATTCTTTGGTGCCTGTGCGATAATGGCGAACAGGTCACGGCACCGCCGGTGCCAAACCGTGTGCAGCGGGCTGCACCGCGGCAATCATGCCGCGACTGCCCGTAGCTTCGGCCGACCTTCTGTCTTAGTGCACAACCCCGGTTGTGCCCGTCCGCGCTACGCGCGTAAGGAGCCGCATGCTCGACAACGAGATCGCCAGCGAGTCCAACGAACCCACAGAATCCAAGCCGGTGACGCGCCGACGCCGCACCGCCTCGCGACCGGCAGGATCGCCCGCCCCTGAATCGACCACCCCTACCGAGGAGGGGGCGACGACCGACATCACGCCCAAGCGCCGACGCGCCGACACCGCCACCACGGAGGCCACCACCCGCCGCCGCAAGGTCCCGGTCGAGGCTGCCGAGGCGGAAGGTACGAATGAGACCGTGGTGCCCAACGACGGGTCCGCGGAGCCTGCCGATGGCCAACAGGCCCCTGAGAAGCCCGTTCGCCGCCGTGCGACACGCAAGACCGCCGCTCCCGCGGTTGCGGAAGCCGACGAGGGTGAGGTAGATGCCGGCGGGGCCGCTGCTGCCAAGGCCCCGGCCAAGAATCGGCGCAGCCCCGCCAAGCAGAAGCCGGCAGCTGTGGAGGAGCCCGGCGCATCGGAGCCCGAGACCCCGACGGTTGAGGAATCCTCGGATGAGGTCGCTCCCGCGGACGCCGATGAGGTCACTTCCAGCCCTGCGCCTGACGCTCCCTCGGCGGCGCCGGAGGTACCCGTGCGGCGACGCCGCGCGACCCGCCCGACCGCCGCCCCTGAACCGGTCGAGCCCCGGGCGATCGCAGCCACGCCGGTCCAGTCGGCCATCGTGGCCGCCCCGACCCAGTCGTCGATCGAGTCCGCTCCTCAGTTCGCCGCTATCGAGGCGCCCGTCGTGGAGGTGAAGGCGGAACCTGTCGCTCAGCCTCCCGCCCGCCGTCGTCGAGCGACCCGGGCCGCCGCGGCACCCGAGCATGTCGACGCTCCCGTGGCCGCTCAGCCGCTCGATGAGGCGACACCGGAAGAGGAACCGCTCGAAGAGGACACGACCACAGCGGACACGGCCACAGAGAACCAGCAGGTGTCCGACGCGCAGGCTGTCGAGCAGCCCAGGTCACGGCGTCGACGCGCGACCCGCAAGGCCGCTGCCCCCGAACCGCACACCCCTGACGAGACCGACGATCCCATCGGCGCCGCGCTAAAGGCCGCCGAGGACATCGCGGAGGCGCGCAAGGCGGTGCAGGCCGACCCCTTCATCACGAAGGAGGCCCGCGACGCCGAACTGGCCGCCCTTGCGGGAGCCATCGCCGCCGGTGAGGATTCCGACGAGGGACACGACACACCCGAAACCGACCCCGAGCCTATCGGTGACGAGGCTGCCGCGCAGCACGGGGACGGCGAGGCCGACACGGATGAGCCTTCGGGTGAGGAACCCGACGCCGAGTCTGACGACGAGCGTCCGGCCCGTCGCCGCCGCCGCCGCGGAGGTCGTCGCCGTCGTCGCTCTGATTCCCGGGACGAGGACTCCGACGATGAAGCAGACGAGGACTCCGGTGAGGAACCGCCAGCCGAAGGAGCCGGTGAGAACACCTCGGAGGGCGATTCCGGCAGCGCTGATTCCAACGAGGACGATTCCGATGCCGATGAGAACGGCTCGACCACGCGTCGCCGTCGCCGTCGCCGTCGCAGGGGCGAAAACGACAAGGAAGGCTCCTCCGACGGCGAGGTGACCGGCATCGAGGGCTCCACCCGGATGGAGGCGAAGCGTCAGCGGCGCAAGGAATCGCGTGCCGCGGGGCGCCGTCGTGTACCGATCCTCAGCGAGGCCGAGTTCCTGGCCAGGCGTGAGGCGGTCGACCGGAAGCTGATCATCCGGCAATCCGAGGATTA
Source organism: Tessaracoccus bendigoensis DSM 12906 (assembly GCF_900141915.1). Lineage (GTDB taxonomy): Bacteria > Actinomycetota > Actinomycetes > Propionibacteriales > Propionibacteriaceae > Arachnia > Arachnia bendigoensis. Next base: position 8,620 of record NZ_FQZG01000008.1, on the reverse strand, counting down.
CACCCAGCTGGTTGTGATCGAGGACGACATCCTCGTCGAGCACTACGTCGACAAGCCATCGGCCGCGTCGCTGATCGGCAACATCTACCTCGGCAAGGTCCAAAACGTGCTGCCGAGCATGGAAGCGGCCTTCATCGACATTGGTCGCGGACGGAACGCGGTGCTCTATGCCGGCGAGGTTGACTGGGCCTCCTTCGGAGCGACCGGGGAGAATCGCAAGGTCGAGAACGTGCTGAAGTCCGGGCAGAGCGTCCTCGTGCAGGTGACGAAGGACCCGGTCGGCGCGAAGGGTGCCCGCCTGACGGCGCACATCTCACTGCCGGGCCGCTACATCGTCTACTCGCCGGGAGGACACCTGAGCGGTATCTCCCGCAAGCTGCCCGACATTGAGCGCAACCGCCTGCGCAGCGTGCTGAGCGGGCTGATCTCCGATGACGAGTCGGTTATCGTCCGCACCGCCGCTGAAGGCGTCGCGGAGGACGAACTCGTCCGTGACGTGAACCGCCTTAAGGCGCAGTGGGAGGTCATCGAGAAGAAGTCGAAGCAGGGTGGCGCCCCGCAGGCGCTCTACGCCGAGCCTGACCTGACGCTACGGATCGTGCGCGACCTGTTCACAGAGGACTTCGGACACCTGATCGTCCAGGGCAACGGCGAGCAGGACGACGCGTTCGACGCGATCTCGGCCTACGTCGGCCATGTCGCCCCGCATCTGGCCGATCGGGTGGAGCGGTTCGAGGTCGGCGAGAACGGCAAGGACGTGTTCGCGAAGTTCCGCGTCGATGAGCAGATCGCCAAGGCGCTCGACAGGAAGGTCTACCTCCCCTCGGGAGGCTCCCTGGTGATCGACCGCACCGAGGCGATGACGGTGATCGACGTCAACACCGGCCGGTTTACCGGGTCGGCAGGCAACCTCGAGGCGACCGTGACCAGCAACAACCTTGAGGCGGCCGAGGAGATCGTGCGCCAACTGCGGTTGCGTGACCTCGGCGGCATCATCGTGATCGACTTCATCGACATGGTGCTTCCGAGCAACCGTGACCTGCTGCTGCGTCGCCTGGTCGAGTGCCTGGCCCGCGACCGGACGCGCCACCAGGTCGCCGAGGTGACCAGCCTCGGGCTGGTGCAGTTGACCCGGAAGCGGATCGGCACCGGCCTCGCGGAGGCGTTCACCGAGCCCTGCGAGCATTGCCACGGCGCCGGCTACCTGCGATTCGACGACCCGGTCGACTCGCAGGCCCCCGCCGACGGCGGTGAACGCAAGTCGGGTAACCGGCGCCGCCGGAAGTGACGGGTTTGGCTGATCAGCCGAACGCGGGTTAAGATAATGCGGTTGTCTTCCTTCGGAAGGCACCCTGAACCAAACCTGGGCCGAGGGTCCGGGCACGAACTACGAGGAGATTCCAGTGGCTGCCAAGTGTGACGTCTGCGCCAAGGGACCTGGGTTCGGTCACAACGTGCCGTGGTCGAAGAAGAAGACCAACCGTCGCTGGAACCCGAACATTCAGCGCGTTCGCGCCACCATCAACGGTGTGCCGCAGCGTGTCAACGTGTGCACCTCCTGCCTCAAGGCAGGCAAGGTCTCACGCTGAGCCCCGCTCACAAGCAAACTGCGATCGGCGGTCCACCTCGGTGGGCCGCCGATTCCGTCTCCGCCCCTCCCCGCCGGGAACTCCTGTCGGTGTCCCTCGCTAAGGTTTAGCCATGGCGACCTGGCAAACCCCGATCTACCGCGAACTGGCCCGACGTCTGGTCGATGTCGTCGGCGGCAAGACCGCCGCAGAGTTCGCCAAACTGGGTCTCGTCACGGTCGACGACCTGGTCAGGCACGTGCCACGGCGCTACCTCTCGGGCACGGAGATGACGTCGTTCGGCCAGCTGAAGGTCGGCGAAGAGGTCGCGGTCATCGCAAGGGTCGTCAGCTCCGAGATCAGGTACAGCGGTGGCTCGGGCCGCGTGCAGGCCACCATCACCGACGGCGACGAGTACGTCTCGCTGTCGCTGTTCTCCGGCAACAGGCGCCACCTGGAGTTCTGGACCCGCCAGTTGTCTCCCGGCGCCCGTGGCATCTTCGTCGGACGCGTCGGCCAGTTCCAGCACCGGTTCCAGTTCACGCATCCCGACTTCGTCATCCTCGACGGCGCAAAGGTCACGGGCGGGAAGAACGCCACCGCCCGCCAGGCGATGCAGAGGCAGGTGCAGAGGGCGACGATGGTGGGGTTGTATCCCGCTTCGTCGAAGCTGCCGACGTGGGTGATCGCCGACTCGATCGAGATGGTGCTGCCGACGTTGCGTGGCGACACCCTGCCTGCCTGGATCGTCGAGCGCGCCGGGGTACTCCCCTTTGAGCACGCGCTCACCGCGGTCCACGAACCGACCTCGACCGATCAGGCCAAGGTCGGGGTCGACCGGCTCCGATTCGATGAGGCGTTCGGCATCCAGCTGGCCATGGCGCAGAAGCGGCGTGATGCCGGGGCCCAACCAGCCACCCCACGTCCCCGCCGCAAAGCAGGGATCCTGGACGCATTCGACGAACGGCTCCCCTTCATCCTGACCGCCGGCCAGATCGCGGCCTGCGAAACGATCTTCTCCGAACTCGCACGCACATCACCGATGAATCGGCTGCTGCAGGGGGAGGTCGGATCAGGCAAGACCGTCGTCGCGCTCCGGGCCATGCTCCGCACCGTCGACGCTGGAGGGCAGGCGGTGCTTCTTGCCCCGACGGAGGTGCTCGCAAAACAGCACTACCAGAGCATCACGAGCCTGCTCGGCGACCTGGGGGAGGGCAGGAAGCTCGGCGCGCACCCGGAGGCGACCGGCGTCGTGCTGCTCACCGGGAGCAGGTCGACGGCCGCAAAGCGCGAGGCCCTCAACGATATCGTCACCGGCGAGGCCGGTATCGTGATCGGTACGCACGCCCTGCTCAGCGACCCGGTCACCTTCTTCGACCTCGGCCTGGTGGTCATCGACGAGCAGCACCGCTTCGGTGTCGAGCAACGGGCGCTGCTCTCCGCAAAGGCCGAGAACAAGCCGCACACGCTGGTGATGACGGCCACCCCGATCCCCAGATCCATCGCGATGACGGTGTTCGGCGACCTTGAGGTCAGCGAACTGCGGGAACGGCCGGCCGGGCGGCAGAAGGTGCAGACGGTCTACGTCAACACCTTGCAGCACCCCAGTTGGGTCGACCGGGCCTGGGAACGCATCCGCGAGGAGGTCGCGGGCGGGCGGCAGGCGTTCGTGGTGTGTCCCGCGATCGCGGGCAACCAGGTTGAGGCCGGCATGGAGGCCGACGGGGAGCGTCAACTGGCGGCCGTCGAGGAGCTGGCCCCGCAACTTGCATCGGGGCCGCTGAGCGGGCTGCGGATCGCGGTGGTCCACGGCAGGCAGCCGGTGGCCGAACGCGACGACGCGATGGCGGCGTTCGTTGCAGGAAAGCTCGATGTGCTCGTTGCCACGACGGTGATCGAGGTCGGCGTCGACGTGCCCAACGCCTCGGTGATGGTCGTGATGGACGCCGACAGGTTCGGGCTCAGCCAGCTGCACCAGTTGCGGGGTCGCGTCGGTCGTGGCGTCCACGCAGGCCTGTGCCTGCTGTTGGCTCCGGTCGACGACAACGCCGACGCCGAGACCAGACTGGGCGCGATGGCATCGACAGACGACGGTTTCGAGTTGGCCGAGCTCGACCTCACGTTGCGCAGGGAGGGCGATGTCCTCGGCGCCAACCAGTCGGGGCGGGGAACGCTCAAACTGCTGCGTGCCCTCACCGATGCCGACGTGATCGCGCACGCCAAAGTGTTGGCGGAGGAGGTGCTGGACGACGAGCGATCGGCCGCAGATCCGCTGCTGGCCGACCTGATGACCAAGGCCGAGGAGCTGGCGGCCGGCGAATGGATGGAGAAGTCGTGAGCCGCATCATCTCCGGGTCAGCCAAAGGCCGCAGGCTTGCCACGCCCAAGGGGGATGCCACGCGGCCGACCACTGACCGCACCCGCGAGGCGCTGTTCTCGGCTCTGGTCAGTTGGTTCGACGCGACCGGTGCCGCCCCCGGAGAACAGCTGTCCGGGATAGCCGTGCTCGACCTGTTCGCAGGCTCGGGCGCGGTCGGCCTGGAGGCCGCGAGCAGGGGGGCCGACCCCGTCGTGCTGGTAGAGGCGGACCGACCGACCATGAAACTGATCGAGCACAACGCCCGCACCCTTGGGCTGCGGGCCGAGGTGCGGGCGGTGAAGGCGGACGTGGCGGCCTCGTCGCCCGGCCGACGTTTCGACCTCGTGTTCCTCGACCCGCCATACGACGTCGCGACCGACGCGATCGAGGACCTCCTCGTTGCGTTGAGCGTCTCCGCCGTCGCTCCGCGCGGCCTCGTGGTGGTCGAGAGGTCATCCAGGGATCGGGCGCCCTCCTGGCCTGCCGAGTTCACCGACACCTGGGAGCGGCGCTACGGGGAGACGACCCTCTATTACGGCTCGGTCGGCTGAGGCGAAGGGGTAGTCTCACCACAGTCGTCTCACAAGGAGTCACCGTGAAGGTCCTCTGTCCCGGCTCGTTCGATCCCATCACCGTCGGGCACCTCGACATCATCCGCCGCGCGCATGCGCTGTTCGGTGAGGTCGTCGTCGCCATCGGCAACAACTCCACGAAGAACTACCTCTTCGACTTCGACGAGCGGGTGGAGCTTGTGAAAGGCGCCACGTCGGACCTCGACGGCATCACCGTCGAGGCGATGGACGGCCTGCTGGTCGACTTCTGCCGTGAACGGGGGATCCGTGCGGTGGTGAAGGGCCTTCGTTTCGGGGCCGACTTCGACTTCGAGCTGCAGATGGCCCACATGAACCAGGAGATGGGCGACGTGGAGACGGTTCTGCTTCCGGCTGCCCGCGCCCATGTGACCCTCTCATCCACGATCATCCGACAGGTCGTCCGACTCGGTGGCGACGTCACCGGCTATGTTCCGGGCAACGTCCGGGCAGCGCTCGGACGCAAGTTCCCGCAGCCACGCTGAGTGGCCCGCCATGCAGCGGTTGACGGGCGTCCAGCGGCTCCTGCTGAGTTCACTCATCTTCGGTCTCTTCTTCGGCGCAGGGAACCTGATCTTCCCAGTCCAGCTGGGTCGGGCCGCCGGCGCCGCCTCACCCCTTGCGACGCTTGGCTTCCTGATCACCGCGGTCGGGCTCCCCGTCGCGGCCCTTGTGGCAGCGGCCCTCAGCGGCAGCCGGAGCGTTGCCGACGTCGTCGCCCCGGTGTCTCGGCGCTACTCGATCGGGTTCACCGTCCTGCTGTACCTCACCATCGGCCCGGCATTCGCGATCCCGAGGACGGCCACGGTCTCCTTCGAGGTCGGGGTACGCCCGCTCCTCCCAGCCGCCTCTGCGCGGCTTGGGCTGCTGCTGTTTACGGTGGTGTTCTTCGGGATCACCGGGTTCGTCGCGATGCGGCCGACGCGTCTGCTGGATTCGATCGGCCGTTACCTGACTCCGACCTTCCTGGTCCTGCTCGCGGCCCTTGTCGTCGGGGCCCTGGTCATGCCGATGAGCTCGGAGCTGGCTGAGCCGACCGGAGCATACGCGTCCGCGCCACTGACCACCGGCTTCCTGGACGGCTACAGCACCATGGACGCCCTCGCGGGGCTCGCCTTCGCCATCGTGGTCGTTGAGGCCCTGCACCGGCTCGGCGTCCAGGAGCGGGGGCGGGTCGCCGCCGAGATTGCCAGGGCCGGGCTGTTGGGTGGCATCGGCATCGCCGTGGTCTATGTCTCACTGGTGTATGTGGGAGCCACCAGCGTCGGCGCGGTTCCCGAAGCCGACAACGGCGGGGTGGTGCTGGCGGCGGTGAGTCGCCATCTGTTCGGCGTGCCGGGCCTCATGCTGATCGCGGGCATCGTTACTGTCGCATGTCTGAAGACCGCGATCGGCCTGATCGTGGCCTGCTCGGAGATGTTCGTCACGCTCACCGGCGGGCGTGTCGGATACCGGGCCTGGGCGCTGGGGTTCACGACCGTGTCGGCCGTGGTCGCCAACGCCGGGCTGGAGACCCTGATCGCCTATTCCGTTCCGGTCCTCATGCTGTTGTATCCCCTAGCGATCGTCGCCATCGCCATGGGGATCGCGTCGCGTTGGGTCGGTCACAAGCCGTATATCCACAGGGGTGTCACCGGGCTGACCGGGGTCGCCGCGCTGTTCGACCTCGTCAAGGCGCTGCCGGAACCGTTCGCCTCTCGGCCCTGGGCGAGGGTGCTGGTGGACTTCGCTGCCAGCTGGCTTCCCGGATACAACATCGGTTTCGGGTGGCTGGTTCCGGCGGTGGTGGGTCTGGTCCTCGGGGCGCTCCTGGAGAGATTTGGACGGCCACAGTTGTCACGGTAGAGTTGGCGGTCGGTCATGACGAGATTCATGGATGGTCTACAAAGGAGATCCGACGTGTCGCGCGTGCATTCCCATCCGGATCGGCGCTCACCCCTCATCCTCGAGGTGCATGAGCTCGGTCGAGGTGCGGGAGCATGTCAGCGCATCGACACGACGGTGCCTGCGCCGGCCGACATGGGCATCGAAGTGATCGGGGTACCGCAGGATTCCGACATTGAGCTCGACCTTTTGCTCCAGTCGGTCTCCGAAGGTGTCCTGGCTTCGGGAACAGCTACCGTGCAGTTGCACGGCCAGTGTGCCCGCTGCCTGGACAGCATCGAGGACGAGGAATCCTTCGATGTGCAGGAACTCTTCTTCTATCCCGGCAACGAGATGGACGATGACGAGAGCCTCGTCGTGGACGAGACGATCGACTTGGAAGTGGCCCTGCGTGACGCCGTGGTGCTCGAGTTGCCGTTCACGCCCCTGTGCAGGGAAGATTGCCTTGGTTTGTGCCCCGAATGCGGGTTCAACCTGAATGAGGACCCTGAGCACGGGCACGGTGAGAAGATCGACCCCCGGTGGTCGAAGCTTGCCGATCTGACCGGTGACACCCCAAACTGACTTTGAGTCGCTAGTCGAAAGACATAAGGAGAAGATCGTGGCCGTTCCGAAGCGGAGAATGTCGCGCAGCAATACCCGTTCGCGTCGGGCGCAGTGGAAGACGACCGTCGTCCCCACCGTGACCTGTGCAAACCCGGCGTGCCGTGAGCCCCACCTCCAGCACACCGCATGCCCCAGCTGTGGCCAGTACGGCCCGCGCGGAGAGCGTCGCCAGGTCCTCGAGGCCTGACCGGATCGCCACCGCGCCGAGTTCGCGGGTGAGTAGACTCCAAGACCGGCTGAATGAGCTGGGTGTCGAGGTAGACGCCCAGCTCTTCGAGCTGTCCTTCACGCATCGGAGTTTCGCCTACGAGAACGGTGCCATAGCCTCCAACGAGAGGCTGGAGTTCCTCGGGGACGCGGTACTCCAGATCGTCGTCACCGAACACATCTACCTCACATACCCCGACCTCAGTGAAGGGCAGCTCGCCAAGCTCCGAGCTAGCGTGGTCAGTGCCGTGGCGCTCGCTGAGGTCGCCCGCACCCTCGACCTGAGCGACCACCTGCGACTCGGTAAAGGCGAGGCCGCCACGAAGGGCACCCAGAAGGCGTCGATCCTCGCCGACACGATGGAGGCCGTGATCGGCGCCGTCCACCTCTCGGCGGGTACCGAAGGCTCGGCGCGGTTCGTGCACAGCGTCTTCGACCCACTGATCGCCAAGTCGGAGGCTTCGGGCGACTACGCCGATCACAAGACCGTGCTGCAGGAACTCTGCGCAGCCAGCGGCTGGGACGTGCCCCACTATGAGGTGGCAGGCACTGGGCCAGACCACCAACGCGTGTTCACCGCGGTGGTCATCGTCGACGGCTCGCCGCTGGGGGAGGGGATCGCGCCCAGCAAGAAGAGAGCAGAGCAGATCGCCGCACGGCAGGCCGTCGAGGTACTCACGGGTGCCTGAGCTGCCCGAGGTCGAGGTCGTCCGCCGTGGCCTCCAATCCCATGTGATCGGTCGCCGGATCGACGCCGTCACCGTGCTCCATCCCAGGCCGGTGCGCAGCCATCCGATCGGCGCAGATGCGTTCTCCGCTGATCTGGCTGGCCGCACCATCGACGACGTGCGCCGCAAGGGCAAGTACCTGTGGCTGGTGCTCGGCAGCGATGCGATGATCGTCCACCTTGGGATGAGCGGCCAGCTCCGCATCGGTGGCCCGGATGACGTGCTGCTGCGCAACACGAGGGTGCTGTTTGACCTCGACGGAGGCAGACAGCTCAGGTTCGTGGACCAGCGCATGTTCGGTGGCCTCGAAATCGTGCTCGGGGGAGCAGGTGACCCGGTCCCGCACATCGCGCTTGACCCCTTCGACCCCCGCTTCGACCAGTCGGCGGTGGCGCGTCGCATGCGGGCCAGGCACACCACCGTCAAACGCGCGATCCTCGATCAGCGGCTGATCAGCGGCGTGGGCAACATCTATGCCGACGAAGCATTGTGGCGCGCCAGAATCCACTTCGAGCAGCCCACGGCCGACCTCGGCCCTAGGAGGGCCGTCCAACTCATCCGGTCGGCCCATGAGGTCATGGCCGAGGCGCTCGAACAGGGCGGAACCTCGTTCGACTCGCTGTATGTCGACATCGACGGGGAGTCTGGCTACTTCGCCAGGAGCCTCAACGTCTATGG
>NZ_FQZG01000026.1 GCF_900141915.1 Tessaracoccus bendigoensis DSM 12906 | reverse complement strand
CGGATCAGAATCGACCACTGGCCGATTTTCGGGGAGCGTGACGGACGGCGGACGCGTCCGGGAAGTGAGGCAGTGGGCGATCCTCGACGTCAGACAGATCAGAATCGACCAGTGGTCGATTTTCGGGAGTCGGACCGGGTGGCGACGCGTCCGGCATGGCCACGCGGGGCACCCGCTCGACCCCACTCCTCCGGCGCCCACACCGGCCGTCCCTACCCACATCCAGGCTTGCCGACGGGCCATCGCGCTGCCCCATCCGCCACAACCACCGCAAAGCCGTCCCCACTGCCGGGATGCTTGCCGACAGGCCATCGCGCCGCCCCATCCGCCACAACCACCGCAAAGCCGTCCCCACTGCCGGGATGCTTGCCGACGGGCCATCGCGCCACCCCGTCCGCCACAACCACCGCGAGGTCGTCGCCCACACCCAGGCTTGCCGACGGGCCATCGCGCCGCCCCGTCCGCCACGGTTCCCCTCTCGGGCAAATCTTCCATCGGATTTGTATTGACAATTCGTCGCCAGGTGCTATCGTTGGATCCATGGAGCGCTCCAAGTTGCGCGGACCTGTTCATCAAGGAGGATGAATGACCATCGGAATCGCCGTCATCGGCGCAGGCATGGCGGGCAGGGCACATATCGCGGCGTACCGGGTGGCCCCCACTCTCTACGCCCCGACGCTGCCGGAACTCCGCTACATCTCCGTGTGCGACATCAACGCCGAGTTGGCCGACGTCACCGCACGCAAGTACGGCTATGAACGCAGCGACAGCGACTGGCGGGCCATCGCGGCCGACCCCGACATCAACGTAGTCAGCGTCGTCATCGCGAACCGCCTTCATCTGGAGGTCGCACGCGGCCTCGTCGAGGCAGGCAAGCACGTGCTCTGCGAGAAACCCCTGAGCGACACGATCGAGTCGGCCAAGGAAATGGCCGAACTGGCCGCAGCGGCCAACACCGTCGTGCGAATCGGCTTCACCTACACCCGGCAGCCAGGCATCGCCGCCATCCGGCAGTGGATCCAGGACGGCACCCTTGGCAAGGTGCTGCACTTCAGCGGCCGCTACTGGTGCGACTACGGCTCCTCGCCCAAGGCCCCGATCAGCTGGCGCTACAAGGGGCCGATGGGCTCCGGCGCCCTGGCCGACATCGGCAGCCACCTCACCTACCTGTCCGAGTTCCTCTGTGGCCCGATGACCGCCGTCTCCGGCGGCTCGTTCTCGACCGCGATCACCGAGCGTCCGGTGCCGGTCGGCGCCGTCACCGGGCACGGCCTCGCCGAGGTCTCGGACGAGCTTGAACCAGTGGAGAACGACGACTACGCCACCTACACCGCCCACTTCGGCGACACCGTCGGCAGCCTCGAGGTCTCCCGCGTCGCGGCCGGCTATCCGAACGCCTTGTTCTTCGAGGTCTTCTGCGAAAACGGCGCCGCGAGCTTCCACCAGGACACCCCGTCACAGGTGCGCCTGTACCTCAACGACGATTCGTCGGCTACCAACGGCTACCGCACCGTCAATCTCGGCTCCGACCATCCGTATCTCGCCGGCGGCATGGCGATGGACGTGTCCGGTGTCGGCTTCGGCCAGAACGAGGGCTTCATCTTCCAAGCCCGCGCATTCCTCGAAGAGGTCGCAGGTATCGCCGCGGCCGACTCTCTCCCCCAAAACGCCGGTTTCGACGCCGGTCTGCACAACATGGAAATCCTGGCTGCCGTCGCAGAGTCGGCCGGCCACAATGGTATGGAGGTAACACTATGAAGTACGGGTTCTACAACGCGGTCCTGCACGACCGCTCGCTCGACGAGGCCATCAAGGTCGCGGCCGACCTCGGGCTGGACGGCATCGAGATCAACTCCGGCGGCTTCCTGCCCCCGGTCCACATCCCCGAGATCGACGAGATCATCGCCGACCCCTCCGTCGCGAAGAAGTATCTGGCCCGCTTCGAGGGCACCGGCGTCGGCATCGGCGGCCTGAACTGCAACGGCAACCCGCTGCACCCCAACCCGGTCATCGGGTCCAAGCATGCAGGCGACGTGCGGCGCTCCATCCGAGCCGCCGCGGCCCTCGGCCAGACCCGCGTCGTGACCATGTCGGGCCTGCCCGGTGGCGAGCCCGGCGCGACCCATCCGAACTGGATCGTCAACGCCTGGAACTCGGCCGCGCTGGACGTGCTCGACTACCAGTGGGAGATCGCCGCCGCCTTCTGGAGCGACATCGACCAGCTTGCGAAGGACAACGGAGTCAAGGTCGCCCTCGAGCTGCACCCCCAGAACCTGGTGTTCAACGCCCGCGACATCCGCAAGCTGGTCGACCTGACCGACGCGACCAACATCGGCGTCGAGCTCGACGCGTCGCACCTGTTCTGGCAGCAGGCCGACCCGATCGCGGTCGCCCGCGAACTCGGACCCCTGATCTTCCACGCTGCTGCGAAGGACATCCGGATCAACACCAAACACGCCCGCCTCAACGGCGTCCTCGACAACGGGTTCCGCCGCCTGTCCCCCGACGAGCAACGCACCAACCTGGGCGGCGACGAGTGGGCCAACGAGTGGCCGAAGGACTCCTCGTGGGACTTCGTCGCCCTTGGTAGGGGACACGACGCGCAGTACTGGGCCGACTTCATCCAGGCACTGGATGACATCGACGCGAACATGTGGCTCAACATCGAGCACGAGGACGTCGAACTGGCCGGTCTGCCGGGCCTCGAGGTCGCCGCCGCGGTACTCAACGAAGCCCGGCAGCTCGCCGGGCGCGACTGATCGGACAGAGGTGAAATCACAGTTCAACCGCAGGATCATCGGGGCGGTCGCCGCAACCGCGCTCACCATCACCCTGACCGCGTGCGGTCAGGGTGGCAACGAGGCGAACGGCGAGGGCAACTCCGTCAGCGTCGCGATCATCGCGAAGTTCAACGCCGGCGAGTTCTGGGTCGCGGCCCGCCAAGGTGCGATGGCGGCCGGTGAGGATCTGGGCGTCGACGTCTCCTTCAACGGGCCCGACACCGAGAACGAGGGCGAAAAGCAACTCAATCAGTTGCAGGCGGCGATCAACGCAAACCCGGACGGCATCGGCTTCGCGGCCCAGAACGGGGCGGAGGAGGGGGCCCCGGCCATGCTGGACGAGGCCAAGGCGAACGGCATCGACATCGTCGCCTTCGCCACGCCGATGTCCTTCTCGGACGCACCCATCGCCACTGTCGCCTCGAACAACGAGAAGATGGGCCAGATGGCCGCCGAGCATCTCGCCGAGCTGCTGGGCGGCAAGGGCAAGGTTGCGGTGATCACCAACGGCATGGTCGGAGACGCAGCCGTTCGCCGCGACAGCTTCATCGAGCACCTCGCCGAGATTGCCCCAGACATTGAGGTTGTCGATGTGCAGGACGGGCAGGCCGATCGTGCCATCTCGCTGAACAAGGCGCAGGGCATCCTGCAGGCGCACCCCGATCTGAACGCGTTCTTCGGCACGTCCGACAACGCGACGATCGCGGCCGCCGACCAGGTGAGCGCGATGAGCAAGGATGTCCGGGTGGTAGGTATCGACGCCACCCCTGAGATGCTCGACATGATCAGGGACGGTGAGATCTCGGGCATCGTGACCCAGAACGCGTTCGAGGTCGGCTACCAGACGGTCCAGGTCCTCGCCGACGCCGCAGCTGACAAACTGCCGGAATCCGACTATATTGATATTACATCTGTATGGGCGGATGCTGACAACCTGGACGACCCGGAGGTCCAGAAGGCCCTCGGCTTCTGACCCATGAACTGACCTGATGCCTGGCCGCACGTCTCCTTGCGGCCAGGCACCAGGTCCCTCAAGCTTTGGAAAGGAAAAACGATGGTAGACATCGCACTGGACCCGAACATGTACTACGCATCGATGTCGACCGCCGACACGCTGCACAAGGCCGCCGAACTCGGCTTCGAGTACGTCGAGCTCTCCCCCAACGCCGAATTCCACTTCTGGAACCGCTACCCGAAGGGCGACGACGACTTCGTCGCGGGCCTGCTCCGCGCCGAGAAGGAATCCGGCGTCAAGGTCCGCACCCTGAACCCCGTGTTCAACTGGTCTGCGGTCGACGAAGCCGAACGGACAGCCCAGGTGCGAAACTGGCGGCGTCTGTTGCAGCTCGCCGACCAGCTCGATGTCCGTGAGATCACCTCCGAGTTCGCCGGCAACCCCAACACCCCCCGCGAATGCGAGGGACAGTGGTACCGCTCGATCGAGGAACTCACGCCCGATTTCGAACGCTACGGGATCCGTCTCAACATGGAGGCGCACCCATACGATTTCGTCGAGTTGCACGACGACGCCTACGCCACCGTGCGGGGCGCGAACCTCGACTGGCTCGGCTACGAGTTCTGCTGCCCACACGCCTTCCACCTCGACGACGGGGCCGGCGACGTGCGTCGGATGCTCACCTCGAGCGCCCCGAAGCTGCGCGAGGTACATCTCGCCGACACCCTCAACCACCGCGCCAACGACGGCAACCGAATCATCGTCAACCCGCCGGGGGTCGACGCCCGCGTACACCAGCACGCCGAGATCGGCAGGGGCGAGGTCGACTTCGACGCGGTCTTCGCGACGCTGCGGGAGCTGAAGTTCGACGGTGTCGTCTCGATCTGCGTGTTCGGTTGGCATGAGGTCTCCGACGAGGTCAACCGCCGGATGCTCGAGCGCGTCCGAAGCGAACTGGCCTGACCATCCCGAAGGTGCCCCACGCGCCCCGCGCGTGGGGCACCGCCACGTCCTGCACCTGGTCGCCGGGCGACCTCTCGTATCAGGACGCACCGCTGCCGACTCCTGAATGGTATGAGCGCCCCCCGTCAGCCGCTTGATGCCCTCCGGCGCCCGTTCCTGGTCGCCGCACTGCTGTGTGTGGTGGCCAGCTTCTGCATCTGCCTCGGCGCGCCGCTGCTGGTCGCCCCACCTCCATTCGACGCCCGGGTTGACAACGTCTTGTCCAACCCACAAACCCAGGACCTGCTGGACGCCTTCGACCTGGATGCCGATGACGTCGGCGATGCGCTGGCCGACGCTTCGCCAGATTCCCCGCCGGGGCTCGGGATCCCTGCGCTGGCCCTGATCAACGCGGTTCTCGTGCTCGTGCTCGCCCTGACCGCTGCGCGGCTGCTGATCGGTGACCGTGCCGTGGGTGCGGTGCAGGGGATCGTGAGCGTGGTCGTCGGGTTGGTGGGTCTACTCTGCGCCGTCGGCGTCGCCCTGGCCTCCTTCACCGCTCTCCTGGCGATGGTCTCGCTGCTTGTCTCCGCGCCGTTCGGGACTCTCGCCTATCTGGCGGTGTTCGGCTCGTTCCCCGTCGGGTCGGCCGCGGTTCTGGTCGGGTTGATTCTCGTGCTGCAGCTGAGTGGGTTGGTGTGCCTCGCATTGGCCCAGCAACGGTTCCTGACGAGCAAGGGGCTGGTGCTGCTTTTCGCCTCTGCTGCCGCGCTGACGATTGTCACCGGTCTCCTGCACAGTTTCGTGCCCGGGTTCATGGCCAGCATCACCGACGCCCTGGCTGCGTTGATCTCCGCGGTCGTGGCCGCAGTCTGGTTCGTCCTGCAACTAGTGCTGGGGATCGTCGCGGTGTTGCGGGTCTTGCAGTTAGGTCGTCAGACCAGCCTCAGGACACAGGGCGCTGCGAGCGAAGGGCAGGACACCACCAGCACAGAGTCCTCGTCGTAGAGGTCGATCCGTCGAGGCTCGTCTGCACATGCGCGTACGTCCCGCACCTCTTGGCGACCGTATCGGGCCCCCCTCACCTGGACCCTGGGCGGGTCCCCGGTCTCGACACAGAGCAGCATCCGCGTCCGGTCCTGGGGTAGCCGGGTCAGGCACGACGCCCCGACAGGTACCGTGAGCCGCCCGGTGTCATCCCAGCAGTCGCTGTCCCCGACATCGCTCACCTCCACGGTCGATACAGGTAGCAGGCTCGCCACGACCGACACGATGGCGCCGGGCTCCTGGAAGTCCCCGTCGCTCCGGGACCCCGGGCGCCATGCCAGGAGCCCGAGTGCCAACACCGCAACCATGACGCAGGCGAGGATGGCCGCGCGCCTCACGGTGTGGCTCCCTCACCGGCTGTCCGGACCGCCACGACGTCGGCGAAGAGGTGGGCGGGCTTCTCCTGTGCCACCACCTCTCTGACCAGGTTGAGTTGCGCGGGGCTCGGGTCGGCGACCTCGATGCGGACCCGGAACGGGGCGACCGGTTGGATTCGGCAGTCCCGGACGCCACTGGCCACAAGGACCACCTCGCGAAGGCCGACGGCGGTTCCCCTGCGTGCCCCGAGCAGAGCCGCCAGGTGGACCAGCTGACGGAGTCGCTCCGGCTCGAGCGGCCCCGCCACGGTCCGGTCGAGCCGGTCCAACCCGACCCACGCGGCGAGCCTCGCCAGATTCGGTTCCGGCGCCCCGAGCGGATCCAGGTCTGACCAGAAGGAGCGCAACGACGCATCGGCCGGACCCTGAAGCTCCACCATGACCTCGATCAGAGCGTGCAGCACCGATCCGGGTTGATCTGCCCGCCGGTAGACCTCGGGCAGCAGCAGTGCCACTTCAGTGGCGCGCATCGTCGTGCCCGACATTCAGGACATGCTCACCCGGTGCGAAGAGCCACGTCCGCGGCAATGTGACGGCGTCGGTGAAGGTATCGTCGCTCGCATGGCGCCAGGTGACGCCGTCGGTCGATGCCCAGATCCCTCCCACGCACCCTGCCAGTACCCTCGTCTGGTCTCCGGCGACACTCTGGATCGGCCGGAACCTCCCCACCTCCTGCAGCGGTAGACCGCTGTCTACCGCTGCGGCGCGCCATGGCCTGTCAGCGGCGGACGTATCTGCACGTGTGACGGCCGACCGGGCTGTCGCGGCGAAGACCCGGTCGCCCACTGTGATCAGGTCACGGCAACTGCCGCCGACCCAGTTCGATCCCACCGGCCGCCAACCCTCCGGGGAGGGCTGATACGGCTGCAGTTCCAGGCGTTGTACCCCTGCCCCTGCCTCTTCACCGGTCGCGTAGGCACCTGCCAACAGGAACCTTCTTCCAGGGCTGCGTTGTACTCTCAGCAGTCGAATGTCGATGCCTTTCAACCCGACCTCCTGGTACGTTCCCGGCTTCGCACCGCTGAAGGAGACCATCACCCCGCCCAGTTCCTGCGCCGCCACCGCCACCTGAAGTTCCGACCCCGGCTCGGAGACGACCGCGACCGCATAGCACGCACGATCCGGCTCCTGTGCGGCCAGAAGCACTGGTTCCGGGACCTCGCCGGGGGTCAGCGCCAAGCGGTAGAGCCCCTTGTCAGTCGCGAGGAACGCCACCGGGCCGAGGGGTGAGGCACCCACGGCGATGTCCTCAACATGGAACTCGAACTCCGCGGCCAGATACCAGGTCTCCCCATGGTCGGCCGAGGCGTGGACACGGGACCGGTCATCCTCTCCGATACGGCTCACCGCCAGCACCGAACCGGGCCGACCGGCACACGCTGCCAGCCGTTCGACGTGCTCCCCCGGCCAGCGTGCGACCAGTTCCCAGCCTTGGGCGTCCCTGCTTCGGAAGACCCGCTCATCGCTGCCACAGAACCACATGCCCGGCTGGTGCGGGTCTGCGATCACCGTGGACACGTCACCCGGCACCTCGTCCACAACCAACCGGACATCGTCGACATAGCGCACCCCGCGCTCCGAGAGCAGCACGTCGAAGATGGTCGAGGCACGCAACGGTTCCCCGAAGTCCCAGCCTGGCCGCCCCTCGAACGGGAAGGGGGTCAGGGTGCGTGCCAGCCTCCCGGCCAGGCGCTGCCGGGCCGCATCGAGGTTCTCCGCCCGATGGAGCACCACGGAGGCCTCAATATGGAACCTCTTCCAGCCAACCCACCCCACGCGATGCGTGATGCCAAGAGGCTGCCGCAACGCGATCTTCCCGGACACCTCGGCCGCCACCTCGGGAAGCTGACGGGCCAGGATCTCGTCGACGCGCAGGCTCAGCGCCTCGGCGTCTGAGGCACTCGGCACCAGGAGGACGCTGACATCGCCAGGCTCCCCGCCGTTCCACAGTTCGGCGGTCGTGTGGACGGCGGCGCGGCCGACCCCTCCGTGCGCGGCTACCGCAGCCCGCTCGTAGTCGGTGGCGGTGACGACCCGATCGCCGTCGTAGAGCCCAGCAGCAATCCGATCCAGCGCTGCGGCAACCGTCTCTCCGTCGCGACCTCCGGTGGCCGGTTCGTGGTTCACCACGGTGACCCCTTGGACCTGATCAACCAGTGAGGTGAGCGTGCCTGCCCGCACGTTCCCGGAGGCTCCACCTCCTGTGCGGTAGCTGACGGCGACGCGCCGACCAACCGGTGCCGGGCCCCCGACGGCCCCCGAGCCCAGCGTGATCGTGCCCGAGGTCCGATCCACAACGAATGCGTCCCTGTCCCGCTCGGCGGCGTCGAGGCGGGCCACCTCATGCCACAGCCGATAGCTGCCGTCACCGAGTCTGGCTGCCGGGACCCGGTCGTCGAGTTCGCCCTCGAACACCTCGGTTCCGAGGAACAACCCTGCCGCATCCGCCGCAGGCAGCACCAAGGGTCGGTACCCGGTCTCGAAGCGCTGGAACGGTCGCCCGGATGTGGTGCCGAGCACCTCCGCATCGTGCACGACGCAGTGCTGCGCCGTGACGGTTACCGTGTCTGTGGCCGAGACGGTTACCGAGGCGAGCGTGACGAACTCGGGCCCTCCTGCTGCGGCGGTGGTGACACGAGTGCCCCGCGGCACCGTGGCGTTCTGCTCGCCGGAGCCTGAGAACGTGAGGGTGACGCGCGCCGAGGCGGGGGGCAGGAGTGAGGCGCCATACAGGTTGCAGAATGCGATCCGTGCCTTCTCCGGCAGCCTGTTGAGGCGGAAAATCATGTTCTCTGTGAGGAATGCAAACAGTTCCAGAAGCGTGACACCGGGGTCGCCTGGGGTGAAGTCGGTCCATTCTGGAGCATTTCGCGCCGCGATCAACTTGGCGTCGGCCAGGAGTCGCCCGTAGTCGCGGTCGTCAAGGTTCGGCAACGGGAGTGACATGTTCACACCTCCACGGACGGAGCATCGAGGGGAAGCCCGACGGTCAACGAGTCGGGAAATCCCCAGTCCGGCTGGTAGTCCAGCCTGATCTGGAGCACGTTCGGTGCCTCGGGGAGGCGGGTGGCGGAGACATTGAGGATCCGGACCCGCGGCTCAGATCTGGTGATGGCCTCACGCACGTAGTGCATCGCCAGGCCCGCCGTGGTGTCGTCGTTGGGCGAGAAGGCGAGGGTCAGCAACTCACATCCGTATTCAGGTCGCATCACGCGTTCACCCGGCAGCGTCGACAGGAGCAACAACAGGCTCTGCCGCACGAGTACTGCTCCTGCGACCCGCTCCGGTCTGCCGTCAGCACCGCAGAGGAGTCCTGCTTCGCGTCCCTCGTCCAGATCGGGATGCACGAAACGCAGCCCGACCGGGGGCTCCACCCTGATCATGCCTTCTCCCACAAGAGTTGTTGCCCGGCATCGCTGATCCTGTATTCCACCGCGCCGGGCGGTGTCCCATCGGTGAATCCCACCAGGTCGGCGCGAACCACCGGCACCCGGTCGATCCGTACGAGCGGCGACAGACCCTGACGCACTGCAAGGGTCCCGGTACACGGCTTGATGCTGATGCCGATGTTCGGGCAACCGCCGATGCTGCGACCCACCGGGTCGGGAGCGACGAGCAGAGGATGCCCCATCACCTGCACCCAGTTCTGTGACGCCTGCTGGGGGGCCCGACCCAGGACATGGGTGCAGCGGACATCTGCCTGGTCCGTGGCCAGCGGGAGAGCTGTCATCTCAACCCCTTTCAAAGTCGATCCGGTCGGCCCGCACGACGATGGTGCGGCCCGGAGCCTCAAGGGTCAGGTTGGTCTCGGCGTGCAACCTGACTTCGTCTGCGCCCAGTTCGAGGTAACTGCCGGCCCCATTCGTGACCACCACGGTGTCACCGTCGCGGTTGAGCCGGATCTCCTGACCATCGGGGGTTCTCCACGCCAGCTGCCGGACGGCGCCGTCACGGACACCGGCACGGTCGGCCGGAGCACCGTCGGCGAATAGCCCGCCGAGCACAACCCCACGCCCAGGATCGTCCAACGCATACAGCACCACGACGGCATCACCCACGTCGGGTTGACAGGTCAGCCCCTTCCCACCTCCGGCGCCGGCCGTCACGACCGGTAGCCACTCGGACTCGGCCCCGTCCCATCCGGGGAACGAGCACCTCACCCGCCCCATCCCATCGGGATCGGACACCTCCAGCACCACCGCCTGCGTGAACCCGCAGCCGTCGGCCGGCTGAGGTGGGGGGTCCGGCGGAGGCACCGAGGTCGCAACACACAGATACCCGGTGGCCTGATCCAGGACGTGCTCAACCGAGGTCAGCACGAACGCTTCAGTAGGAGTCCCCGGAACCGCGGCGACGTGCACCTTCACCCCCGGTCGCCACCCGGAATCCCCGCGCAGCACGGCGCGCAGGGACAGTCGCGCCGTGCCGGAGCGGTCCACGACCACGCGGGCGGCCCGGGCTGCGTGCTCGCTGCCCGCAAGCACACCCGCAGCGAGGAACCTCACTTCGCCCTCACCCACAGGGGTTCCGTCAAACACGGTCCGTTCGACTGGGTCCCATCCAGATGCCCGGACTGTGCGGGGCGGCGTGTCTGAGTGGGTGATCTCGGCCTCAACCAACTCCTCGCCCCACCGGGCATTCCGCTCGGGCCCGCCCGTCCAGCCTCGCAGGCGCAGTTCGCCACCTTCCACCTGCCACCACAGCGACGCGCGTGAGGCCAGCCGGTCGATGAACGCGAGGTCGGACTCCCCATGCTGCATGACCCTGGGCCAGAGGGGCCCCTGCTCCTCTGCGGAGGAGCCCAGGCCGTGCTCGGCCGCGAGTCGACGCACCACGTCCGCGACCGTCACCTCGGTGTAGGCAAGCACCCGAAAGCCTGCGCGCAACCGACGGGCCCGGTCCTGTGCGCGTACACGGAGCCGGGCACGGCCGTTGGGTCCGAGGACGTGTACCAGGCTCACCACCTCACCGTCGAAGAGCTGGTCAAGTTCGCCCTCCAGCGTCAGGGTGATGGCATCGCCCAGCTCCGGGATCGGCCCAGGATCCCATTGGAGTTCACATGCGGCGGGCGCAGAGGTTTCAAACCGCACCCGGATGCAGCCGAGCGTCCCCAGCTCTGCGGGAGGCAGCACCCGGCCAGCCAACGTGACTGTTGGCGTTGGGATTGCCGCAATGCCCGGGATCATGGCCCCACCCCCGGAGGAGGCTCGGGGATCGCAAGCGGAACCCCTGGGGGGACGAAGGGTCCGTCCACCTCGTCGAACAGCGAGGCGATCAGCCGCCACAGCCACGGCCTTCCGGGATAGTGCTGCTCCGCCACCGCGACCCAGGTCTGTCCCCCTGACACCTCACCGTCTGGCCCTACCCCTGGGACGGGGGCGACGTGATGCGTCCGGATCGTCGTCACCTCATCCACGGCCGCCAGCACGGATTCAGAGGAGGGCGCCACTGTGGCGACCTCGGCCGTGGCATCGCTTGCCGGCTCCGCGAGACGGACAAGCCGCATCCGCAGCCAGGAACGCTGCGGATGCCCCGACACGTCGAATCGTTCAAGCCGCTCCGCGACCGCTTCCACCGCACAAAGCACGTTCCATGTTCCCCAGAACATGCGCACCGCCGACACCGGGTCGGTCAGCGAGCGGCCAGGCTGGTTCTCGGCGAGATCCCACAGCGGCCCGGTGAGATCGCGGACATCGGTGATCGGGACCCCTCCCTTGGTTGGGCTCTGCCCCGCGAGTTCGGTGTCGAACAGCAGGTCGAGGTCGTACTCGGTCCGTCCGCCCCCTGTGGCGAGCAGAAGGTCGTCGCTGGCAAGTCGGGCCGTGACGTGGCCGCTTCCCGACTCGCTACGACGCAGCCCGGCCTCACGTCGCCGAACCAGGTGCTCCGGGTTCAGCAGGCACGAGATTCGCGTGCCGTTGACGGGCAGAAAGGTGACGCGTTCCACGGTCTCCGTCCAATCTTGCGCGCTGCTCAGCGATGATCTGGTCCTCCGTGACCCAGAGCCGAGCCACGAGCGGAGCGGTCCGCGCCTCATGTGCAGGCTTGGCGGACGGGAGTGTGGGCCAAGGGTCGTCCCGTGCTCCAACTTCCTCACCCACCACTCCGGTGCGGCGATGCTGCGGAGCGTCAAAGGCGGGGCCGCGGTCCGGCGTCACGTTCACCTCGCTCAGTTGGGTCGAAGCGGTAGGCCGGGGCGCCTCGGGCCCGGTCTGGGATGAGGGTCGCCGCAGCCAGAATCGCATCGCGACCGGTTCCGGCGACCGAGGCATTGTGACGTGGTCTGCAGCCAACTGCTGCGACGCCGGAGACGCCAGGGCAGCTGTCTCCGGCGCAGGCGGCCTGTTCGACGCTGGCCGGGGGGCCTCAGCAAGCGAGGGCGCCGGGCGGACCAGACGAGGACGTTCCCGGACTTCACGGAGGGCTGCTGGCGGCCCCCGGTGGACGCCGACGGCAGCCAACTGTCCCACGCCTCGGCCTTGCCAGTGGCCACTTTCGGCGGCTGCGGCGGCTGCGGCGGCGCCGCCGTCGGTGGCCATGACCGGCCCGGAGGGTTGCTCGCGGAGTTGACCCACGCCGCCCCGCGCGGCGGGCAAGGGACGCCGAACCGACGCACGGCGACTGGTGTGGTCGTCCGGCGCATGAGCTCGCACCACCGGACGTGCGGTGGATTCGTTGAACCAGACGGGATCCCTGGCTGCCACGTAATCGAGCCAGTGCTGTGGCGGGTCTCCCGGTTCGGGCCAACCCGGAGGCTCTGGATGCCGGGACGCTCGACGTCGACGTGCCTGCCAGAGCGCACGCAGTAGGGCTGCGAGGGCGCCGACGAACGCCTCCCAGGCCTCGCGCACGCCTCCCGCCGCTCGCATGGCCTCAGGCCGCCCTTCCAAGCGACTCGTAGGCCAGTACGATCTCCTCGATCGCGACCTCGCGGGCCGTTGCCCTCAGCACCGCACCCGTCCATCCCTTGATGAACGCATTCTTCAGGTCGAACTGCAGCACGGGGGTCGAGCCAGCGGCGTCGAGCAGCACGATACTGACGTGTTGCCGCCTGACCTGGCCGGAGACTGTCGTCATAAACCAGTCCCACAAAGCGTTCGATGAGGTGAGCCCGTATCGGAGCGTGACGTCATGGAAGGTCGTGATGGTGGGGACTTGGCGGACAAGTGCCGCGACGCCCGACTCGCGGTACGCCACGGTGGCCACATCGACGCCGATGCCGGAACACTCGGTGAAATGGGCCACGGTCTCCCCGCCCACCACCACCTTGAAGTTGTACGCCGGGTAGGGGTCAACCCAGTCTGGCTCAGCCATGGCCTTATCTCACTTCCTGAGTAGTGGCGCCGCCCGAGAACTGCGACACCTTGAACACGATGAACTCGGCCGGTTTCACCGGCGCCAGGCCGATCAGCGCCACCACCCGACCGGCGTCGACGACATCGGCGGGGTTGGTCTCGGAGTCGCACTTGACGAAGAACGCCTCCGCAGGCGTTCGACCCATCAGTGCTCCGTCGCGCCACAGCCGCGTCAGGTAGTCGGTGATGTCGCGGACGATCAGGTTCCACAGAGTGTGGTCGTTGGGCTCGAAGACGATCCACTGGGTGCCCAGCGCAATCGACTCCTCGACCATGCAGAACAGCCGACGAACGTTCAGGTAGCGCCATTGAGGATCGTCGCTCAGGGTGCGGGCACCCCAGGGACGGGTCCCCATCCGGTCGAACAGCCGGATGACGTTGACGCCGACCTGGTTCAGTTCTCCCTGCTCGGCGGAACTGATGCGCCGCTGTACCCCTACCACCCCGCGCAGCGGCTCATTGGCAGGGGCCTTGTGGACGCCTCTGGTGGCGTCGGTGCGGGCCCACAACCCAGCCATATGCCCTGACGGTGGGGCGGCCACCACTTCGCCGGTCACCAGGTCCCGCACGAGGATCCAGGGGTGGTAGAGGGTCGCCAGGTCGCAGGGGCGCGGCCTGTGCGCCTCGAGTTGTCGACGCGTGCGGGTTGGGGGACGCTCGCGCGCCGCACCCGAATCCACGCCGTCTCCTCCGGTTTCGGGGGGCGACTCCGACGTCACCGGTGCCTCAACGGTACTCACCCGGGTCAGTGACATGATGTCGGTCACTTCGCGGGGGGCGTCGAGGATGGCCACGCGGTCTCGCATCTTCTCGCAGTGGGCCATCACGGCCTCCTGGTCTGCCGGTTCGGTAAACGCCGGCGCCAGGACGATCGAGATGTCCTCGATGCCCTCCAGCACCGAAAGCCCCGGCTGCTCAACGGTTCCGGCCAGGCTGCCCGCGCGGCCGATGTCGAGGATGTAGCAGCGTCCCTGGGTGTTCATGAAGAACCCGTTGACGGCGTGGGACAGCGGCGTCATGGCACCCTCGCCAAGGAATGTGCCTGCGTACTGTGTCCAATTGTTCACGGCGAACGGAACGCCGAACTCGGCTCCTTCTGGGAGGCTTGCGCGCCCCCCGGTGCCGATGATCACCGGTGTCGAGGTGGATTGGGATTCGATCGGGCGCGGTCCTCCCTCGACCTCTTCGACATAGACGCCTGGTGTCAGGTAGGTGGGCAAGGCGGTCTCCTTATCTACTTGGTCACGTGCTCGGTCTCCAGCGGATGCCGGACGAGCGGGGCAGGGGCGTACGGGATCTTGGATTCAACGGCCACGCTCACGATGAACGCGACCTGCGGGCGCTGGCCCAGCGCTGACCAGAGCAGGTCCGGCACAGCTTCGAGCCGACGCGTGGCGTCAGCCTGCAACTCCAGCAGCGCCCGGACCACGGAGTCCGCTCCGGCGTCATCTGCCGCTGTGACCAGCACCCTTGCCTCTGCCCGGCTCACGTGCCGGTTCGGGTCGGTGAACCCGGGCACCAGCCCGACCACTTCCAGCCGCGTCCCGGCACCATCGAGCGCCGAGCCCAGCGTGGTCAGCGCCTGGGCCAACGGCGAGGACACCGCCTGGCTGGTCACGGTCCCTCTCCCTGCTGAAGGGGGATGGTGATCTCAAAGGGCAGATAGCGGTCGTTGATCGCGCCCAGGTCGGGCAGGAAGAGGCAGAACTGCTGATATGCCACGGTGAGCGTCACCGCGGTGCCCCGTTCGACGAGGGTTCCGGCCTGGATGGACTGTGTCAGGACCACTGAACACCAACTGTTCTGCCCAATCACATTGGCCGTGAGAC
The DNA here is from genome assembly GCF_900141915.1 of Tessaracoccus bendigoensis DSM 12906. Lineage (GTDB taxonomy): Bacteria > Actinomycetota > Actinomycetes > Propionibacteriales > Propionibacteriaceae > Arachnia > Arachnia bendigoensis. The sequence continues at coordinate 33,450 of NZ_FQZG01000026.1, read as the reverse complement.
CGAGCGCGTCGATCAGCGTCTGGCCGTCTCCCAGTTGCAGACCCAGCACGAGCGGCACCGGCACCTTGGCCACGCCGATGGGCCCGAGCGTATTGGACGACAACATCATGGTGCCGCCCGGGTTGGTGGCCGTGACGTCGGCCCGCACCATCTGTGCCGTCAGGGTCTCCCCCACGAGGAGCGTGGTTCCCGTCGCGCCGGCGATCGGGGTACACGCCGAAGCGTCGTCCATCGGACAACTCATCCACTGCTGCTCAATCGTGACGGCATCGTCCCAGGTGCCGACGTCGAGGGTGAGGGTGCGACCCGTCTCAGGGGTTCCGGACAAGGCGGGCAGAGTCGTGTTCCTAGGCGGCGCCTGGGCGACGCGCGAACGGTTCGAGCTTGCGGTGAGCGCCCCGTCTTCGTTGGTGCCGGTCACCTGAAGTTGGAGATCCAGGGTCGCATCCGGCACCGTCGGAACATAGCTGTCTGCGGTGGCGTCGTCGATCGGCTCACAGGTGGAGCCGGTGCAGCGGAACCACTGGTAGGTGAGTTCGGGCTTCCGCTCCCAGCGACCCACGTCGGCCTTCAGTTCGACGCCGACCATGGCCGTGTCGGGGATGGTCGGGGCTGCCGGATTGAGCGGTGGTTGCTTGCGCATGGCGAAGAACCAGAATGCGCCTCCACCCAGCAGCACGAGAACCAGCACCGCCGCGAGGATCGGCACGAGGGGGAGCTTCTTCGGAGGTGGAGGCGGAGGGGGGACCGTCACCGCGACGGCTGGGCCGTCTGTGAGCCTCTCGGGGTCTGCCTCGTCGACGGCACGGAGGCTGAGTGTGCTCGTGCCTTCGGGCGCATCTCCGGGCACCCTCGCCATAACCTCGACGCTGAGGGTCGCCCCGACCGCCATCGGGACCTCGCGCTCCCCGGTGACCTGATACCAGGCCTCGTTTCCCGGTGCGGCGGCCCTGGGCTGAAGCCGGACACGGATCGGACGACCGGTCAGGTTGGTGACGGTGAAACTGGTGGCACCGATCCTCTCCGGACCGAGGCGAAGCTCGGCGGGGCCGGCGATGGCGAACGGCACCGGCGCGTCGGCGCGCGGGCCGACAGACGTGGAGACACTCATGGTATTCAGGAGTTGGCTTCATCGCCCCTGATACGTGCCCGTCAAAGAAACCGCCGGATTTGACCGGATCAGGATCTGGCCACCGCGGTTCAGTCGGAGCAGCGCAACTGCACGCCTGCACCGAGGCCGAGCCCCAGCCGAACGAACCCCTCATGTCCGCACTCGTCGGCGACCCGGATCTGCTCGGCCGTCCCGATCGCAAACACCGCAGGCCCCGCCCCCGAAATAGCGGCGGGCACCCCGTCCGCCCGGAGCCTGTTCATCAGGTCCCAGGACTGTGGCATCAAAGAAGCCCGGTAGCTCTGGTGCAACAGGTCACCGGTTGCCTTCAGCAGCAGGTCGTGGCGGCGCTCAAGGGCCAACGGCAACGCCGAGGAGGCGATCGCCTGCGCTACCGCGTCCGCACGGGGCACCGAATCCGGCAGCACCGCACGGGCCCCGGCCGTCGGCACCTCGAACTCGGGGATCCACACCCTCGTGGCCAAGGCGTCGGGCACGTCCAGCTGGATGAGACGCACCTCGTCGGTGGTGAACCAGGCCAGGATCGCACCACCCCACACCGCGGCACCCGCATTGTCCGGGTGTCCTTCGAGCCGACTCGAGATCCGCGTCAACTCAGCCAGGTCGAGCGGCTCACCCGGATGGGCGATCCCCCACGCCAGCGCCAACCCGCCGACGATCGCCGCCGCCGAGGACCCGAGCCCGCGCGAGTGGGGAATCCGGTTGCGGCAGGCCAGCGCCATGCCTGGGCGGGCCACGCCCCAGGCTTCGAGCCCCGTCAACAACGAAGAGACCACAAGATGGCGCTCGTCCAGCGGCACACTGCCCGCACCCTCACCGAATACCTCGATGCTCAACTCCCGCGGGTCGTCCAGCAACGTGAGGCTCAGGTCGTCGTAAAGATCCAGCGCGATCCCGATGCAGTCGAAACCGGAGCCTACGTTCGCGGTGGTAGCGGGGACACGGACGGTGACCCTTCGCCCCACGTCAGAACCCCTCGACCCGCATCACGCGCACGTTGGACCCGACGAACTCGGACTGCCTGAGTTCGTCGACGACGCGCGCCAGGTTCGCCTCCAGGGTCAGGTGTGTCATGATGCCGAGGCGCGCCGGGAACCCGTCAACCGGTTCGCCGTCCTCCCTCAGCGATTGCTGCACGATCCGCAGCGACACGCCGTGCCTGCCGAACACGGCTGCGCACTTGGCCAGGATGCCGGGACGGTCGACCACATCGAAGCTGACGAAGAACTGCGCAGACGACTCCGCGATCGGGGCCACCACGCGCCGCGTGTACGCCGGGCTGAAGTGTGCGGCGGTGCCGCGCGCCCTGTTCCTCGCGACGGTCACGACATCGCCCATCACGGCCGAGGCGGTCGGATTCCCGCCTGCCCCCTGCCCGAGGAACATCAACTCGCCGGCTTCCCGGGAGTTCACGAAGATGGCGTTGTAGGCGCCGGAGACGCTTGCCAGGGGGTGTTTGTTGGCGACCATGGCGGGGTGGACCTTCACGATGATCCGGTCGTCGTGGGTCAGTTTCGCGATGGCGAGCAGCTTGATCTTGCAGCCCATCTGTTCGGCTGCGGCGATGTCGGCCGACGTCACCTGCGTGATGCCTTCGCAGAACACCTCCGACCTCAGTACCTCGGTGTGGAACGCCAACCCGGCGAGGATCGCGGCCTTGGCGGCCGCGTCGTGGCCCTCGATGTCGGCGGTGGGATCGGCCTCCGCGTAGCCCAGCGCCTGTGCCTCCTCAAGGGCCTCCTGGAATGAGACCCCGTCGGTGACCATCTTGTCCAGGATGAAGTTGGTGGTGCCGTTGACGATCCCCATCACCTCGTCGATCTCGTCACCGACGAGCGACTCGCGCAGTGGACGGATGATCGGGATGGCCCCGGCCACGGCGGCCTCGTAGTAGAGGTCGACCCCCTTGGCCTCCGCAGCCCTTGACAGCGCGCCGAGGTCCTCGGCGAGCATCGCCTTGTTGGCGCTGACGATGGAGGCTCCGTGCTCGATCGCCTTCATGACCAGGCCGCGGGCGGGCTCGATCCCTCCGATGAGTTCGATCACGACGTCGAGATCCCCACGGGTCACCAGCCCCTCGAGATCATCGGTCAGAAGCGCCGGATCAATCCCGGGACGAGGGAGGTCGACGTTTCGCACACCCACCCCGACCAGCTCGAGCCTCCTGCCGATGCGCGACTCGAGGGTGTCGGCCTCCTGCACCAGGATCCGGGCCACCTGCGAGCCGACGACCCCCGCACCCAAAAGGGCTACCTTGAGCGGCTTTCTCACTGTCCCACGTCCAATCTCATCAGGTCGTCGAGCGTCTCCCGGCGCAACATCGTTGAAGTGACACCGTCCTTGGCGCTCACCACCGGTGGTTTCGGTATCTGATTGTAGTTACTGGCCATGCTGCGCGCGTACGCGCCCGCGCCCGGCACCGCGATCAGGTCCCCGATTGCCACGTCACTCGGGAGGAACACGTCACGGATGAGGATGTCGCCGCCCTCGCAATGCTTCCCCACCACGCGGCTGAGCACCGGCTCCGCGTCCGAGGTCCGGTTCGCGACGGCGGCCGAGTACTCGGCCGCATAGAGCGCCGGACGGATGTTGTCGCTCATACCGCCGTCGACGCTCACGTACAGACGGGTCCGGCCGCCCTCGAGTTCGACGTTCTTGATGGTTCCCACACGGTAGACGGCGACCCCGGCGGGCCCGCAGATCGCCCTTCCCGGTTCGAGGCTGAGCCGCGGACGGGCCAGCGCGAAGGCACGGCACTCGTGCTCGATCATCTCCTCAAACGCCGCGGCAAGATCCGAGGTGGGTTGCGGGGTGTCGGCCGAGGTGTACGCAATGCCGAATCCGCCACCCAGGTCGAGTTCCGGCAGTTCGACGCCGGTAGCGGTGCGGAACTGCGCCGCGAGTTTCATCGTTCGGCGGATGGCGACCTCGAAGCCCAGCGTCTCGAAGATCTGCGACCCGATGTGGCTGTGGATGCCCAGGAGGTCGAGATACTGCGACGAATGGCACCGCACCAGCGCGGTGAGCGCCTGCCCACCCATGATGCTCAGCCCGAACTTCTGATCCTCATGCGCGGTCGCGATGTACTCGTGCGTGTGCGCCTCGACACCCGTGGTGACGCGCACCAACACCTTCGCCCGGTGACCGCCCTCGACGCAGGCCGCCTCAAGCCGCGCGATCTCATCGAAGGAATCGACGATGATGCGGCCGACACCCTGCGCGAGCGCGAACGCGATCTCTTCCTCGGACTTGTTGTTGCCGTGGAACCCGAGTCGCTGGGCTGGCATGCCGCCTTCCAACGCGATGCGCATCTCCCCGAGCGTGGTTACGTCGAGGTTCAGCCCTTCCTCCGCCGCCCAGCGGGCGACCGTGCGGGTCAGGAGCGCCTTGCCCGCGTAGTAGACGTCCCAGTCGGGGAACGCGGCCCGGAAGTCGCGCGCCCGCGATCGGAAGTCGTCCTCGTCGATGACATAGACCGGCGTGCCGTGTTCGGCCACGACGTCGGTCAGCGCGACCCCCGCAACCACGACGCGCCCGGTCTCATCACGGTGGGTACCCCGGGGCCAGAGCGACAGGTCGAGTTCGTTCAGGTCGTCAGGCACGGTCAGCCACGTCGGCCCACCCTGGACGGCGTCCGCGTGGATCGACCCGGCGATGTGCATGTGCGTCATGCCGCAAGCCTGCCAGAGCCCGCAACCTCGGCGCTATCCGGGAACGCGGCTGTCCATGCTCAGGACACGCTGACGGCGACCTGGTCAAGGCCGCGCAGCGTAAGTTCCGTGGGCGCATCGACGGGTTGCCCGTCCGCGGTGACGGTCAGGTCGCCGCACACGTCACCGAGGCAGCCATCCCCGAAGCGCACGCCCCACAAGTTGAAGAAGTCGCCAAGCGTCGAGGCCCGATCCTCTTCACCTTCCAGCCATACCTCGCCTCCCGGTTCATGCGTATGGACGGGGGCTTGGACGGCCCTGAGCCGGTCGATTCCGATGTAGGCGGGGATCTCGATGTCCTCTCCGCGGTACTGCACCGAAATCTCGAGGATCCACGGATCCTCGTCGGCTCCGAGGCTGAGCTCTGGCAGTCCCGCAGCCTGGATGTAGGAGATGGCGTCGCGTGGCGCGTCCCATGGCGGTGGGGTCGAGCGCAGCACGGCTGGTTCGGGGTCGGGGCGGCCGACGCAGCCGACCAGCAGCAGCGCCGCGAACACGGTTATCAGGGCCCTTCGCACGAGACCAACCGTAGCGGGTGCGACAGGCGGGTCCCAGGGGTGCTAACCTTGCCGTCGTCGCGCACTCGTGGCGCGTCGGCCCCCGTAGCTCAGGGGATAGAGCACCGCCCTCCGGAGGCGGGAGCCGAGGTTCGAATCCTCGCGGGGGCGCCACGCGGCGCATGGACATGGAGGCCGTCGGCGCCTCAATCGACGTCGGACGGCACCGGTAAATTTCGATCACTGACGAGGAGACCGGGTTGTCACACGCAGCGATGGTCGACAAGGGCCCAATCAGCACCCGCCAGTTCATGGTCGTCACGGGACTCATCCTCGCCTTCCTGGCCACACGGCTGTTCACGGTCCTGACGCTGCAGCTCGAGAGCGTGAAGTTCGTCATCAACGACATCTCGTACTACGGCGCGAACCTCTACAGCCTGCTCGAAGGACAGAGCGACGTGATGGGGGAATACCCGGTACCTGCGGTGTGGATCCTTCAGTCGCTGTACGTCGCCTTCGGCGGCTTCTACGAGTGGACCGTCCCGTTCATGATCGTGTTCATCCTGCTCGACGCTGCGGTGACGATCTCCTTCTACCGCCGTGACAACGCGGCCGGGGCACTGTTCTGGATCGTCTTCACCGGCGTCCAGGGGGCCGTCGTCTGGTCCCGCTTCGACCTGATCCCGGCGGCGCTGGTCGCCTGGGCGTGCATGCTCGTGATCACCCACCCCCGTATCGCCGGTGGGCTGGTCGGTCTCGGGGCCGCCATCAAGCTGTGGCCCGCACTCCTGATCGGGCCGATGCTCACACCCGGGCTGCGCGAGGATCAGGGAGCGAGGAGGCGTGCCGCGGGCTTCGCTGTGGTCGGGTTCGGGCTGGCGGCCGCCTCGCTGATCACCAGCGGCTGGACCAGATCGGCGTCGCCGATCACCTGGCAGTCGGAGCGTGGGCTCCAGATCGAGTCGATCCCCGCCATGCCCCTGATGTTCCTGCGCACGTTCACCGACAACCCCTCGTGGGAGATCAACCTCTCCGAGTTCAACGCGCTCGAGATCTTGCCCGGGCAACCAGGGGTCGCGTTGCTGCTCAAGGTCTCCACCGTGTTGACGGTGCTCAGCATCCTTCTCGCCTGTTACCTCAGCTACCGGCTGATCCGGAACCTGCGTGCGGGCGACGAGCGGATCCCGGAAGCGGTGGTGCTGGCGATCCTGACCATCGTGCTAGCGACGATCATCGCGAACAAGACCCTGTCACCTCAGTACATCTTGTGGCTGGGTGGCCCGGTGGCGGCCCTCTACCTGCACCGTCGCAGCCAATGGCTGCGCCGCCACCTCAACGTGTTGGCCGTGACCCTGGTCACCGTCGGGGCGCTCACCCAGTTCACCTACCCGTGGGGTGCCTACGGCGTGATGGCCAATCCCCTCGGCTCCGGGCCCGAAACCTCGGTGCTGCTGATCCGCAATGTGGCGCTGCTGGTGCTGACCGGATACTGCCTCTGGCTGACGCTGCGGTCCACCCGCCGTCGCGAGCATCCAGTTTCCGTCTGATTGGGTAAGCTTCGTTTCGCAGCCGCAGGAGCCTGCGGTCGACGTCCAACAGAGGGGATCGTGGCCACCGCCACTAGGCATATGTCAGCACCTGACTCCACCGACGCATTCGGGGCAAACTCCTGGCTGATCGACGAGATGCGGGAGGCCTACGCGGCCGACCCGCAGTCGGTCGACGAAACCTGGCGGGCGTATTTCGCCGCCGAGAAGACGACACCGGAAAGTAGCCCGGTTGAGGCGACGCCTGCCAAGGCCACCACCCGGTTGGCCGAACCGCAACCAGCCAAGCCCAGCCAACCAGAGGCCGAGCGGCCAGCCGAGCCGCCAGCCCAGCAACCCGCAGAGCAACCGGCCACCAGGCCCGCAGCTTCCGCTGCTCCAAAGGCCAAGCCGAAGGTCGAGCCGGTTCGCCGCGGCACCGGAGCCCCGGCGAACCCGGGCAGCGGGGCCGGGCTGTCTGCCAACGCCCCCAACCCGTCACACCGGCCCGAGCCGACCACGGCCGAGCCGAGGCACGTGGCGCTGCGTGGCGCCCCGATGCGCACCGCGAAGAACATGGACGCCTCCCTCAGCGTCCCCACCGCCACGTCGGTGCGCGCCGTCCCCATGAAGCTCGTCATCGACCAGCGGACGCTGATCAACAACTTCCTGCGCACCTCGAAGGGCGGCAAGGTCTCATTCACCCACATCATCGCCTACGCGATGGTGCAGGCTCTGAAGTCCCTGCCCGAGATGAACAACGCCTACACGGTCGTGGACGGCAAGCCCACGCTCGTCGAGAACCCGAGCATCAACCTGGGCATTGCGATCGACCTGAGGAAGGGCGACACCCGCCAACTACTGGTGCCCAACATCAAGGGCTGCGAGAGCCTCAACTTCTCCCAGTTCTGGTCCGCGTACGAGCAGGTCGTGGCGAAGGCCAGGGCCGGCGAGTTGCAGGTGACCGACTTTGCCGGAACCACCGCGTCGCTGACCAACCCGGGTGGCATCGGCACCAACCACTCCGTACCGCGCCTGATGACCGGGCAGGGCATGATCCTTGGCGTCGGCAACATCGACTACCCGGCCGAGTTCCAGGGGATGAGCACGTCAAGGCTCACCGAACTCGCCGTCAGCAAGGTCACGACCCTCACCAGCACCTACGACCACCGCGTCATCCAGGGCGCCACCTCCGGCGAGTTCCTCAAGCGGATCTCCGCCCTCCTACTGGGCGAGGACGGCTTCTACGACCAGATCTTCGAGGCGCTACGCATCCCGTATGAGCCGCTGCGTTGGTCGTCGGACATCTCGGCCCACCGCGATCAGCAGGTTGGCAAGACCGCCCGTGTGCTGGAACTGGTCAACGCCTACCGCACCTTCGGCCACCTGGTCGCCGACACCGACCCACTGGAGTACCGGCAGCGCGCGCAGGAGGACCTGCGGCTGGAGAGCCACGGCCTGAGCATCTGGGATCTGGACCGGGAGTTCGCCGTCGGCAACCTGAGCGGCAACGCTCGGACCTACCTGACGCTGCGCGAGATCATCTCAATCCTGCAGGATTCCTACACCCGCACCGTCGGCGTTGAGTACATGCACATCTCCGACCCCCGCCAACGCGAATGGTTCCAGCGGCGGATGGAGGTGCCCCACCAGGCCCTCACCCACAACGAACACATGCACGCCCTCGACAAACTCAACGAGGCCGAGGTCTTCGAGACCTTCCTGCAGACCAAGTTCGTAGGTCAGAAGCGGTTCTCGCTCGAAGGGGGCGAATCCCTGATCGTGTTGCTCGACGAAATCGCGCAACTGGCGGCCAACGATTCCCTCGACGAGGTGTGCATCGGCATGCCACACCGCGGCCGACTCAACGTGCTGGCCAACATCGTCGGCAAGAAGTACGCGCAGATTTTCAAGGAGTTCGACGGCCTCCTCGACGTCACAGGCACCGGCGACGTCAAATACCACCTCGGCGCCGAAGGCACGTTCGTGGCGGCCAACGGCGCCACGATCAAGTCGTCAGTCGCGGCGAACCCGTCACACCTGGAGGCAGTCAACCCGGTGCTGCAGGGCATCACGCGTGCCAAGCAGGATTCGCTGGACACCTCCGACTACCCGGTGCTGGCGCTCACCCTCCACGGCGACGCCTCGTTCGCCGGGCAGGGTGTGGTCTTCGAGACGCTGCAGATGAGCCAGCTACGCGGTTACAAGACCGGTGGCACCATCCACGTGGTCGTCAACAACCAGGTCGGGTTCACCACGGCACCCACCGAGTCGCGCAGCTCGACCTACTGCACCGACGTCGCCAAGGCGATCTCGGCCCCGGTGCTCCACGTCAACGGCGATGACCCCGACTCGTGCATCCGCGCGGCCCGCATCGCGTTCGACTACCGGCAGAAGTTCCACCGCGACGTTGTGATCGACCTGGTCTGCTACCGTCGCCGCGGTCACAACGAGGGCGATGACCCCAGCTTCACGCAGCCCAACATGTACGACCTGATCGAGCAGAAGCGGTCGACCCGACGGATCTACACCGAATCGCTGATCGGTCGTGGCGACATCTCGATGTCCGACGCCGAAGACGTGATGAACCGGTTCCGCAGCAGGCTCGAGAACGTGTTCCGAGAGGTGCGCGACAGCTCCGGTTCGGATGACGACTACCGTCGCGTGCCCTACTACCCCACCAAGCCCGACGAGCGGCTGACCGAGATCACCCCGGACATGATGCGGACGATCGCGGATGTGCACACCCAGTTCCCCGAGGGGTTCACAGTACATCCGAAGGTGAGGCCGCAGCTCGAGCGGCGCGCCCACGCGATCCTCGAGGGGCCCATCGACTGGGCGACCGCCGAGATAATCGCAATCGGCTCTCTGCTGATGGAGAACCGCCCCGTGCGGCTGGCGGGCCAGGACTCCCGACGCGGCACCTTCTCGCAACGATTTGCAGCCATCGTCGACCGGGTCACCAACGAGGCCTGGGTGCCGCTCAAGCACCTGACCGACGACCAGGCGACCTTTGACGTGTTCGACTCGTTGCTGAGCGAGTACGCCGGCCTCGGTTTCGAGTACGGCTACTCCGTTGCGCGTCCTGATGCCCTGGTGTTGTGGGAGGCGCAGTTCGGCGACTTCGTCAACGGCGCCCAGACGATCTCGGACGAGTTCGTCGCGGCTGGCAACGCCAAGTGGGGCCAGAAGTCCGGCGTCGTCCTGCTCCTCCCCCACGGCTATGAGGGGCAAGGGCCTGACCACAGCTCGGCCAGGATCGAACGGTGGTTGCAGCTCTGCGCCGAGAACGCCTTGGCCGTCTGCCAGCCGTCAACGCCCGCCAGCTACTTCCACCTGCTGCGCCAGCACGCCTACGTCAACTACCATCGCCCGGTGGTGATCGCGACGCCAAAGTCCATGCTGCGCAACAAGCTGGCCACCTCCCAGCCGAGCGAGTTCACCACGGGGCAATGGCGACCGCTCCTCGACGATCCGACGATCGAGGACGCAGGCAAGGTGCGCCGGCTGGTGCTGTGCTCGGGCAAGGTGCGTTGGGATCTGGTCGCGGCCCGCCAGAAGGCAGGCCACGACGGCTCCATCGCAATCGTTGCCCTCGAACGGCTCTACCCGCTCCCCGCGGCCGAGCTGGCTGAGGTGCTGCGCCGCTACGGGCACGTGACAGATGTGCGCTTCGTGCAGGACGAACCGATCAACCAGGGCAGTTGGCCCTTCATGTCGGCACACCTGCCCAACGCGGTCAAGGCGCACTTCCCCGAGTTCAACCTAAACATGTTGCCAGTTACCCGCGAATGGTCCTCGGCCCCGTCTGTCGGGTCGCTGAGGGTCCATAAGTCGCAGGAGGACGACCTCATGGCCGCGGCGCTAGGGTAACCGGCATGTATTTCACCGACCGCGGACTCGAGGAGCTCGTGGATCGGCGCGGCCACGAGGAGATCACATTCGAGTGGCTCGCCGAACAGCTGCGCACCTTCGTTGATCTGAACCCAGAATTCGAAACCCCGGTCGAGCGGCTCGCCTCGTGGCTGGCCCGGCTCGACGATGAGGAGGACTGAATGCTCGACCTCGACGCACTTCGTCGACGCTATGTTGAAGTAGCGGGCGCCCAACCGGAAGGTCTGTGGTTCGCCCCGGGCCGAGTCAACCTGATCGGTGAGCACACCGACTACAACGACGGTTTCGTGCTGCCCTTCGCGCTGGACCGGAAGGCCGTCATCGCCGCAGGGAGGCGCGATGACGCCGTCTTGCGGCTCGTCTCGCTGGAGCTGGACGAGGACGTCACGGTGCCGTTGGACGCCTTGGCGCCCGGCCAGGAGGGCTGGGCCGCGTATCTGGCAGGCGTTGCCTGGGCGCTGCGGGAGGCCGGGCACGACGTCGGCGGTGCCACGTTGGTGCTCACCTCCGACGTGCCGCTGGGAGCCGGGCTCTCCAGCTCGGCTGCGATCGAGTGCGCCACGGTGGCGGCGCTCTGCGACCTGTACGGCCTGCAGATCGCGCCCATCGACCGGGCCAAGCTGGCCAGGGTCGCGGAGAACGCCTACGTCGGGGCCCCGACCGGCCTCCTCGATCAGGCAGCCAGCACCCTCTGTGAGAAGGACACTGGGCTGTTCCTCGACTGCCGCACCCTTGAGACCGAGCAGGTTCCGCTACCACTCGAGGCACAGGGCCTGGAGATCCTGGTGTTGGACACCAAGACCCCGCACAGCCACGTCGACGGTGAGTACGGTGCGCGCCGCGCCACGTGCGAGGCCGCTGCCAAACTCCTGGGCGTCCCCGCGCTTCGTGACGTCACCGATCTGGCCGATGCCCTGGCCAAGCTCGACGACGAGACGATGCGCAAACGGGTCCGGCACGTCGTCACTGAGGACGAGCGGGTACTCAAGGCACTCGAGGTGGCCCGCAGCGGCGACCTGGCCGCCTTGGCTCCACTCCTTGATGCCTCGCACGCCTCGATGCGCGACGACTACGAGATCACGGTGCCCACCGTCGATCTGGCCGTCGAACAGGCGGTGCGCTCGGGGGCCCTCGGGGCCAGGATGACGGGCGGTGGCTTCGGCGGCTGCATCATCGCGCTGTGCCGGGCCGGTGAGGGTGAGCGGATCGGTGGCGAGATCACTCAGGCGTTCGACGAGGCTGGCCACGGCACTCCAGAGTGGTTCACGGTGGTACCAGCCCCGGGGGCCGGTCGACTGGCCTAGACGCGCCGGTTGAGCGGGGCCGTCGCTGTCGGTTGAGCCGGGCCCCGCTGCTGGTTGAGCCGGGCCACGCTGCTGGTTGAGCCGGGCCGAGAGGTTCGAACGGCCCGTGACGAAACCAACGCGACCATGCCTATGGACTGCCCCAAAGACGCTGCGGTAGAGACGCTGCACCGTGCGCCAGCAGGTTTCGACACGCCAGCGCGTCGGTTGAGCCGGGCCGAGAGGTTCGAACGGCCCGTGACGAAACCAACGCAACCTTGTCTATGGACTGCCCCAAGGACGCTGCGGTAGAGACCCTGCACCGTGCGCCAGAAGGTTTCGACACGCCTGCTCGCAGAGCTCGCCGGGCGGCTCAACCACCGTGCGCCAGAAGGTTTCGACACGCCTGCTCGCAGAGCTCGCCGGGCGGCTCAACCAACGCGAGGGTTCGACACGCCTTACTCGTACCTCGCCGGGCGGCTCAACCAGCCTCCCCGTGCCTAGACGCGGCCGTTTCGGTCCTGGACGGTCGTACGCTGCAACTCGCCGCGCCCGACCGCCAACACCGACGTGATCACCGTCGCCAGGATGAACGGCCCGATGATCGCCATGATGATGCCCTGCGTGCGGTCGGCGCTCGTCAGGTAGCTCGCCACCGCGCAGGCATGAAGCAGTGAGGAGGCCACGATGAGGCCGAGCGCCCATCGGTGTCCCCGCACCACGAGCCAGGCGATCAGAGCGAGGCATGCTCCGTAGCCGATGAGCATCGCACCGACCCCGAGACCGAACGTCTTGGAGTTCGCGAGGGAGGCCGCGGCGCCCGCACTGATGAAGGCGAGCCCGGTGAGCAGGGTCAGGATCACGGGGATCGCCAAGAGTGGCCGACGGAGCGCGGAGAGGTTCACGGACCAGAGCCTGCCAAGTCCGCGACGCAGGTTCAAGCCTGGATCACCGGATATTTGTCGCGATCGCGCACTAAGACCCTGTGCTATTGCCTATCTTGGTTCCCAGGGGTAATCTGCATGAGCTTGCGTTGCCATGCGCGGCCCACTTTTCACTGCCACAGAAGGAGAACAACTATGGATTGGCGCCACAAGGCTGCCTGCCTCACTGAGGATCCGGAGTTGTTTTTTCCAGTGGGTAACACTGGACCAGCGCTACAACAGATCGAGGAGGCCAAGAAGATCTGCGCGCGCTGCGTCGTACGCGAACAGTGCCTCGCCTGGGCGCTCGAAGCAGGTCAGGATCACGGCGTCTGGGGCGGTCTGAGTGAGGATGAGCGTCGCGCGATCAAGCGTCGCGCAGCCCGCTCCCGCCTACGTAGCTGACCGATCCCCGAGTCAGCCGTCCTGCCCGAAGAGATTTGAGCAGGATTCACCACTCAATCGCTCCCGACCCGCATTCTCTGCTGACGATACGAAGCCGACGCCATTGAACCACGGATCCTGCTCAAACCCCCCTGACGCCAGCGACGACCCGAGGATCAGGCCCCGGCACAGGCAGCCTGATCCGGGCCACGGTGCCTTGGCCATCCTCCCGGTTTGAGAGTGACAGCGTGCCGTGCAGGTCGTGGATCAGCGTCGAGATGATCGAGAGCCCGAGCGACTTCTGATTGCCCAGCCGGAAGCCTTCCGGCAGTCCGCGGCCGGCGTCCAGGATCTCGACCTCCAGGATCCCGCCGTCGCGGTTCGGCACGATCTCGACCATTCCGGACGAACTGCTCAGCCCGTGCTCGACCGCGTTCTGGCACAGTTCCGTGACGATCATCGACAGCGAGGTGGCCATGTCGGCAGGCACCACGCCGAACGATCCGCGGCGCACCGCCCGGACCGTGCCGTTCGAGGCCGCCAGGTCGCCGACCATGTCCAAGATCTTGTCGCACAGTTCGTCGAACTCAACCTCCTCGACCAACGAGTAGGAGAGCGTCTCGTGCACCATGGCGATCGACGACACGCGACGCATCGCGTCACGGAGTGCTTCCTTGCCCTCCTCGGACGTGAGGCGCCTCGACTGCATCCTCAGCAGGGCCGCCACCGTCTGCAGGTTGTTCTTCACCCGGTGGTGGATCTCGCGGATCGTGGCGTCCTTGGTTAGCAGCATCCGGTCGCGGCGCGTCAGGTCTGTGGTGTCCCGGCAGAGCACCAACATTCCGGCAGAGGTGTACTCGAACCACAGGGGCAGCACGACGCAGCGCATCGAGGACCCGCGGGTTTCCACATCGAACTCGAGGCTGAGTCGACCGTCCAGATCTGCGTTGACCGTCTGCCCGACGGACTCGACGCCTTGCCGCAACCTCCGCGTGAGCTCCCGGAAGTGCTCACCCTCGATGTCACCCAAGGCTCCTAGACGGCGGAACGCGGTGATCGCGTTGGGGCTGGCATACGAGATGACCCCATCCGGCTGAACGCGCAGCACACCGTCAGCCGGGCGCGGCGCGAGCGCCTTGTCGGACGGCGGGACCAGCGGGAACTCCCCGCGCAGCAGCATCTGGGTGAGGATCTCGGCGGCCTCCAGGAAGTTCTCCTCCAACGCGCCCGTGGCACGCATCCCCATCTGGTTGGTGTGGCGCTCTATGACGGCTATCGGGTTGTCGCGGCGAAGCACCGGGATCGCCCACACGTCGACCGGGATCCCCGCACTGATCGCGTTGTTGCTGGTCTCCGAGATCTCGTGGGTCATGTATGCGACGGTGACCTGATGCTCCGGGTCGTACTCGATCCGTTCCCCGACGATGTCGTCCTCCAGCGCGGTCGGACCCGTCACCGGCCGGACCTGCGCAGTGCACTCGAAGATCTCGCCCTCGATGCCGATCGGTTTCCAGAGGACGAGATCCGAGAAGCTCAGATCCGCCAGTAGGTGCCATTGCGAGACGAACTCGTCTAGCCATTCCTCGTCGGTCATCCGATCCACTTCACGTACCACGACGCCTACTCTGCCACGTCTGGCTTTCTCCTGCGATGTCAGTTCTGGCACAATGGGCAGGTCCACAGAATGAGCACGAGGAGTCCCGATATGGGTAAGACCGGTCGCAAGCGCCGCGCACGCCGCAGGAACAAGGCCAATCACGGCAAGCGTCCAAACGCCTGAGCCTTCGCCTTCTGGCGCTGTCTGGTCGCTGGAAGCAGATAAGCCCCCGCAGTCTTGCGGGGGCTTCGTCGTTCCGGGAGGATCAGCGGCGGGTGAGTCGCATCGTCTGGATCCTCGCAGCCAACGCGGCGGGGGCCTGCTGGACCGGCTGGCTGCGCACGATCATCTCCGTGATCGTGGTTTCGATCTCGAAGTTCTCCATACATCGCTCACAGGCGTGCAGGTGCACGCGGATCGCGTCGGCATCGGCCTCTACGAGTTCGTTGTGCAGGAATGAGTGCACACGTGCGAGCGCCTGGACACACTCGTCCATCTCATCGTGCTCCTGAGACGTGCCCATCGTGCCCATCACTGCCCTCCCCCCGCGTTCGTCCTGCGGCCGATCCCTCTTTCGCTGGCATGTTCCGCGAGCAATCCACGCAGCTGCGCTCGGCCGCGGTTGAGCCTGCTCATCACGGTGCCGATCGGGGTGCCCATTATCTCGGCGATCTCCTTGTAGGAGAAACCCTCGACATCGCTGAGGAGCACAGCGGTACGGAAGTTCTCGGGAAGCTGCGCGACCGCGGTGGCCACCGCCGCGTCGGGGGTCTGGTCCAGCGCCTCCATCTCGGCGCTGCGCAACCCGGCGGAGTCATGCGACGCCGCACGCGCCAACTGCCAGTCGGTGACAGATTCATCGCCGCTGAACTGCGGGCTGCGCTGAGCCTTGCGGTAGGCGTTGATGTAGGTGTTCGTCAGGATCCGGTAGAGCCAGGCCCGCAGGTTGGTGCCGGGTGTGAACGTGTGGCGCGAGGCGAACGCCTTGGCGTAGGTGTCCTGCACGACGTCTTCGGCATCGGCCGGGTTGCGCGTCATCCGGAGCGCGGCAGCATAGAGCCGGTCCAGATGGCTCAGCGCCTCCTCCTCGAACGCAGCCGCTTCGGCATCTTCGAGGTCGGGAGCCTGTGGCGCTGCGGCCAGATCCTGATCTTCCATCAGGCAGTAGAATAGCGCCAGGTCGACGATCGACTCTGCGGTGTTCACCGCTGACACATCCTGCACTACGCTCATGCCTGCCTCAACACGACGTCGCCGCCGGATATTCCCGCCGGTTCAGGCAAGCGCCTCCACGATCAGTTCCGGGCCGTCATTGCGTACCGAGTTGACGGCCCGTGACACCTTTCGGTGGCCGAGCCCCGTCGGCGTCGTCAGTAGCCCGACGGCCGCGTCTGCGTCTGTGAGGCCGGGGTCGAGCCAATCTTCGATCGATTCGGCTGCGACCGTCACCGGCATCCGGTCGTGTACCCAGCCAAGCTCATCGGTGGCCTGGGTGGTGATGATGGTTGTCGACGCGACCCAACCGTCCGGCCCCTTCCAGAACTCGTAGAGGCCGGCCATCACCAGCAGCCCCGTCTCGGGGCTGAGGAAGTAGGGCTGTTTGACGGCTCTGGCTTCCCCTGGGGGCGCCTCGGCGCGCCACTCGTAGTAGCCGGCTGCCGGAAGCAGGCAACGCCTTGCCGAGGCCGCCTTCCGGAAGGCGGGTTTGTGGGTGAGCGTCTCGACCCGCGCATTGATCATCGTCGCGGTCGGAGCCTTGGCCCAGCTGGGCACGAGGCCCCATCTGAGCGGGACCAACTTCCGGATGACGCCCTCGGGGCCGGCGCGTTCCACGACCGCGGGAACCTGATCGGTCGGCGCGATGTTGTAGCGCGCTGAACACACCTGCGCGATGCCGTCATCGACGAAATCGATCTCGAACTCCTCCACGAGTTCTTCCGGATTGGCAGTGGCTGCATACCGTCCACACATGTCCCGAGCCTAGTAGGTGACTGGTGTCAGGCCATGCCACAGCAGCGGTGTACCGGATCGGGCGATCTGACACCCCTACATCTGGCGATCGGCGCCCAGGTCCACGAACCCAGGTGGATCGGCGCCAACTCATCTCGCCCGGCACATCCTCGCCGTGACAGCGTTGGACACCACCCACCTAGTAAGGTGGCAGCATGAGTCTCTTGCGATTTGTTGCCCGGAGCATGTTCGCTGGCTTCTTCATCACCGAAGGAGTCAAGGCGGTCACCAAGCCCGCCGAGATCGCCCCCGACGCGGAGGCGTTCACGTCGAGGATCGCCCCGCTGGTCCAGCGTGCCCTGCCCGCGGATATCTCTTCCTACGTGCCCGAGAAGGCCGAGACCTGGGTCCGGATCGGGGGCGTCGCCCAGATCGCCGGTGGCGCAATGTATGCCACAGGCATCGGCAGACGGCTGGGGGCTCTGCTGCTGGCGAAGGCATCAGTCCTCAATATCGCGATCGCGGCCCCCGGCAAGGACGCCACCAGAGAGGCGAAGGAGGCTGCCCGGCCCGACGTGCTGCGCAACGTCGCATTCCTGGGTGCCTCACTGCTGGCGATGCAGGATACCGAAGGCAGGCCGAGCCTCGCCTGGCGTGCCGACCAGGCCGCGAAGGTGTCTTCACAGAAGGCCTCCGCGCTGGGCGAAGACATCTCCAAGTCGACCAAGGCCGCGGTCGCACGAACCGAGAAGAAGGCGAAGAAGCTGGCCAGGAATGCCAAGCGTCAGGCCAGGCAGATCAGCAAGAAGCTCAACGCCGCCACGTCGTGATGCCGACCCAACTCCCCCATGCTGAAGCTCCCGTGACGGGGGAGATAGTTGTTCCCGGCTCCAAGTCCGAGACGAACCGTGCGCTGGTGCTGGCCGCGCTGGCCGACGGTCCTTCGGTACTTCGCGGCGCTCTGAAGTCCCGCGACTCCGACCTGATGGTTGCGGCTCTCGGCGCGCTGGGGGTTTCGATCAGGCAATCCGGGGACGGGCTGCGGGTCGCGCCACCGGTGCGTTTCAAAGGGGCGGCCAATATCGATTGTGGCCTCGCAGGCACCGTGATGCGTTTCGTTCCCCCTGTGGCCATTCTGGCCGACGGCCCGTCGAGTTTCACGGGAGACCCGCACGCCAGCGAGCGGCCCATGGGTCCGCTGTTGGACGGGCTGCGTCAGTTGGGAGCCTTGGTGCGCGGCGACCGGCTGCCGTTCAGGATCAGCCCGCCCGCGCAATATCATGCGACGGCTTCCATCGACTCGTCGGCCTCAAGCCAGTTCGTCTCCGGCCTGCTTCTCATCGGCGCGAGGCTCCCAGAGGGGCTGACCGTCAGGCACACCGGAGGTCGGCTCCCCTCACGTCCGCACATCGAGATGACCACGCAGATGCTCCGTGAGCGGGGCGTCAGCGTCGCCCAGCCGGACGACACCACCTGGAGGGTCGCACCGGGGCGCATCGCAGCCACCGACACCCTCATCGAACCCGATCTGACCAACGCGTCGGTCTTCCTCGCCGCGGCGGCTGTGACCGGAGGCACCGTTACGGTGCCGGCATGGCCGCGCCGCAGCCTGCAACCCGGGGCACTGTTCCTCGACATCGTCGAACGCATGGGAGCCGACGTCGACCGGAAGGCAGACAGCGCCACGGTCAGCGGCGGGGCGGCACTGCGTGGCATCGACGTCGACCTCTCCGCGGCGTCGGAACTCACCCCTGTTGTGGCGGCGCTGGGGGCACTGGCCGAGGGCACCACGACGATCTCCGGCGTTGCGCACATCAGGGGGCATGAGACGGACCGGCTGGCGGCGCTGGAGACCGAACTGCGCAGGATCGGCGTCGAGGCCTCGCAGACGGCCGACGGCCTCAGAATCGTCGGAGGGTGCGACCTCCGCCCCGCGGTGCTGCACGCCTATGCCGACCACCGGATGGTGCACCTGGCCGCGCTGCTGGCCCTCCGCGTCAACGGCATCGAGATCGATGACATCGGGGCCGTGTCCAAGACCATGCCCGATTTCCCCGCTGCCTGGGCCGGCCTCATCGGATGAGCATCCACGAGGACGACCACACCGGATTCGACCGGCCGCGCAAACGGAGCCGTCCCCGCACCAAGGAAAGGCCCGATTACTCGGGGCTCCCGGTCGCCAGGGTGGTCTCCGTCGACCGCGGTCGCTACCGCTGTCTGCTGGACGGCTCAGGCGTGACCGCGGTCAGGGGACGCCTGATCGCGCGGAAGGGCATCGTCGTCGGCGACCGGGTGCGCCTCGACGGCGACACCAGCGGAGACGGAGGCACACTCGCCCGCATAGTGGAGGTGCTTGAACGCACCACGATGCTGCGTCGCAGCGCTGACGACGCCGACACCTTCGAGCGCCCCATCGTCGCCAACGCCGACCAACTGTTCATCGTCACGGCCCTGGCCGATCCCCCACCGAGGATGGGCATGATCGACCGGATCCTGGTGGCCGCCTACGACGCTGGCATTTCACCGGTCCTGTGTCTGACGAAGGCGGACCTGGCCAGCCCGGACGAGCTGCGGGAGGCGTACGAGCCGTTGGGGGTGCCGATCCTCGTGACAGAACCCGAAGCCGACCTGACGGAGGTGGTCGAGTCGCTGACAGACCGTGTGACGGTCTTCGTCGGACACTCCGGAGTCGGCAAGTCGACCTTGGTGAACCGGCTCATCCCCGACGCGCACCGAGCGACGGCCGAGGTCAGCGAACTCACCGGCAAGGGTCGACACACCTCAACCTCAGCAGTGGCGATGGAGTTGCCAGGCGGAGGATGGATCATCGACACGCCTGGGGTCAGGTCGTTCGGGATCAGCCATGTGCGCACCGGGTCGATCCTCGGGGCCTTCCCAGACCTGGCGGAGTACGCCGAGGACTGCCCGCGCGGCTGCCATCATGAGACCGGCGCGATCGAATGCGCCCTCGACGATGCGGTGGCGGACGGCCGACTCGCGCCGGAACGGTTGGCATCATTTCGGCGAATGGAACGAGCCTTCTCGTAAGCGGCGATCCCCCCGCTTGTCGGGTGCCGGTTCCGGGTAGATTTGGCCGCATGCCCCGCTCTAAGGATCTCACCGACGACGTACGTCTGGCCCATCTCATGGCCGACGACGCCGATTCGCTCTCGATGAACCGCTTCAAGGCCTTGGATCTGCGGTTCTCCTCGAAGCCCGACCACACCCCGGTCACGGAGGCAGACACCGCCGTCGAGCAGTCGATCCGCCGCACGCTGGCGCGGACCCGCCCGAGGGACGCCGTCCACGGTGAGGAGTTCGACGACACGGGAGCATCCTCGAGGCGATGGATCATCGACCCGATCGACGGCACCAAGAACTACCTGCGCGGTGTACCCGTCTGGGCCACGCTGATCGCCCTAGAGGTCGACGGCCGGATCGCCGCGTCGGTGGTTTCGGCACCGGCCCTGGCCAGACGTTGGTGGGCCAGCGAGGGCGGGGGCGCATTCACGGGGCGCTCGATTCTCAGCGCGACGGAGTTGCGGGTCAGCAACGTGGACCAGTTGGAGGATGCGTCGCTGTCCTACTCGGAGATCTCGGAGTGGGTCGAGTCGGGCGTCGGGCAGGGCTTCATCGACCTCATGCGGGACTGCTGGCGCAGCCGCGCCTACGGCGATTTCTGGAGCTACATGTTGGTGGCGGAGGGATCGGTCGACATCGCCTGCGAGCCGGATCTTCAGCTCTACGACATGGCCGCGCTCGACATCATCGTGCGCGAGGCCGGGGGCCGATTCACGAACCTGTCCGGTCAGGACGGGGTGCGCGGCCCGGGGGCGCTCGCAACGAACGGGAAGCTCCACGAGGCGGCGCTGGCCTACCTGAGCTCCTCAGACGTCGATTGAGGCAGCCCCGGCGCCGGTTGAGCCCGGCGTCGGCGTCGTTTCAGCCCAGTTCGGCGTCGCGACCCCGGGCGGTGGCCGATTTTCGACAGCAGACACATCAGAATCGGCCACTGGTCGATTTTCGACGACCCGGGGCCAGCGCCTCAGAGGACGCGGACCCCGATCGTCTCATCCAGGTCCTGCAGCCTGGCCAGCAGTCCGTCGTAGCCATTGCCGCTGACATCGGTGACGGCGTAGCCCTGCAGGCCCTTGGTGGCCAGAGTCTGCGAGCCGATGTTCATGTTGAACTCCGCCAGCACCGAGTTGAGGCGCGCCATGACGCCGGGGACGTTGCGGTGCAGGTGCACGACGCGCGCGTCCGCGGTCTTCGGGCCGACCGCCACCTCCGGGATGTTGACACACATCGAGGTGCTCCCGAGATCGTTGAAGTCGGTGAGCTTGCCGGCCACGTAGCGGCCGATGTCGACCTGGGCTTCAAGGGTCGAGCCGCCGACGTGGGGCGTGAGGATCACGTTTGGCATGTTGCGCAGCTTCGACACGAACGGCTCGTCCTTCGACTTCGGCTCCGTCGGGAAGACGTCGATGGCGGCGCCCGCGATGTGTCCGGATAGCAGGTTCTCGTGGAGCGCATCGAGGTCCACGACCGGGCCGCGGCACAGGTTCAGGAACAGCGCACGCGGGCGCATCTTGGCGAACTCCTCGGCCCCGAACAGGTTCTTGTTCGACGCCCGGCCGTCGACATGCAGCGAGATGGTCTCGGCCTGCGCCAGGAGCTCGTCCAGCGAGTCGACCCGGCGCGCGTTGCCCAGTGCGAGGCGGTCGACGACGTCATAGAAGATGACCCGCATGCCCATGGCCTCCGCCACGACGGACAGCTGCGACCCGATGTTGCCGTAGCCCACGATCCCCAGGGTGCGGCCGCGCACCTCGTGCGATCCGACGGCCGATTTCTCCCAGCGGCCCTCGTGCATCTCCCGGTTGCGGTCGGTGAGCCGACGCGCCATCGAGATGATCTCTGCGATCGCCAGTTCGACGACCGATCGGGTGTTCGAGTATGGGGCGTTGAAGACGGCGACCCCCGCGTCGGTCGCGGCCGAGAGGTCGATCTGGTTGGTCCCGATGCAGAAGGCACCGACCGCACCCAGGTTCGGGGCGGCCTCGAGCACCTTCCGGGTGACGTAGGTGCGCGATCGGATGCCGAGGTAGTCGACGCCGTCGAGGGCGGAGATGAGATCGGCCTCGCCGAGCGCGCCCGGCAGGGTCTCGACCTCGAAGCCGCGGGTGCGCAGCGTCTTTACGGCCTCGGCATGAATGTTCTCGAGTAGCAGTGCCTTCACGGGTCAGGATTCTACTTGGCCAGCCGCGTCCCCCCGCGCATGTTCCATGGTCGCTGTCAGCGAAACCGCGTCACAGCGAAAGCGTCGCCTCGACCAGCGCCTCCGTATAGGGGTGGGTCGGGTTCGTGAGCACCTGCCCGACGGGGCCCTGTTCCACGATCAGGCCGTGTTCGATCACGATGACCCGGTCACACAGCCTTCCCACGACGGCCAGATCGTGGGACACGAGAACGAGCGCCAGGCCGCGTTGGCTCACCTCATCGGAGAGGAGGTTGAGCACCTGGGCACGCACCGACACGTCGAGCGCGGAGACGGGTTCGTCGGCGACGAGCAGCGCGGGGTCGTTGATCAGCGACCTGGCGATGGCGGCGCGCTGGCGTTGCCCGCCGGAGAGTTGGTGTGGGAACCGGTCGAGTAGGTCCACGTCGAGCCCGACTCCTGCCATGGCCGCCGCCAGCACCGATTGGCCGGGTTCGGGCACGTCGCTGCGGTTACGCACGGCCGGTGAGAGGAGCGGCTCGGCGATGATGTGTCGTAGCCGGAGGCGAGGGTTGAGCGACGAGTTGGGGTCCTGGAAGACCATCGACGCCGACGCCCGCAGCCATCCGCGTCGACGCTCGGGCAGTCCGATTATGGACCTCCCCTGGAACCGTACGTCGCCAGCTGACGGTTTGAGCAGCCCGAGCATCAGCCGTGCGAGGGTGGTCTTGCCGGAGCCCGACCCTCCGACTACCCCGACCTTCTCCCCCGCCTCGATGGCGAGTTCCACTTCACGCAGCGCCACGAAGTCCCGCCCGGCTCTGCGGTAGGTCGCGGCGACGGAACGCAGTTCGACGAGGCTCATGCTTCCTCCGCCGGGGTGTAGAAGTCGGCGACGCTGGGCAGCGGCTGGTCTCGGGGCACCCGGTCGATCCTTGCGGAGGCGATCAGCCCGGCCGTGTAGGGGTGCCGGGGTTCGGCGATGATCTGCTCGATGTCTCCCTGCTCGACGATGCGGCCTTCGAGCATGACTGCGACCCTCGGACACACCTCGCGGACCACGGCGAGGTCGTGCGACACGAAGACGGTGGCCCGGTCACGCAGCTGAACGTCGAGGAGGCGCAGGATCTGGCGCTGCACCAGGACGTCGAGCGCGGTGGTCGGTTCGTCGCACAGCACCAACGCAGGCTCGTTTGCGAGCGCCATTGCCACCAGGGCCCGCTGCCGCTGGCCCCCGGACAGTTCATGCGGATACGAGTCGGCGATCCGGGCCGGTTCGGTGATGCCGACCCGGCCGAGCCAGTCAAGGACCCCGTCCCGGATGGAGCCGCGGCGCTCACCGTGGTGCAGCGCGACGACCTCCCCCAACTGTCTGCCGACCCGCATCGTCGGATCGAGCGCCGTCATGGGCTCCTGAAACACCATCGAGACCGCATCGCCGCGCAGCTTGCGGTACTCGCGCTCGGGCAGCCCGACTAGCTCCCGGCCGTCGAACCGGATGGACCCGCTCACCTGCGCATGTTCGGGAAGCAGCCCCATGATCGCGAGGGAGGTAACCGACTTGCCCGAGCCGGACTGGCCGATGATGCCCAGCCGGTCGTGCGCTCCGAGGGTGAAGCTGATCGAGTCCACCGCCGGTCGGTTGCGCCCGAACCGGACCGTCAGGTCCGTCACTTCGAGGATGTTCACGACATCTCCCTCAGACGTGGGTCGAACAGGTCTCGCAGCCCGTCGCCGAGCAGGTTGAAGCCCATGGTCGCCACCGCGATCGCGAGCCCGGGCCAGAGCGCGAGAATGGGAGCGTTGAACAGGTAGTCCTGGGCCTCGCGCAGCATCCGTCCCCATGTCGGCGCTTCCGGCCCGGAACCGAGCCCCAGGTAGCTGAGCCCCGCCTCGGCGAGGATCGCGATCCCGAAGCTGACGGAGGCCTGGACCCCAAGCACCGGCGCGATGTTGGGCAGCACGTGACGCACCGCGATCGCCACCTTCGGGATGCCGCTGACGCGGGCGGCTTCGATGTAGCCGTGGCTCATCACCTGATAGGTGGCCGCGCGGGCGAGCCGGACGAAGGCGGGGATGGTGGCCACGGAGATCGCGATCATCGCCGTCCAGGTCGACCCGCCGACGGCGGCGGCCAGCAGAATCGCGAGCAGGAGCGCCGGGAATCCGTAGAGGATGTCGGAGAGCCGGGCAGGAAGGTCGCTGATCCAGCCCCTCGTCATCCCGGAGAAGATGCCGATCGGCACTCCGACGACGGCGGCGCCAGCGACTGAGACGATGCCGACCAACAGGCAGATCTTCGCGCCGCTCATCAACCTCGAAAGGACGTCGGCGCCGAGGCCGTCGGTGCCGAGCACGTGGGGCCAGCCGGGTGGTTGCAGCGGCGACCCGGTGATCTTGGTCGGGTCGAACGGGGTCCAGACGAGCCCGACGGCGGCGAGCACGACGACGATGCCGATCAGGGTGAGCCCGAGGTTGAGGGTGCCGCGTTTCACTGGAGTTCCCCTCGACGACGCAGCCGCGGGTCGACGAGCTGGTAGGTGACGTCGACCAGGAAATTGATCAGCAGCACCGCCCACACGAGCAGCAACACGATGGCCTGGACGATGCCCAGGTCGCGCCGCGACACCGCCATCAGCAGCGCCGAGCCGAGGCCGGGCAGCGCGAACACCTGCTCGATCAGGATCGCCCCCACCAGCAGTGTGGCCAGCTGCAGCCCGATGACGGTGAGCAACGAGATCGCGATGTTTCGCATGCCGTGCCGCCAGAGCGCCCCGATCCGGGACCAGCCGACCGCCCTCGCGGTGCGGAAGTAGTCCTCGTGGCTCACGTCGATCACGGCACTGCGCACGTAACGCGACAACACCGAGGACTGGACCAGCGCCAGCGACGTGACCGGGAGGATCAGGTGTAGGAGCCACTCGCCCGGGCTCTCCCACCACGACACGTAGCCGCCTGCGGGAAGCCAGCCCAGGTTCACGGCGAACACGATCACCAGCCAGATCCCCGCCCAGAACGCCGGGATGGCCAGGCCGATCTGCGAGAGCGCAGAGACGGCCACCCCGTCGGCGTGGCGGCGTCGCATCGCGGCATACGAGCCGACCGGGATCGCGATCACCACCGCAAGCAGCATTCCGAGCCCGACCAGCCAGGCCGACACCTCGAAGCGGGAGGCGATCAATGGGTTGATCGCCTCGCCGGAATAGTAGGACACCCCGAAATCGAAGCGCAGCACGCCAGCCATCCAGTCGAGATAGCGCGTGAAGAACGGTTTGGTCAGCCCCAGCCGCTCCTCAAGCGCCGCCGCCTCACCCGGGCTGGCGTTCGTGCCGAGGATCACCTGCGCGATGTTGCCGGGCAGCTTGTTCGTGATCAGGAAGATGAGGAAGGACGCCAGCGCCAGGCTACCGATGAACCAGGCGAGCCGTATCCCCACCCGGCGCAGCACTGTCATGCGTCAGCTCCGGGCCGCCAGCGTTGTCAGGTCGAAGGAGAGGCTGATCTGATTGTCCTGGACGCCTGCGATCGCAGGGGTCGCGATGGTGATGCTCGGGAGCAGGAACAGCCAGACGGCCGCGGCGTCGTCGGTCAGCATCCGGGCGGCCTCTTTGAGTTTCTCGGTCTGGTCGGCCTCGGTGCCCGTGTCGGCCTCCGTCAGCAAGGTGTTGAAGGCGTCGTTGCGGTACCCCCAGTAGTTTCCCTCCGCCGCGAAGGCGCCCAGGTCGCGAGGCTCGACATGTGCCACGACGGTCATGTCGTAGTCGTGCTGGCCGTAGACCTGGTCGAGCCAGCGGGCCCACTCCAGCTCCTCGACCTCGGCGGTGATGCCGACGTCCTTCAGCTGTGCGGCGATGAACCGCCCTGAGGTCGGGCCGTAGGGCAGGTTGGGTACCCGCAACCGCAGCGTCAGCCCCGAGGCGTAGCCAGCCTCGGCGAGGAGTTCCCTCGCCTTGTCCGGGTCGTATGGGTAGACGCCTGACAGATCCTCGAACCAGGGGTCGGTGGGTGGGACCATCGAGCCGATGAGCATGCCCTTGCCACCCCAGACCGAGTCGACCAGGGCCTGACGATCGATGGCGTGGCTGATCGCCTGCCGCACCCGCACGTCCGAGAGCGCCTCATTGGCGTGGTTGAATCCGAGGACGACCTCACCGTCGGTGGTTCCCTCGTGGATGGTGTACTTCTCGGCGTCGCTGAACTGGCCGATCGACTGTGGCACCGTCAGGTTGGAGATCATGTCGAGTTGTCCGGACAGCATCGCGGTGTTCATCGCGTTGGGGTCGGCGAAGTAGCGGAAGTTGACGGGGCTGAACCGGGCAGGTGTCCCCCAGTAGCCCGCGTTAGCCTCGAGCTCGACACGGGAACCCTGCTCCCAGGTGACGAACTTGTAAGGGCCGGAGCCCGCTGGAGTGGTGTTCAGGTCGGCGGTCGCCGTCGGGTCGGAGATGGAGCCTGTCGGCCCCGTTAGGTCGTAGAGCAGCCCGTTGGACGGGCGGCTCAGGTTGAGCCTGACCGTTCGTTGATCGACCGCCTCGATGGTGTCGACGGGGGCCCACTTGAGCCTGATCGATTCGGCGGCAGTCTCGCCCCTGGCCCGCTCGAAGCTCTTGACCACGGCGTCAGCGTCCACAGGGGCGCCGGAGGCGAACTTCGCCGCGGGGTCGAGAGAGAACGTGTAGCTGAGCCGGTCCGGGGTCTGTGACCACTCGGAGGCGAGCAGTGGCCTGATGTTGCCTTCGTTGTCCAGCTTCACGAGCGTCTCGTAGACGTTGTAGAGCAGCACGAAGGGGGTCCCGGCACCGGTTGTGGTGATCATGTCGAGCCCGGCGGGCTCGGTGGCCGCCCCGATGTTGAGTTCGCGCCCGCGCGGCTCGTCTGTCTCGGGGCGGGTACAAGCGCCGAGCGCGACGGTCAACGCAACGGCGAGGAGCATGCCCAGGAAGGAGCGGCTTCGGCGCATGTTCTGAGGTTCCCTTCAGAGGGTGGTTAGGCCACGACATTCTAACCGGTCGATCCCGCTCTGGTTCCTCGCCGCCCCCGGTGCGCCGCAATCCCGTCCACGCCACCACAGTTCAGCCGGTCGGATGCAGCCCGACTGCGGTGCCGATATTCAGGTTGCGAGGAAGTCGGGGCGCTCGTGTGTGACCAGGCTCGGCCGGACGAGCCGTCCCTCGAACCGTGTCTCCGGGTCGGCGAGTTGCGCGAGCACCATATCCAGCACCTCGGCCGCCACCTCTTCAACCGGTTGACGGATGCTGTCGAGGCCGAGGGTGCGTGAGATCGGGGTGTCGTCGAATCCGACCAACCGGACGTCGCCCCGGTCGCGTCTCCTGGTCTCGGTGAACGCCCCCAACGAGAGGGTGTCGCTGGCGCACACCGCGGCATCGGCTCCCCTGCCCAACAGCTCGGCCATGCCTTGGGCGCCCGCGAGCACCGAGTCGTCGCCCTCCACGGTGAGCGCGTCCGCGCCCGCCGGGTCGAGCCCGAGCGCCTCCACCCACCCAGCCCTGCGGTCGCTGCCTACCGGTGACCCGTCGGCCCAGCCGATGAAACCGATGCGTCGGTGCCCCAGCCCACGCAGATGGTTTGTCGCCTCGCGGGCACCGGCCCGGCCGTCGACGTCGGCCCAGCGCCCGTGATCGACGCCGTCCCATGGCCTACCGAAGGAGGCGAACGGGACCCCTTCCTCTGCCAACTCGGCGGGTCTGGTGTCGCCGTACCACGTGTCGGTGAGGATGCACGCGTCGATGGCCAGGCTGCGGCGCAACTCGATGAGCTTGTCGACCTCCTCGTCGTTCGTGGCCGCGGGGAACAGCACGATCCGGTAGCCACGCTGGTCGGCGCGCTGGACGAGCGCGTGCATGAAACCGTCGACGATGGTGCCGGAGATCCCGTTGCGGCGTTGGCTGAGCCTGAGCCCGAGCGCCATCGCCCGCTGGCTGCGCAGCGCCCTCGCCGCGGCGGAGGGCCGGTAGCCGGAACGCTCGATCGCCTCCAGCACGTGGGCGCGGGTCGCGGGCCTGACGCGGTCGGGGAAGTTCAGCACGTTGGAAACGGTCTGTCTTGACACCCCGAGCTCCGTCGCGAGGCTCGCCAGCGTCGGCTGATTCATCGCACCCCCTGGTGGATCGTTCAAAACTCGTGGCCCAACCTAATCCGGCTGGTGCGCGGGGTGTCAACCACCGCGTCGCGATTCGCTCCTATTGTTACCGTTCCGTCATGTTTGCCGGGGACCGAACCATCGCAGGGGCCTGACACCACCCACCGATAGCATCGGTGATCAAAGCATCACCGACTCGCAAATTGGAAGGGTGTGCCATGGCGCTCAGGGACGGCATCAAGGTCGAAATCGAAGGGGGCAGGCTTGTGCGGCTGTTGCTCTCCAACAACTGGTTGTCCGAGGGTTCCCCGGAAGACCTGGCCAAGGCGATCTCGGCAGCGATCCAGGAGGCGATGCCCGTGGCGTCGGGGCTGGATTCTGCGGCACCGACGCCTCCGCGGGTGCGGCACCTCACCCAGGTCGAGCGGCGTGAGCACATGGCCATGCATCGCGACTACATGAGGCGCTCGCTCGAGCTCAGTCGACGTGTGCGCGACGGTGAGTTCGTCGGCCAACCGGCGCCTCAGGACGAGGAAGGCGCCAAGGTCGCCCTCCGGTTCCTGGCCGGGCGCTTCGCCGAGCTGCGGATCGATCCGCGCTGGGCCGAGGCGGCCACTGCCAACAGCATCATGGAGGCGGTGTTGGAGGCCTTCGACGGGGTCGACCTGGCCCCGGAGCCGCCGGCCGCCGAGGAAGTGGTCGCCCTGCGCAGACAGCGCGCCCGGATCCGCGAATTCGCACAGGCCTGAGGGGGTTGGGATGAACGACGCCTACAACGCCGCGAAGGCCATTGAGCAGACCTGCAACGACCTGGTCGACAGCTACGGGACGCTGGCCGAGATCGGCGCGAACATGCTGTCCACCATCAAGTCGACCATCGGCCAGCTGAAGCAGTACAAGTACACGATGTACTACGGCCGGAGCAACTACGAATCGGTGGAGTACCGCGACGACCGTTACGCCTGGTGGGAGAGGGCTCTCATCTACATGGGTGGCGCCTCGATCACCGAGGAGGTCGTCGACCATCCCCGCCGGCAGGAGGCCCTGAACCACCTCGCACAGACTCAGGGCATCGTCGACGGCGCCGACGAGAAGTTCGAGTTCGACGCCGGCCACATGCGCGATTCGGTCAAGAGCATCGCCTCCCACATGGGCGGTTGGGTGAGCGTCTCGGGGCAGGTGTCCTCGCTGGTCTTCGCCAGCAGGACCAGCCAGATCCCGACCTCGGGCGACGCTGACGGCTGGCGCAGCCCCACCGCGATGAGCACCTATGAGGACAACGTCGGCATCCAGCACGAAGCGCATGAGACCACCGCTCAGCAGATCGAGACCATGCTCACCCGGGACGGCGAGTTCGTCGAGACTCTCGGCGACCACCTGACGGCGTTCGCGGAACTGCAGGGCGACCAGAACGAGTACTACGCCGGGATCGTGGGCATGGACTGGCTCCCCGACAAGTGGAGCATCGAGTCGGTCATCCAGCTCGTCGGGCAGATCGGCACAAAGGTCACCGAGTTCCAGGGGTTGCAGGTGGACGAGATCAAGGCCGTGGTGTCCACCTTGAACGCGGCGGTCTCCGCGATCCTGCAGACCGAGCAGCAGAAGAATGTGATCAACCGCCTGAGCCAGCCCAGCGGGCAGGGCGAGGTGGGCTGGCCCGACCCTGCGCCCCTTTCCGGCAAGAAGTCGGAAGGACTGTCGTCGTTCAATGATCTGAAGTTCCAGACGCAGTACTTCAAGGACCACATCACCCACTGGTCGGATCTGTCCGACGACTTCGCCACGCCCATCGGGTCGGCCGCCTCGGCCCCGGCCATCGAGACGATGTTCCACCAGTTCCCCGGGTTCCAGGCCACCACGGCTTCGGGGTTGAACAGCCTCGCCGACCACATCGAGGACAAGGCCCTCAAACGTGGCCAGAACGCCACCTCGGCCATGGCGGAGAAGCTGGACCTGACCATCCGCAATTATCTCGAAGGCGAGAACATCAACACGCAGCAGGCCGCCGAGCTTCAGAAGATGCTCGACGAATGAGGCGGCCCCACATCGTTCGGGGAGCCGGCGCCGTCGCGGTGGCCCTTGCTCTCTCCGCGTGTTCCGCACCGGAGCCGGAAGTCACTCCCCCGGCCTCCGTCGTGGCCGAGCGCCTCGTCGAGCTGGGCACCGCCGCCGACGCGTTCTCCGGGGTCGCCGTCGGACGTCAGGCGATCACCGCCCGCGCCGTCAAGGACAGCACCCTCCAGTTCTGGGACCTGTCCGACGGTGTGCGCCCCGTCACCGACGCTGCCACGAACTCGGCCGCCGTGCCGTTCGAGGAGCTCGATCCTGGCGCCGTCCAAGAGCAGGTCGCACAGTTGGCGAAACTGTGCGAGGCCAGCGAGTTCCGGGTCAGCGTCGACGTCGTCACACCGTCCGCGATGCTCGGGGAACTGAGGTGCGGGGACGACACCTTCGAGGGGCTCACCACGCATGACCCGGTCGCCGTGCGGCTGAACGGCTCCCCGCTCCCCTCGTCGATGGCCGTCTCTGTGGAGGAGACCTGGCAGGTCGTGTTGGACCTGTTGGCCGAGCTGGACCCGGGGCTGGGCGTCGGGTCGCTGTCCATCGACGCCGACACCATCTCGCTGGAGCTCTCAGATGGGGCCGCCACCCAGGGGTGTCGCCCGGCGCTGGTGTTCGAGCGGGACGGCAGCGACGTCACCAACGCGTGTCGGCGGACCGGGCAGAAGCCCGCCATCT
Organism: Tessaracoccus bendigoensis DSM 12906; assembly: GCF_900141915.1. GTDB lineage: Bacteria > Actinomycetota > Actinomycetes > Propionibacteriales > Propionibacteriaceae > Arachnia > Arachnia bendigoensis. The sequence continues at coordinate 2,497 of NZ_FQZG01000026.1, read as the reverse complement.
CGTTGGCTGGGTTCACCGCTGCGAACCTCGCCCGGCTCCAGTTGGAGGCCATGGAGCAGGCCGGGATCATCGGCACCGATCGAGCGAGCGTGAGCGTCGACAGCTCGGCACGGCTGGAGCCACAACTGCGCGTCCGCCAGGGCTCCTCCGAGGCCACCGTCGCATTCGAGCAGCCGCGAGCCTGAGGGAGTCGGCGGGGTCGACGGCTCGATGATCTGGGATGGAGACACCGCCATTTCCCCTTGCCGCGCCGTCTCGGGAAGCAGTGGGGTACGTGAGGATCTATCAGTCATGAATGTGTATTATTCACAGTGGAAAGTGTGCAGTTCTATCAATTTGGAGCAGGCATGGCGACACAAGCCAGTGATCGACCCTACTTGCCTCGTGTGGCTGACGGCATCCTAGAACGCCAACTCCGCGCTATGGGAGCCGTACTCATCGAGGGTGTGAAGGCGTGCGGCAAGACCGAGACCGCCCGCCAGAAGGCGGCCAGTGAAGTCCTGCTCGACCGTGACCCCGAGGCCGAGCACCGCGCGCTCTTCGACCCCAGGTTGATCCTCCCCGGCGACACGCCACGTCTACTCGATGAATGGCAGCGCGTCGAGCCGCTGTGGGATGCGGTACGACGCGAGGTTGATGACCGCAGGGAGCGTGGCCAGTTCATCCTGGCCGGATCATCCACGCCGACCGACGATATCAGGCGTCACTCCGGGGCAGGCAGGATCGGGCGCATCCACATGCGCACCATGACGCTCACCGCTACGCTTCACCATGAGGGTGCTCCGATCCTTGGACGACTACAAGCCTTGACAACTCGTATCCTCCCAGGTCAGAGCACCCTTCCACGTCCAGACCCGCAACACGGGCCACACCCCTGTGAATACCCCAGGTCCATGGGCAGACGCTGGAGTTGGATTTCCGGGATACGCGGAACGCGACCGAATCTGGCGCCCCAAGCGCCATGCATGTGGTCAGGCTGGTCGACTTTGCCGCGACGATCCCACGGGGCGCACGGGTGCTGGCTGCTTGCCCAGGCGGCTATTCGCGCTCTGCGGCAGTCGCAGTTATCCTTGCGGTAATCCTCGGCACCAGCCCTACAGACGCCTTCAACCGGATACACAAGGACCACTGGCAGGCGACTCCCAACCCAGTCCTGCTTGCGACTGCCGAAACCCAACTGGGCCTAGACGGGCACCTCGTCAACGCTTGGACAGCATGGCTTGAGATGATTGGGCTGAGCGACTCCTACTTCGCTCCCCTGAAAGTCAGGCGGTGCCGGACATGACATCACGGGTACCTACCTGGGCAATGGGCCTGATGGGTGCCCTGCTCCTGGTTTCCATCGCTGTAGGGCTGGGCAGTGACGCGGGCGTGTTCTTCGTCCCCAGTTTCACACTGAACCTGGTTTCATCAGTTACGGCCTTCACAGCGTCGGGGCTTTTCGCCAGTGCATTGGTCAACCGGTTTGTGAGAAAACGGTACTGGGGTGTCGAGTTGAACCGCAGAGTGGCGGCCAGCGCCAGAATGGAACTGCTGACTGGAGATGTTGCTGAATTCCTTCAGCTCGACCTAGATGGTGAAGCGATCCGAGATGGCAAGATCTATGATTCAACGGCTGAACGGGCGGTTGCTCGTCTCCGATCTGCTATCGAACTTCGCCAGGCTGAGATAGGTCAGACGCGGCCGCCTGACGACGAACTTCGAGTCAGCAAGGTTTCGACCACCGGGGAGAACGCACCTTGGGTCGCGCATCCAGGGGCCACGCTTGCGGAACAACTCGGCTTCGTGTCGGACGCTCAGTTGTTGCACGCGACTGACCGTCTGGACGTCAAGCTGGACGAGTTTCGAACGGCGTTCAACGCGTGGCGAGAGTCGGGCAGCGTCGCTGATTATTCGTCGCTGCTACGGACTGGCCAAACGGTCACCTCAGCTATCAGCGCCAACATCGAGTGGCTGGTCGCTGCCCCAGGCAAAACCATGAGCGCGATGGTTCGAGAGGGGTTGAGGGACTCGGAAGGGGCTCAACGGCCTTGAGTGTCACGGAGCTTAGCTTAGTTGGCTCTTCACAGAAGTGAGTGGATCATGGGTCTGAACCCGCCTGCGTCGAGTAGGCAGCGGGCGATGTAGTTGACGATGCTTCTGAAGCCTCTGGCGGTGCCTCGGAGGTGTTCGAGGAGGCCGTTGATCGCTTATGCCGACGTGTGGATTATGCCGACCGTGACCACGTTTACCCTTGTCAGAGACGATCGTCTCCTGGTGGTGTCGGCATAGTCAGAGGGCTTCGAGCCAGGTGAGGATCTCGGGGGGCGGGGTGAATGTGCCTGGGGTGACTCCTGGGGGTCTGGTCTTGTCGAGGGCTGCCTTCTTTGTCTCCATGTCGGCGTGGAGGTAGATGTCGGTGGTGGAGGTCTGCTCGTGGCCTAACCAGAGCGCGATGACTGTGATGTCGACTCCGGCGTGGAGGAGGTTCATGGCGGTCGTGTGCCGGAGGGTGTGC
>NZ_FQZG01000001.1 GCF_900141915.1 Tessaracoccus bendigoensis DSM 12906 | reverse complement strand
GGCCTATTAGTATCGGTCAGCTCCATACATTACTGCACTTCCACATCCGACCTATCAACCCTGTGGTCTACAGGGGGCCTTACCAGACTACTCTGTGGGAGCCCTCATCTTGAAGCGTGCTTCCCGCTTAGATGCTTTCAGCGGTTATCACTCCCCAACGTAGCCAACCAGCCGTGCTCTTGGTAAACAACTGGCACACCAGAGGTTAGTCCGTCCCGGTCCTCTCGTACTAAGGACAGCTCTTCTCAAGACTCCTACGCGCGCAGCGGATAGGGACCGAACTGTCTCACGACGTTCTAAACCCAGCTCGCGTGCCGCTTTAATGGGCGAACAGCCCAACCCTTGGGACCGACTCCAGCCCCAGGATGCGACGAGCCGACATCGAGGTGCCAAACCATGCCGTCGCTATGGACGCTCGGGCAAGATCAGCCTGTTATCCCCGGGGTACCTTTTATCCGTTGAGTCCTGGCGCTTCCATAAGCCACCAGAAGATCACTAGTCCCGACTTTCGTCCCTGCTCGAGATGTCTCTCTCACAGTCAAGCTCCCTTGTGCACTTACACTCAAAACCTGATTGCCAACCAGGCTGAGGGAACCTTTGGGCGCCTCCGTTACCATTTAGGAGGCGACCGCCCCAGTCAAACTACCCATCAGGCACTGTCCCTGATCCAGATAATGGACCTAAGTTAGATAACCAGAGTGACCAGAGTGGTATTTCAACGATGACTCCACCTGAACTGGCGTCCAAGCTTCAAAGTCTCCCACCTATCCTACACAAGTCACACCGATCACCAATACCAAACTATAGTAAAGGTCCCGGGGTCTTTCCGTCCTGCTGCGCGTAACGAGCATCTTTACTCGTAATGCAATTTCGCCGAGTTCGTGGTGGAGACAGCGCCCAAATCGTTACTCCATTCGTGCAGGTCGGAACTTACCCGACAAGGAATTTCGCTACCTTAGGATGGTTATAGTTACCACCGCCGTTTACTGGGGCTTAAGTTCAAGGCTTCGCCGAAACTAACCCTTCCCCTTAACCTTCCAGCACCGGGCAGGAGTCAGTCCGTATACATCGTCTTACGACTTAGCACGGACCTGTGTTTTTAGTAAACAGTCGCTTGGGCCTGGTCTCTGCGACCCTCAACGCTTTCACAGTAAATGCTATACGTATCAGGTCCCCCTTATCCCGAAGTTACGGGGGTATTTTGCCGAGTTCCTTCACCA
>NZ_FQZG01000112.1 GCF_900141915.1 Tessaracoccus bendigoensis DSM 12906 | reverse complement strand
TTCTTGAGAAGGTCTGCGTGGATGGTTGCGTTGGTTTCGTCACGGTCCCCGGCGCTTCGCGCGGTGGGACCGGCTCAACCGTCGCGGCACCGCCCAACCGGCGTGGCACCGCTCAACCGACGCGCCACCGCTCAACCGACGCGGCACCGCTCAACCGTCGCGGCACCGCTCAATCGACGCTCACCCGTCCGATTTCTTCCCTTTTCCATACGCAGCCTCGTCGTAGGCTTCCGCCAACTCGGGCGACTTCGACTCCAACACTTCGCGCTTATCCGCCAACGTCTTCGCCAAATCGGCTTCCAACACCGCCCTACGCGCTTTCACCTCCGCGACAGCAGCGTTCCGGACGGTCTTGTTACTCCTAGCGGTCAACAACTCGATCGCCTCCAAGTTCACGTCGACCCCAGCGTCGATCGCCTCCTGGACGACCCCGCGAGTCTCCGCCAACGACTCGGCCAACAACTCCGACGACATCGTCTCGGCCAACAGGCGACGCTGCTCGGCCGGATCCCAATCCGGTGCCGGCCAACGGAGATCCATCTCGATCATCACCCGCGTCAGGATTTCCGTGACTGCCAGCCGCGCGAACCATTTGTGGTCGGCAGGCAACACGTACCACGGGGCGTAATCGGTCGACGTCCGCTTGAACACATCGGCGTAGGCGAGTTGGTAGTCGTCCCACTTTTCGCGAGTCTTGAGGTCGCTGAGGGAGTACTTCCACCGCTTGTCAGGCCGGTCAAGGCGCTCCATCAACCGTCGGGCCTGCTCGTCATAGGACTGCATCAGGGCGAACTTCAGCACCCGGGTGCCGCCGTCGACCAGGTTCTTCTCCCACTCGTTGATCTCGTCGAACCTCGGCTCCCACACCTCTCGCGGGACCAGTTCGTCGACGCGCACGACCAGCACGTCCTCGTAGTGTGAACGGTCGAACAGCCCGATCTGCCCAGGTTTGGGAAGCGCGTTGTCGATGCGCCACAAGTAATGGTGGGCCTGTTCCTCCTCCGTCGGCACCCCAAAGCTGCGCAGCGAAACGCCCTGCGGGTCGACCATCCCCATCACGTGCCGGGCGATGCCACCCTTGCCGGACGTGTCGAGCCCTTGGACGATCACCAGCACCCGTTCGTCGCCACCGGTCCGTCCGCGCGCGTAGAGGCGCTCTTGCAGTTCGCTCAGCAATTCTCCATGGGCGACCATCAGCGACTTGGCCTCGCTTTTGCCTCCCGCGAAACCGGGCGTGCTGCTGCGGTCAAGGGCCGTCAGGTCGAAGTCCGCGTCGACCCGCAGCGCCGTGCGCGGATCCTGGTTCCAAAGCTCAGCCATGGGCGTCCCTCTCGTTCGGGTGTGCCGAGTCTAGCCATCGGAACGAACCAGGCATCCATCAGCGGACGCCGTGTGTTTAGCCACCAAGACCGCGGGTATCGACGCGGTGTGCCGCCACCAACCACGGTGGCGGTGAAGTCTGACGGGGCGGGCGCCGAGCCCGATCTCACGGGCGCAGGTCCAAGCGGCCGATGAGCCGATCGCGACCCCGACGACCCCGACGGGCGCATCCGCGACGCGTCCGACGCTCACGATGACGATGCCCGCATGCGCAGTGATTCCCCAAGCAAGGCGAATCCGACGTGAGAAGAAGCCGAGCTCACCGCGTCCAACGCCAAGGACCGTGCCGATGACCCGGGCGACACCCCAAGGACAAGGCATCGCAGGAGGCGGCCCAGCGCCTCCAGCCGAAGGCGCAGGAACCCGCTGAGAGCATCGGACGGGTGGCGTCATGCTGGCGTGAGGAGCCGACGGCTATTTGGGTTGCTCAACCTTCGGTGCGGAGTCAGTGTCCCGGCCGGGCTCATCCGAGCGGCCAGGGGCGTCCGATCGACTGGCATCGCCGGAAGGAGCCTCAAGGGTCTCCCCCTCTGAGAGGCGCAGGTTCGTTCCCTCCTCGACCTGCTGCTCCAACTGCTCGGCCTTCTTGTCGCTTGCCTTGGTGTCGCGGGCGGGGAGTTGGAGTTCCCGCTCGGCCTCGATGCCTGCCTGCAACTGCCGGGCGCGCTCGATTTCGCTGTCGACCTCGGCGCCCACGAGCAGGATCGTGTTGATGAGGTACATCCAGAGCAGCAGGATGATGACGCCTGCCAGGGCCCCGTAGGTCGCGTTGTAATTGCCGAAGTTGGAGACGTAGAAAAAGAACCCGAGGGTCGCGATCACCGATACGACGATCGCGATCAGCGCGCCCATGCTGATCCAGCGGAACCGGGGCTGGCGCACGTTGGGTGTGGCGTAGTAGAGCAGGGCGACGACCACCACGACGATCAAAGCCAGGACGAACCACTTGGCCACGTTCCATACCGTCACCGCGACGGAGCCAAGCCCGATGGCGTTGCCGACTGCTTCGGCGATGGGGCCGGAAACCACGAAGATGACGATGGACAGGGCGCCCAGTACGAGGATGAGTGCAGTCAGGGCGTACATCTGAACAGTCAGTTTGATGACGCCCCGCCCCTCGGGCACGTCGTAGATGATGTTCATCGCGCGCCCGAACGCCTTGACGTAACCCGACGCGGCCCAAAGCGCCGTCAGCAGTCCGATGAGCAGGCCGATGCCGGGTGCAGGGGTGCTCAGGAGGGTGTCCAGGAGGGGACTGATGGTGTCCCAGGTTTCGGTCGGGACGATGCCGCGGACCTCTTCGAGCACGGAACTGAGCGCCTGCCCCTGCCCGAAGATGCTGAGGATCGACACCAGGGCGAGGATGGTGGGCACCAGGGAGAAGACGCTGCGGTAGGTGAGCCCGGCCGCGAGGTCGCCGCAGCCGTCGGCCGAGAACTCACGTATGGTCGTCTTGAGGGCGTACTTCCAGGACGGGCGGGTGATCTGGGCGGGGCTCTCGGGCTTGCGGTCGTCCTCTGGTGGAGGGGTGGTCGAGGGGTGCTTGTCCTTGTCAGGGGAAGGTTGTGAAGTCATCGTCGTCCTTTCGGTCCTCGGTTTGCCCTGAGGTGGGCAACGGTGGCAAGAATGAGCCCTACCCCGAGGAGGGGCAGCCCAAACAGCCAGGTCTCTGGTTCGATCTGGGTGACGAGCAGGGCGCAGGTGGCCACACCCAACACCGGCAGAGCGGATGGCACGCGGAAGTGCTTGTGTGGCACGTTGTCGCGCCGCAGCTTGAGCACGGCGATGTTGACGGTGATGAACACCACCAAGAGGAGCAGTACGAGTGTTGAGGCCAGCACTTCGATGGAACCGATCAGAGCCAGGATGATCGAGAGCGCGACGGTGCTGAGGATCGCCATGATCGGGGTGCGGCGCTTGGGTAGTAGCCGGGACAGGAACCGGGGCAGCAGGCCGTCGCGGCTCATCCCGTAGGCCAACCTTGACGACATGATCCCCGTCAGGAGGGCGCCGTTGGCCACCGCGATCAGCGCGATCACAGAGAAGAGGACGGGCGGCACCCCTCCAGCTTCGCGGACGACCTCGAGTAGGGGCCCCGACGAGGCGGCCAGTTCGTCGGTCGGCAGCACCGCGCTGGCGGCCACACCGACGCCGACGTAGACCATCCCGGCGACCGAGAGCGCCCCGAAGAGCGCCACGGGGTACGAACGGGAAGGGTTCTTCGCCTCCTCCGCCACGTTGACGGAGGTTTCGAACCCCACGTACGAGTAGTAGGCCAGTACGGTTCCCGCCAGCACCGCCAGGACTGGTCCGTTCTCGGCGGTGCCGAGTTGGGTCAGACGGGCGAGGTCACCGTCGCCCCTTGCCATCACCATGAAGCCGAGCATAATCACCAGCAGCAGCCCGCCGACCTCAATGACAGTGGCCACCACGTTGGCCCACATCGACTGTTTGATGCCGTAGGCGTTCAGGGCGGCGAGGATGGCGAGGAAGGCGATGACGGTCAGTGGAATGGGTAGGGTGACGAACTCGCTGAGGTAGTCGCCAGCGAACCCGAGCGATAACGCGCCCACCGAAACGATGCCGGCCGCGAGCATGCAGAACCCGACGAAGAATCCGAAGAATGGCCCGAAGGCCCTCTTGGCGTAGTGCGAGGAGCCACCGGCGCGAGGGTACTTCGTGGCGAGCTCGGCGTAGGAACCTGCCGTCAGCAGGGCTAGGACGAGGGCGAGCAGTAGGGGCACCCAAACCGCTCCACCCGAGGCTGCCGCGACGTTACCGACCAATACATAGACGCCGGCGCCCAGCACGTCGCCGAGGATGAAAAGGAATAGGGCCAGCGTCGTCACCTCGCGCTTGAGGGTGGGGGCGGGCAGTTGATCGGTCATGTTGGATATTTACCCAGGGTGCAGGGTAGATGAACCGTTTTGAGTCGGTCGAGCCGGGCCGTGAGGGACGAGCGGCCCGTGACGAACCTATGGTGACCCCAGCTGTCGGTTGAGCCGCGCCGAAGGAGCGCAGCGACGCACGCGCGTGACGAAACCATCCGTGACGTGTCCGCGGACTGTCCCAAGATGCTGTGGTGGCGATTCTGCACCGTGTGCCAGGTGGTTTCGTCACGCCTGCTCGCAGAGCTCGCCGGGCGGCTCAACCGGCGCTCTGGGCGGCTCAACCGGCGCTCTGGGCGGCTCAACCGGCGCTCAGGGCGGCTCAACCGGCGGTCGGCGGCGACTCAACCAGCAAATCGCCTTCCCCCTCGACCAAGTGAAGATCAGCCGACCGACAACCGGATCTCGTTGTTCCACGGGTCGCCCACGCTCAGCGTCCGACCGTCGAACCACGGCGTGAACCCACCGAAGCCCAACCGTTCTTCAGCCCTACCCAACTCATCCGCCGTCGGCACCAGGATGTCGACGACGCCCATCCCCAGCGTCTTCTGCCGAGGCCCCGCGCCCCGGGAGTTCCACACGTTCATCGCCATGTGGTGGTGATACCCGCCGGCTGAGACGAACAGCGCATTGCCCGGCATGACCGTGGTCTCATCGAACCCCAGCGCCCCAACGTAGAACGCCCTGGCCGACTCGACGTCCCCCACCTGCAGATGGACGTGGCCCAGCGACGCGGCGGTCGAGGGCAGGGCGTCGACGTCGACGCCGCCGAGTTCCCGGTTCACGAACCCGGCCGGGTCGAGGTACAGCGTCGCCATCTGGACGTGGCCGTCGACCCACTTCCACTGGTCGCGCGGCCGATCGCGGTAGAGCTCGACGCCGTTGCCCTCCGGGTCGGTGAAGTAGAACGCCTCGGAGACCAGGTGGTCGCCGGTGCCCGTGTAGTTCTCGGGGTACTTCTGGAACATCGACACCAGCACCCTGGCCAGGGCTTTCGGGTCGTCGTAGACGAAGGTCGACCCCGCCGAGGCGTTCCGCGTGGCCGACAAGGCCCTGGCCAGCGCCGTCACCGTCGTCGCCCGTGCGGACGATTCCAGCGGCGTCATCGGTCTTGCCTGCCGACGGCTCCTCGCCCGCCCTTCACCCGACGCTCGCCGAGGCGGCGAAGGTGCCCGCGTCGCGGCTGGTGCCCTGGATGCTCAAGTTCCAGTTCGATGGCAAGGTCGACTTCTTCGAGATCGACCCCGTCGCATACGCCCCTGCCCTCGGGGCGCAAGGGGTCGCGGACTACCGGGCCGCGCTGGACGAGGTCCGTGCCGGGCTGCCACCCGAGGGTGAGACTGGGAGGGGGCACGACCCGGGCGCCCACACTCGATTCGTCCTCAGGTACAACGACCAGCGCCTCGCGGTGCTCGATCGCGACGTCGACGCGATCATCCGGACGCACAGCGGTGACGGCAGGGTCGCCGCCTGGCTGGAGGACACCGCCGAGGCGCTGGAGGAGATCGGCGAGATCGACCTCGCCTTGGATTGGGCCAGGCGCGCCGTCGACTTCGACAAGGGGTATCAGTCGTTGGCTGCCGCCCGGTATTGGTGCAAGTTGCTCGCCGAGCACCGCCCGGGGGAGTTGGTGGAGGCCCGGCTCTACGTGTTCCGGCGCTGGCCCGGGTCGTCGACGGCGGCCGCCCTGCATGCAGCGGCGGGCGCCGAGTGGCCGTCGGTTGAGGCTGAGGTGATGACGGCGTTGCGTGCGAGCCCGGAGGACGCCGTCACTTTCGCGCTGACGACGCTGAAGGACCCGGCGTTGGCTTGGCGTCTCGCCCATGAGTTGGGCCTGGATGAGGCGCGCACCTGGGTCGCCTTGCTGGACGAGTATGAGCGGATCGACCCGGTCGCCACCCTGCCGGTACACCGGCGCCTGGTGGAGGCCGCGTTGGAGAAGGCCGCGCCTCAGAACTACCGGGTAGCGGCAGCGCGTTTGGCGAGGATGCGGAGGTTGGCGGCTGGGACGCAGGAGGCTGACGGTGTGGAGGCGTTGATCGCCGAGTTGCGTGAGGCACACCGCCGTCGCACGCGGTTGTTGCAGGAGTTGGACAAGGCGCTGGGTCGGGAGTCCGCTGTCGGTTGAGCCAGTCCCGCCGTCGGTTGAGCTGTTCCGCTGCTGGTTGAGCCGGGCCGTGAGGGACGAGCGGCCCGTGACGAAACCATGGTGACCCCCGCTGTCGGTTGAGCCGGGCCGTGAGGGACGAGCGGCCCGTGACGAAACCATCGTGACCTTGTCTGTGGGCTGTCCCCAAGATGTTGTGGTCTGGATCCTGCACCGTGTGCCAGGTGGTAACGCCCACGCCTGCTCGCAGAGCTCGCCGGGCGGCTCAACCAGCGCGTCGGTTGAGCCGGGCCGTGAGGGACGAGCGGCCCGTGTCGAAACCATCGTGACCTTCCCGGGGGAGTCTCCCCAGACGCTGTGGTCTGGATCCCGTGTCCTGCAGGAACCAGACCAGGATGTCCTGGTCTGCTCATCAGCATGAAGTTGGCCAAGACGGTGGTGTCGAGGAATGGAAGATGTGGCAAAGCTCAGTCGATCTCGAGGTCGTCGACGCTGACGCCGAGGGCGAAGGTCGGGGAGTCGGGCGGACTGGTGCCCTGGTTGACCTCTGGGGTGAGTCTGTCGATGAGTTCTTATGGAGCGTTGAGAAACTGAAATCTATAGCATAGGGTGCTATAGTTCATGAAGTGAGCGGTAGGGAAGTCCTACGGGAGGCGATGGCTGAGACGCATGTGTCCCAGTCGGAGTTGTCGCGGCTCAGCGGTGTCCGGCAACCGAGCATTAGTCAGTTCCTGTCGGGACGTATCGAGATGAGCGATGAGATGCTCGATCGTCTGTTGTCGTGCCTTGGCTACCGATTGGAGGTGGTGCGACGCTCCGTCCGGGTGGAACTCGACCGGTCCCATCTGCGCAGTTGGAGTCTGCACCGGCAGCTTGCGACTCATCTCGACCCGAACGCCTTGGACGGCTGGGTGCCGACGGTTCATCGGAATCTTGAGCGGCTGCGGAGCACCGCCCAGGGCGAGCCGCATGTGTCGAACCTGGACAGATGGGAGCGTTTGATAGAGCAGCGTGACGTTCCCGGACTCCGGCTGGTGATGACCGGGTTGGACACTGATTCGGTCCAGATGCGGGAGGTCTCCCCCTTGGGCGGTTTGATGTCGCAGGAAGAGCGGGCGAAGGTGCTGCGGTTGGTTGGCCCATGAGACGCGACCAACTGGAGCATGCCATCCGGGCCGCCTGTCAGATCATCGGTCACCCTGCGGTGATCATCGTCGGCTCGCAGGCGATCCTCGCAAGCTATCGGGAGGACGAGTTGCCGGTCGAGGCGACCATGTCGGTCGAGATCGACGTCATGCCGATGGCGGACAACAACGTGATCACTGCCGAGTTGGCGGACTTGATCGAGGGGGTCGCCGGAGAGTGGTCCCTGTTTGAGGAGCAGCACGGTTTCAGCATCGACGGCGTCGACCTCCAGACGGCGGTCTTGCCAGAAGGGTGGCGGGACCGGTTGGTCCGAGTCCAGAACCTGAACACCGCGGCGCCGTCGGGACGGCCGCAGTTCATCGGCTGGTGCCTGGATAAGGAAGACCTGTGTGTGGCGAAGCTGTGCGCCCACCGGGAGAAGGATCTGAACTTTGTCAGGGCACTCCACGCCGCCGGGCTCGTGGACGTTGCGGTGATCGCCGAGCGCCTACTTCAGGTAGAGCCACGCCATGAGCCAGCTGCCGCCGTCGGACGCAGTTGGCTGGAGGGTCTGCTGTAGGTGGCTCCCTGATCGTCGTCCAGTTGGACCGGTCATGTTGAGAACGCATGGCGCTGTCTTGCCGACGCGCCTAGCCTGTTGACCAGAAGGTGGCTCGAGGCGGTCGCGTGCCAGTTGAGCCGCGCCGAAGGAGCGCCAGCGACGCACGCGCGTGTCGAAACCATGGTGACCCCTGCTGTCGGTTGAGCCGGGCCGTGAGGGACGAGCGGCCCGTGACGAAACCATCGTGACCTTGTCTGTGGACTGTCCCCAAGATCTTGTGGCTGGGACTCT
>NZ_FQZG01000045.1 GCF_900141915.1 Tessaracoccus bendigoensis DSM 12906 | reverse complement strand
CGCTGGTGACGACGTCAGAAGGCTGGTGTCGAGCCTTCCCGCTGGTGTCGTGGCGGCGCTGGACTCAGAAGTCCTGGGGCCGGCCGGGAGTGCAGAGGATGTCGCGATGATCTGGACCGTGCGACCGAGTACCCCGGCGCGTCTACCCCCAATGTGAACGGCACGCGTCCCGACAACCCTCTGCCGACGCAGGAGGCCAGGTTCCCAAGACACCACGGTGCTGCATAGGAATCGTCCCGCTCTCCGGTGTGTGATTCCTCCCCAACGATCCCCCCGGCACCACGCGGCCGAGGGGCTCATCCGAGGTCTACTGGAAGGCGCGTTGCGAATCTTCGGAGCCACACCGATCGCGCGGCTGGGTCAGGTCGACAGTAGGGACCATCTCCTACTGCAAACCGACGGACTCATCGCGGCGGATGTGGGCCGGGCCGCGAAACCGTAGTCGGGCGATGCGCTGTGTATCGGTACCCGCGCGCCGCACGACGGCGCCAGGGCCCACTCGGCTCCATCGGACCGGCTCAATCAGCAGCGGACTACTGGCTCAGTGCTGGGCGGAACACTGGCTCCCACCAAGCGCAATATCCATCTCCGGCGGAGCTGGGATCTCCGTCACGGCAGCTACTACGCCGATTCAGCCAGGTTTGAGGAGGCGTTGGGCGATTCTCGTGGCGTGACGGAGCAGAATCGACCACTATCCAGAGGTCCATCAGTTCACCTGCTCGGAGCGACGCTGCTGGGCAACGCAACATCGACCCGACGGGCAGTGCCAGGTTGCGGTAGACAAGGGACATGACCATCGATCTCGTTGCCCTGCGTCGCGAACTCCACCAGATCCCGGAGGTCGGGCTCCAACTGCCCGCGACCCAGGCCCGGGTGCTGGAGGCCCTTTCCGGGCTCCCGCTCGAGATCACACTTGGCACGAAGGTGTCCTCGATAGTCGGGGTCCTGCGTGGTGGGCGCCCCACCGAAGGGAAGCGCCCGGTTGTCCTCCTCCGTGAGGACATGGACGCGCTACCGGTGCAGGAACTCACCGGGCTCGATTTCGCCTCGTCGAACGGCAACATGCACGCCTGTGGCCACGACCTGCACATGTCGATGCTGGTCGGTGCCGCCCACGACTTGTGCGCCCGCCGCGACGAGTTGGCCGGAGATGTCATCTTCATGTTCCAGCCGGGCGAGGAGGGCGTCGACGGCGCCAGGTACATGTTGGAGGAGGGAGTGTTCGAAGCGGCCGGGTCGCGCCCCGACTGGGTCTACGCCATCCATGTCTGGTCGACCCTGGAGCCCTGCGGCACGTTCAGCACCAAACCGGGCACCGTGATGGCCAGCTCGGACGTCGCGAAGGTCCGGGTCGTCGGACGGGGTGGGCACGGCTCGACCCCGCAGCGCGCGGCCGACCCGATCCCTGCGCTCGCTGAGATCACCACGGCGTTGCAGACGATGGTGACCCGCCGCTTCGACGTGCAGGACCCGGTCGTGGTCACCGTCGGGCTGCTGCAGGCCGGCACCATCGCCAACGTGATCCCGGAGGAGGGGCGACTCGAGGCCACCCTGCGCACGTTCTCGCACGCGGCCCGCGACAAGCTGATCCAGGCCATCGCGCAGGTCGCGGCCGGCATCGCGTCGGCCCACGGCGTGCGGGCCGAGTTCGACCTCCTCGAGCAGTACCCGGTCACCGTCAACGATGAGGCCGAAGCCGACGTGGTCGCCGGGTTGGTCGAGGAACTGTTCGGCGAAGGCCGTCACGTCCGTTGGGGGCACCCGCTGGCCGGGGCCGAAGACTTCTCCCGCCTCCTCGAGCTGGCGCCTGGCTGCTTCATCGGTTTGTCCGCCTGCCCTCCCGATCTCGATCCGGAAACCGCCCCGATGAACCACTCGGCCTACGCCAGGTTCGACGACTCTGTGTTGGCCGACGGTGCGCGGCTGCTGAGCGGGCTGGCCCTGCTCAAGCTGGGTTGAGCAGGGCCCCAACGAAACTCACCGTGGTTTCGGCACGGGCGATCGTTCCTCGCAGCCAGGCTCAACCAACGCACGGCTCAACCAACCGCTCAGCCCTTGACCCCCGAGGCCGCCAGCCCCTCGATGACCCGCTTCTGCATGCTGAAGAACAACACGAAGATCGGCGCCATCGCCATGACCGACGCGGCCATCATGATCGCCCAGTCGCTGCTGTACTGCCCCGCGAGGGTAGCGATGCCGACGCTGAGCGGCATGTTGTCCTCACGCGAGGTGATGATCAGCGGCCATAGCAGGTCGTTCCAGCTCCACAGCACCGTGACGATCGCCACCGCGGACAGGCTCGGCTTGGCCAAGGGGAGCATGACCCTCCAGAACGTCTGCCACGGGTTGCAGCCATCGAGCCTTGCAGCCTCCTCAAGTTCCTTGGGCATCGACAGGAATGCCTGCCTCATCAGGAAGGTCCCGAAGGCGGAGAAGATGCCGGGCAGGACGACCCCGCCCCAGGTCTCGAGCAGGTTGAGGCTCTTGATGATCTGGTACTGCGGGATCAGGTAGGCCTGCCCCGGGATCATCAGGATGGCCAACAGCAGACCGAACAGGAGGTTGCGGCCACGGAACCGCATCCGCGCGAAGGCATACCCGGCCAGCGAACAGAGCACCACCTGACCGACGGTGCGAACGACCGTGATCAACACGGAGGTCCCGAACTGGCTGAGGAACGGGATCTTGGCGAAGACGTCTGTGTAGTTGCTCCACATGAACTGCTCAGGGATCAGCTGAGGCGGCACCGACTGGATCTCGGCGTTGGTCGACAGCGACATCAGGATCTGCCACACGAACGGGAACAGCATCACCAGGCCACCCAGGATCAGCAGGATGTGGGCAGGCAGGTAGCGCACCTGCGTCGCAAGCACGCGTCGGGTCTTGTCACTCATAGTGCACCCACTTCTTCTGCCCCCAGAACTGGATGGCGGTCACGATGCCGACCAACACCACGATGAACATCGCGATGGCCGCACCCCCGCCCTTGTTCTGCTGGACGAACGCTTCGTTGTAGAACAGGTAGACCAGGGAACGCGACTCGTTGATCGCCGGGTTCGTCGGCCCGAGCATCGCGTAGAGGCCGTCGAACAGCTGGAACCCGCCGATGACCTGCATGATCGTCAGGAAGAAGATCGACGGCGTGAGCAGCGGGACGGTGACCCGGCTGAACTGCTGCCAGGCGTTTGCGCCGTCGAGGGACGCCGCCTCGTACAGCTCCGGCGGGATGCCCTTCAACCCGGACGACAAGATGATGACGTTGAAGCCGATGGACGACCAGATGCCGAAGAATGCGACGGCGAGCATCGCGAACCCCGGCGTCGACAGCCAGTACGGCGGATCGGAGATGCCGATCGCCTTCAGCATCTGGTTCAGCAGCCCGAAGTTGCCGTTGAAGAAGATCCGCCACACCTGGGCGATCGCCACCGGCATCGCGAGGTACGGCATGAAGAACAGCATCCGGTAGAGCGTGCGCCCCTTGAGGCCTGGAAGTTCGATCATCGAGGCGATCACCACCGACAACGGGACCGCCAGTAGCACTACCCCCGTGTACAGCAACGTGTTACCCAGGGCGCTCGGCAGATCGGGCCGGGTCAGCAGGTCGACATAGTTGTCGACGCCGACGAACTTGACGTCGCCGCCGAAGGCGTTGGTCGTCGTGAACGACGTGTACAGGTTGCTGACGATCGGGTAGTAGTAGAAGATCGCGACGCCGATGAGCAGCGGGCCGACGAACAGCAGCGGCCAGGCGCCCACCGACATGGGGTGGGTGCGAGTCTTCGGGGGCGCCTGACGCCCCGTTGCGGTGGTGGTCGTCACAGGGTCACTCCTTGGCCAGGAGCGCGTCCATCTGCTCCGCGAGGTTCTTCGCGGCCTCTTCCATCGGGGTCTTGCCTGCGAAGGCATCGGGCAGGATCTGCAGCTGCAGGTCCTCCCAGGCCGCGGTGTTCTTGGAGACGGGGTAGGACACGGAATACTCGTCGGCGCCGGTGGTGAAGACCCCCAGGTTCCACTCGGGCTGGCCATCGACCCACGCCTGCTGGGTGCCGGTGAAGGCGGGGATCGCGGTGCCGTTGGCGGCCTCGGTCTTGGCGGCCTCCTCGGTCGTCATGGCCTGCACCAGTGCCTTCGAGGCAGCTAGGTTCTTCGACTTGGCCGAGGCCACATAGGCCAGGCCGTGGATGATGGTGGCCTGCGTCTCGTCCTTCGGCAGCGGGACCACGATCACCTCGGCCGGATCCTTCAGGTCCTCCAGCAGGGGCTGGACCATCCAGGAACCGGCCCAGAAGATGCCGGCCTGGCCATTCGAGAAGAGGACGGTCGGCGAGGTGTCGGTCATCACCTGCAGCGACGGCATCGAGCCGTCGGCGATCAGGTCGGCCCAGAACTGCAGGCCCTTGACCGACTTGGGATCGGCGAATCCGGACTGGTTGTCCTTGATGACATAGCCGCCGGCCTGGTAGATGGTGTTGTAGTAGCTGCCCTGCCCATCGGCCGCACCCACGGTAGAGACGACACCGTGCGCTCCGGTGGCGGCGATCTTCTTGGCCGCGTCGTTGTGCTCGGCCCAGGTCCAGCCGTCGGTGGGGATCGGGACCCCGGCCTGCTCGAAGAGCGTCTTGTTGATGAAGCAGGCGATCGTGTCGTAGTCCTTGGGGATGCCGAAGTGCGATCCGTCGACGGTGTACAGGTCGACGAGCGCCTGCGGGTACTTGTCCCAGGGCACGTCGGTCAGATCGTCGATCGAGGCGAGCATGTCGTTGCCAGCGTAGAGCTGGATGTTGGGGCCGTTCATCCAGAACACGTCGGGCAACTGGTCGCCCTCGGCCTGGGTGCGCAGCTTGGACCAGTAGTCCTTGTAGGCGGCGATCGACGTGTTGACCTTGATGTTCGGGTACTGCTTGTTGAACGCGGCGATGTTGGCTTCGACGGTCGGGGTCTGGTTCTTGTCCCAGTAGAAGAAGGTCAGTTCCGCGGTGGTGTCGGCCGTGAGTTCACCGCCCTGCCCGCCTGGCTCGGTGTCTCCGCCCGAGCAGGCGCTCAGCGAGACGGCAGCGCCGGCGAGGCCGGCAACGGTCAGGAAGCTGCGTCGCTTCATGATTCCTCCTGGTTGTTGTTTGACTGGTTGTTGTTGAAGTAGGAGATGAGGTCGTCG
Organism: Tessaracoccus bendigoensis DSM 12906; assembly: GCF_900141915.1. Taxonomy (GTDB): domain Bacteria; phylum Actinomycetota; class Actinomycetes; order Propionibacteriales; family Propionibacteriaceae; genus Arachnia; species Arachnia bendigoensis. The sequence goes on along the minus strand of NZ_FQZG01000045.1, from coordinate 30,800 downwards.
GGAAGCTCGGGAATGTCGCGGGGCGTCGAATCGTCGCGGAGGGATTCGGTGGCCTGGATCGCGGCGGCTACCGCGTACCACGCGCCCAGCGGGGAGGTGTCGGTCGGCTCGTCATCCCGGACGAAGCGGACGAACTCGCTGACTGTGAGCACGTCGGCGTCACCGTGCCCGGCTGCGTCGCCGACGATCGGGAACTGGGCGTCCCCCTGCGGGTCGTAGTCGTGACGCTTGTTCCACAGCTTGATGACGCCGCCCTCACTGTCGCCGAAGTTCTCGATCCGACCCTCGGTACCGATCACGGTGTAGTTGCGCCAGTAGTCCGGGGAGAAGTGGCACTGCTCGTATGAGGCGTAGACGCCCGAGTCGAGGCGCATCATCATCATCGAGAGGTCCTCGACGTCGATTACTGGGTTGAGACCGGTCTGGCTGAGCGGCGGCCAGTTTTCGAGACTGAACCAGTCGCCCATCAGCTCATTGCTGCGGTCGCGTCGATCCGAGACCTTGTCATAGACGGTGAGCGCACCCATCGCGCTGACCCGGACGGTGTGTGAATCGGCCAGCCAGTGCATCACGTCGATGTCGTGTGCGGCCTTCTGGAGCAACAGCCCGTTGCCGTGCTCACGGGTGGCGTGCCAGTCCTTGAAGTAGTAGTCGCCGCCGTGCCCAACGAAATGGCGGCACCAGATGGCCTTGACCTCACCGATCAGGCCGTCTTGGATGATGCGCCTCATGCCGCGCACGACGTCCATGTGGCGCATGTTGTGGCCGACGTAGAGCTTCGTTCCGGTGCGGTGGGCCGTGGTCAGGATGCGGGTGGCGTCGTCCAGGTGGATGGCGAGGGGCTTCTCGACGTAGACCGGGACGCCGGCTTCGAGCAGCGCGCAGGCCGCGCCGGCGTGTGTGTCGTCCGGCGAGGTGATCAGGGCGACGTCTATGCCGGTGCCGATCAGCTCGTCGACGGTCCTGGTGAGCACGATGTCGTCGCGGCCCAACCGGGAGAGGATGCGCTGCTTCCCTTCCGGGTGCGGCTCGCACGCTGCGGTGATGATCCCCCCGTTCTCTGGCAGTTCGAAGTGCTGCGCGAGTCTGGCCCTGGCGCCGACGCCGACCACGCCGACCCGCAGTGGAGCCAGTTCCTCGGGATTGGTGCTGCTCAAGGGAAGATGCCTTCCTTTCGTGATTGCCCGCTGCACCAGGTCGAGTGCGGTCGGGGCGATGATGGTTCCGGGAGAACGGTCGAAGATGGCCTCGTGCGCGTCGCCCAAGGCGAGGCTGAGCGCTCCGATCGCTGCGCCGGACCCGGGCAACCGGGCACCCTCGAAGCTGAGCGGGGTCGCACCGACGGCACGGCTGGCGCGCACGTGGTCGCTGATCTCCCCGACGGCGCCCGGCAGGCGGGTCATGGGCACGGAGATGACGATGACGGTGGGGTCGAGGACGGCCGCCGCGGACGCGATCACCTCTGCGGCGTGCGAGAGGTGACCCTTCTCCGGCCCGGCACCCTCGGTGACGATCAGGCCGATCTCGCCCGCGTTGAATCCCTTGCCGCGATGGATCCGGCCACCCATGACGAGCCCGGTGAGGACGCTTCGGGACAGCGTCACGAGCAGGAGGTCGTCCGTGTGGTCGAGTCGCCCCTCCGCGACACGCAGGACGAACTCGCCATACGCGGAGGCGTTGACGTCGTTCTCGATCCTCACCGGGAGGCCGAAGGCGGCGGAGAGCCGGCGCCCCAGGTCGAACCCCGACCAGTCGGGGACGGCCGTCGACTCCATCACGGTGCCGGTGTCGTCGACGGTTCCGGTCGTCGAGATCGACATCGCCCGAAGCGGCCCGCAGAGCGGGGTGTGCGCGGCGATGTGCCGCTCGATCAGGAGAGTCAGCGCCTCCAACCTCGCCCCCGACGCACCGGGGATGTCGGAGATGAGTTCGGCGGTCACGACGCGGCCGTCCAGCCTGGCCGTGCAGATGAGCGCGGATCCGACCAGCAGGTCGACGCCGATGACGATGCCCGCGTCCGGCGCGATGGACCAGGTGCTGGCCGGCCTGCCCGGGGCGTTCGATTCGCCGTCCTGCGGGCGGACGAGGCCGTCACCCTCGAGGACTGCGAGGAGCGTCATCACGGTGGGACGCGACAGGCCGGTCTCGGCCACCAATTCGCGCGCCGTGGCACCCTCACCACGGAGGGCCTCGAAGACCCTGGCCAGGTGAGCCGGTCGCGACACTGCAGACATCTGGACTCCAAACAGTAATTAAGCAACGTGCTTAACTAAATGAAAGAGTAAGCACGGCAGAGCCTCCCGTCAATGGTCGGACGCAGAGTGTTCAGCCGAAGTTGTGTTCCCGCGGGTCGCCACGGACGGCAGAATGGGCCCATGCGACCGATGCTGGCCACGCCGACACCTACTCCGGGCCTCCCACCGCAGGGATCAGGTTGGGTACACGAGGTGAAGTGGGACGGGGTCCGGGCGTTGGGCGAGACCCACGGCGGGACGCTGCGGCTGTTCAACCGAAACGAGCGCGAAGTCACCTCGGCCTACCCGGAGATCGTCGACGGGGCCCGCGGCCTTCCGGACGGGCTCCTGCTCGACGGTGAGATCATCGCAATCGACCCCCTCTCCGGCACGCCTTCCCTGCACGGGATTTCCCCGCGCATCCACGTCCGCAGCGCTGAACGGGCCGCCCGGCTCGCGCTTGAGCGGCCTGCAACCTTCATGGCGTTCGACGTCCTGCGCCACGACGGGCACCTCGTCACCGGCCTGCCCCTTGCCGAGCGGCGCGGACTGCTCGAGGGGCTCGACCTCGAACGGCCGGCCTGGGGTCGCTCCGAGACCTACGACGACGCCGATGCCCTGGTGCGCTTCACCCGCGATTCGGGCCTCGAAGGCGTGATGAGCAAGCGCATCGCGTCGCGCTACCAGCCGGGTACCCGCAGCGTCGACTGGGTCAAGACGCCTAACCGCACCGAGCTGGTCGCCGTGATCGGGGGCTGGCTGCCGGAGGCCGGCGACGACCGTCGACTCGGCTCCGTCTGGGTCGGGCACGCCACCGACGAGGAGACCTTCGACACGGTTCCGGTGCTCTACCCCCTCGGAAGGGTCGGCTCGGGGTTGAGCCATCGGGAGCGCGACCTGCTTCTGACGGTGCTTCGGGGGATAGAGCGAAGCCGTCCGCCGTTCGTCCCCGTCCCCACTGGGCCGGAGGCGCAGCGCACCCACTGGGTCGAGCCGATGATCTGTGCCCAGGTCCGATACCTGTCGCTCTCCAACGGCGGCCTGATGCGCCAACCGGTGCTGCGCAGCATCCGACCCGACGTGCGGGCTGTCGATGCGGCCACCGCGCGGCTACTCTCGTGAGATGAGCGAGACCGCCGTTCCCCCGTCCGCCACCCCCGACGATAAGGACTGGACCTGGACCACCCGGAGCCCGTGCGCCGAGTGCGGGTTCGATCCCTCTGCGTGCCCCACCGGGAGTTTCCCCACCGCGATCAGGGAGTTCGCCGCACGGGTGGAGACCGCCATCATGGGCCCAGACGCAACCCTGCGCCCCGACCCTACGACCTGGTCGACGGTCGAGTACGCCTACCACGTGGCCGATGTGTGCGAGGTGATGTCGCAGCGCCTGGACGCGATGCTCGCGACGGCACCCGCGGCGGCAAGGTTCGAGTCGTGGGACGGCGAGGCCGTCGCGGTCGAGAAGGAGTATTGGCGCGCCACACCCGCGGACGTGCGGGAACTGCTCCGGGAGCGCGCCGAAGCCGCCGCCACCCGCTTCGCGTCTCCGGTCGGCGACCAGTGGGAAGCACGTGGCCTACGGGGCGACGGCGTCGGGTTCACCGCACATTCGCTCGGCCTGTATCTGCTACATGAGCTCGCACACCACGCCCACGACGTCGAAGGCTCACCAGTTTGACCCGGGCCGACGATTGACCCGGTGGCGTAGGCTGTCCCGGTGACCGAGCCGAAGCAGATTCTGAGTCTGCCGCCACTGGAGGAGATGGAGGTCGGCGCCCCGCTGAGCCCTCGGACCGGTGAACCGCCAAGACCCGCTGCTGCCTGGCTCGCCGCGGCGTCGGCCTATCTCGCGGTGGCCGTCCTCATCGCCGTCTACGCCCTCCATTGGTGGCTCGCCGCGCATCCGGACACCTACCCCACCTCCGCACGGTTGGTCGAATGGGTGGCGCCCGATCCCGGAAAGTGGTTGTCCCTCACGCTGGAGGGGATACTGGCCGCGGCGACGGTGCTCTCGGCGGGAGCGGTCGGGGTGGCCGGGTTTCAGGCCTGGAACGGCTGGAGGTGGTCGCGCTGGGCGGGGCTGACCGCGCTCGCCTTGACTGCCGCCTACGCCGCGATCACCTCGGATTGGGCCCTGATCGCTGTGGGTTTCGCGGCCGTCACCTCGTTGTCCACGTTCCTGCCGCCCATGACCCGCTACTTCCGCTACTGGGAGGCGGTGCGGTCCCCGCAGGGCGAAGGCTACCGTCGACCCGCCCGAATCCTCTACGGTCGCCTCCCCCGCTTCCGTTGAAGCGCGGATCGGACACACCCACGGCCTAGACTCCCGGCCATGACAGGTTCCCACCAATTCCTCGACGGCGCCCTGCGTCTGCTCCGGCGCGCCACGAGGCGGGCGACGGGCACACCGTCCACCCCGCGCCGAACCGACGCCGGACGCGGGCGATCCACCGGCTATCCCGGCGACTTCACAGGGCGCCCCACGATCGTCTACCGCCCACACAACGACAACCGACCGGACCCCGGAGAAGTGGTCTGGGCCTGGGTGCCCTACGAGGAGGATCACACCCAGGGCAAGGACCGGCCCGTTCTGCTCATCGGGCGCGACGACGGCTGGCTACTGGGGCTCCAGGTCACCTCAAAGGACCACGACCTCGACGCGGCCCAGGAAGCCAGGGCCGGGCGCTTCTGGGCAGACCTCGGCAGCGGCGCCTGGGATTCCGCGAGGAGACCGAGCGAAGCGCGGGTGAACCGGATCGTCAGGATCGCCCCCGAGTCGGTGCGCCGCGTCGGAGCCATGCTGGATGAGCGGGTCTTCCGCGATGTCGCCCGCGAGGTGCTGCGGTTCTACGGAGATCCGGAAGCGGCCGCACAGCGGCCGAGATGAACGTCGGACTTGAGCGAATTGGATCAGTTGACCCAGTTGTTGTGATACCGGCCACATGTCAGGGGTGCGCGACTGTATATTTCCAGCATGACTTGGCCTTGGTCGTCGAAAAGCAAGAGCCCGGAGGACACCGCTGACACTCGGGCTGTGATCGTCGCCTCAGCCCGGCGGCTCTTCAGCAGCGCCGGGTACATGGTGCCGTTCAGCGCCATAGCGCAGGACGCAGGGGTCAGGCAGTCGGAGATGTATGCGATCTTCGCGTCGAGGTTGCACCTGGCCATAGAGGTGTTCGCAGAGAACCTCAACCACCTCGAGGAACTCGCCGGGCAGGTCGATGACCCAAAAGGATTCTCAAAGCTGTGGAACACCCTGATCGAATATGTCGTCGAGTCGGGCGCGTTGCTGGAGATGGTCTTGGCAGAGCAGGATCTCCCCTCCGACGTCGAGGGGGGTCGCCTCGTTCAGTTGCTGACGGAGCCCCTCTCGCAGGCCCAAATCGCAGGGCTTGCAGATCCGGCCTGGACCCCTGAGGACCTCAGACTCATCGTGCAGATGGTTTCGGGAATCACGTCGGAGACACCCGAGGACAGACGGGCCGACGTGTACCGCGCACTGGCCCTGATCGACGAGCGACTGGTCCCGATCGACGGTGAGATCGACAGGGACACGCTCGCCGAAGCCGTCTGATCCAGTTTACTGGTTATGCCATTGGTGAACGGGGCTTGGACATCACGACCAATGATTGCGGGGAATCCCACTCCTACTGATTGAATGTTTCCGGCAGACAGGAGCCGGAAATGATCACCGTGACCGACCTCACGAAGGTCTATTCGCAGGGCGGACGCACCGTGCATGCGCTGGACGGGGTGTCATTGACGGTGCCCTCGGGTTCGATCCACGGCATCATCGGGCACTCAGGGGCGGGCAAATCGACGCTGGTGCGGTGCCTGACCATGCTGGACAAGCCGACCTCCGGCACCGTCACGATCAACGGTGTCGACCTGACGGCCGCACGCGCGGATGCGTTGCGTTCGGCACGCCGTCGGATCGGCCTGGTTTTCCAACAGGCCAACCTCTTCGACTCACGCACGATCGCCCAGAACGTCGGCTACCCACTCGAAATCGTGAAGGCGGATGCGGCCCGCCGCAAGGCGAAGGTCGACGAACTCCTCGGCCGTGTCGGGCTGGCCGATGCCAGCAACGCCTATCCGGCCCAACTGTCGGGCGGAATGAGGCAACGCGTCGGGATCGCCCGGGCGCTGGCGACCGACCCCGACGTCCTGCTGTTCGACGAGCCGACCTCGGCCCTCGATCCCCGCACCACGGATGAAGTTCTCGACCTGATCGTGTCGCTGCGCACCCCCGAACTCGCCGTACTGGTCATCACACACGAAATGCACGTTGTGAAACGGATCTGCGATTCGGTATCGCTCCTCGAAGGGGGAAGGATCATCGAATCCGGACCCCTGACCGAAGTGGTCAGCCGCCTCGACGGCAGGCTCAGCCAGGCGCTGCTCGGAATCCCCCCACACGCGGACCTGCGCGGTGCCGGGACACTGGTCGACGTCCTGTCCTCCGGCCCGGAGACGCTACAACCAATCGTGGCGCATGTTTCACAGGTGGTGGGGGCGGAGATTGCGATCGTCGCCGGGAGCGTCGAGCATCTGGCGGGCACCACGTTCTCGCACCTGCGGCTGTTGATACCCGAAAGTGTGGAGGCAGGCAGAGTGATCGACGAGTTGAGGCGCCTGGGCGCGGACGCCGCCCTCACCGACAGCCTCAACGGAACGGGGGAAGCGGCATGATCCCGCTCGAAGGCACCTGGTTCGCCAACCCCGCCATCCAGAAGGCCATGTGGCCCGCGCTGCTCGAGACCCTGCAGATGGTCGGCATCTCAGGCCTCGCGACTCTGATCCTGGGGTTGCCATTGGGGGTGTGGCTGTTCATCACGAGGCCCGGCGCCATGAGCGCGAACCGGACCCTCAACTTCGTCTTGTCGGCCATCGTGGTCAACATCACCCGCTCGTTCCCCTACGCGATCCTGATGATCGCTTTGATGCCGCTGACGGTGGTGCTGGTCGGCACCAAGATCGGGCCGATCGCGGCCTCGGTGTCACTGGCCATCGCCGCGATCCCGTTCTTCGCGCGGCTGGTTGAGACATCGCTACGGGACGTACACGTCGGCAAGCTCGACGCGGCGCATGCGATGGGGTCGACCAAGCTGCAGTCGATCACAAAGGTGCTGATCCCGGAGTCGCTGCCTGCGCTCGTCGCCTCTTTCACCACGACGGTCGTCACCCTCATCGGGTATTCGGCCATGGCTGGCCTGATCGGCGGCGGCGGTCTGGGCCGACTCGCCTACAATTACGGTTTCCAGCGTTATCAAACCGATGTGATGATCATGACGGTGGTGCTCCTGATCCTTCTGGTTCAGGTCATCCAATGGGTCGGTGACGCCGTCTCAAAGGCCATCGACCACCGTTGACCCCCGATTCTCCCGCCAAGGGCGGGAACGGCCACCAGGCCACACAGGCGGCCAACTTGTCGTTGGCCCGAAACAGAGGAGGAACCTCATGCGAAAAATCCTGACCGCAGCCGCTGCCGCGTTGGCAGCCACCATGGCGCTGACCGCCTGCGGCTCCGGCGATACGACCCCCGAGAGCAGCACCTCGGCTTCCGCTTCCGGAACCACCACGAAACTCGTCGTGGGTGCCAGCCCGGTGCCGCACGCCAAGATCCTGGAGTTCGTGCGCGACAACCTCGCGGCAGACGCCGGCCTCGAGATCGAGATCCAGGAGTTCGAGGACTACGTGCTGCCCAATGAGGCACTGGCCAGCGGCGACCTGGACGCCAACTACTTCCAGCATCTGCCCTACCTGGAGAACCAGATCGCGGAGAAGGGCTACGAGTTCTCGCATGGTGAGGGCATCCACATCGAGCCCTTCGCCCTGTTCTCGAACCAATACGAGTCTGCTTCCGACATCCCAGATGGTGGGCAGATCGCCATCACCAACGACCCGTCGAACCAGTACCGCGGCCTGAAGCTGCTCGAGGAGAGCGGCCTACTGCAGGGCATCACCGAGGACACCACGGTGCTGACCCTGACCGACGAGCAGAACCCGAAGGGACTCACTTTCGAGGAGACCCAGCCCGAGGTCGTCGTCCAGCTCCTCGACGATCCGACGGTGGCCGCGGCGCTGATCAACGGCAACTTCATCCTCACCGCGGGGCTGAAGGCCGAGGACTCCATCGCGATCGAGGCCGTCGAAGGGAACCCGTACGCCAACGTGCTGGTCTGGCGCACGGAGGATGACGGGAACCCCGCCATCGCCAAGCTCGACGAACTGCTGCACTCCCAGGAGGTCAAGGACTTCATCAAGTCCGAGTGGCCCTCCGGTGACGTGATCCCCGGCTGATTCGTCGCCGATTCCCGGGCCGCCGCACACTCAGCTGTGCGGCGGCCCGATCTCTTTGCCGGGAATCGCGTGACTGATGGCCCCTCCGCGGCATAGAGTCTCCGTCAGGAGAAGTCCCTCCGGGTGGAATGGAGAATCCAATGCGAGTCCCACGCATCGTCGCCACGGTGATCGCGGCCGTGAGCGTCCTGGCCACGTTGGGGGTGACGGCCCCGTCCGCGAACGCCGACGTCAACGTCTACACCACGCCGGGCGAACACACCGTCAACGGGCGCCAGTGGCGGACCTGGTGCGAGCCATACTCGCGCACCGCACGCTGCACCACGCAGATCAAGGTGGGTGGCGTCTGGACCTTCAACAACCTCACCTACCTACCTTCCCCGCGGAGCCTGTGGGTCGGCAACCCGCTCGCCACCCCCGGATACCACGTCGTCAAGGGTCGCAAATGGTACACCGAGTGCGACACGCCACGCACCGGGGGCAACGGTTGCCGCTCCTACATCGACACCACGGGCCGCGGCAATTACGTGTTCAACAATGTCGTCCAGTTCGGCCAGATCCGAACCGATCTCGACTCGCTGTACAAGTACCGCCCGCCGGCCGATCCGACCCCCACTCCGGCGCCTTCGGGCCCCTACTCGATCACCAAGGGGCCCAACACGTCGAACCGGGTGATCCTCACCTTCGACGACTGCCCGAAGTCGCTCAGTTCGTTTAGGACGACGGTCAAGGCCGTCTCGGACATGGGCGTCCGGCTCGCGCTGTTCCCCACCGGTGACTGCGTCACCGCAGGCCGCTTCGACGCCGCCTATGCACGTTCGCTCGGGCACTACGTGTTCAACCACTCGATCAGCCATCCCCAGTTGACCAACCTCAGCTACTCGGCAGTGGTGCGACAGTTGGGCGCTCCCGGCATCGTGACGACCTACGGTCGCCCTCCGTACGGGGCCTACAACTCGACGGTGCGCAGCGCCTACGACGCGGTGGGCATGCGGATCTGGACGTGGACGGTCGACACCAATGACTGGCGCGGCAAGTCGAGCTCGGAGCTGGTGCGCTACGTCGTCAACAACTCGAGCGGCGGCGACACCGTGCTGATGCACATGCAGTGGAACGGGTTCAACGCTTCCTCGATCCGCTCGATGCGCGACGGGCTCTCCGCCAAGGGAGTCGGCATGTGCCGAAACACCGGGGCGGTGGCCGCGAAGCCCGCAGGGATCAGCTGCTGACCCTGCGGGGTCGGCTCCGCATTGCGGGACCTGCCGGGTGTTCGCGTAGGGTTGGGTCGGCCCAACCCCGATCGAGATGAGCGTCCATGCCCCAGCCCAGCGCACCTGAAGACCAGGACATCCAGACGGACGTGACCCTACCCGACTCCGTCGGGCGGTGGTTCGCCCGGTTCCTGAAGGGCATCGCCGTCGGCATCGGCGCGATCCTGCCCGGCCTCTCGGGGGGTGTGCTGGCCGTCATCTTCAAGCTGTACGACCCGCTCATCCGGTTCCTGGCCAACCTGCGCCGCAACTTCGTCAGGAATGTGCTCTTCTTCATTCCTGTCGGGCTGGGACTCGGGGTCGGCATCGTCTTGTTCTCCGTCGTGGTTGAGGCCGCGTTCGGCAGGTACGCCGCGCAGTTCATCTGCCTGTTCATCGGTTTCGTGATCGGCACCTTCCCCTCACTCTTCAAGCAGGCAGGCAGGCACGGGCGCCACAGGATCGACTGGATCATCATGGTTGTCGCCGCGACCGCGATCTTCATCCTCATGTACGTGGGGGGCGACACCACACTGCTGCAGGTACAGCCGAGCATCCCGGTCTGGTTCGGCTCCGGAGCCCTGATCGGCCTGGGCCTGATCGTGCCAGGGCTCAGCCCGTCGAACTTCCTGATCTACTTCGGCCTGTACGACAAGATGGCCACAGGGATCAAGAACTTCGACATGAGCGTGGTCATCCCGTTGGCTCTCGGCCTCATCGTCTGCGTGCTGCTGCTGGCGAAGGCAGCCGAATGGGCGTTCAGCATGTATCACTCTCAGATGTACCACCTGATCCTGGGCATGGTGATCGGCTCGTCTGCGGCCATCTTCCCGACGGTGGTCTTCCCCGCATTCACCGCCAAGGGGCTCGCGGACTCCGGCCTGTCCCTCGCAGGATCGATCGTATTCGCGCTGGCGCTGCTCGTGGCCGGCACCGTCGCATCGTGGCTGTTCAGTGGGGTCGAGGACCGGGTCGCCGAACGGCGTGAGGCGATCGAGGCGGCGGCCAAGGGCGGCCAGACGTCCTGACCTCGGCCGCCGTTGCAACCGGGCCCCGGCAGCCTATGGGATGGGAGTGGGAGTGCTGATCGGTGCCGTCCTCGCCGAGGAGATGGTTGACCAGTGGTTCCTCAGCTGATGAACCCGCCATTCAACGCCCACCAGGGCAGCAGGCCGAACAGCACCAAGGTGGCTCCCGATGCCGCCATCACGGCCCGGACGGGGCGTCGGAGCAACTCGTCGAAGATCGCCCCCGCGAGCAGCAGGAGCCCGGTCAGGCCCAGCGTCAGCCAGCCCAGCCTGGCGCCGGTGACGAGGCAGATCAGGGTGACCGCAGCGAGGAGCACACAGGAGGCGGCTCCTACTCGGCGAAGCTTGAGAACCGTCAACCTTCCTCCACCATCTCGTCAGTGAGCACGAACTTGTCGAGCCTACCTTCGCGGTTGCCGCTTGGGAAGCCGGGGGCCTCTCCCGTCACCAGCGAAGTGTCGCCGTCACCAGCGTCATCGCTCGTTACCAGCGAAGTGCCGCCGTTACCAGCCGAATTGCTCGTTACCAGCGAAATACCGCTGGTAACGAGCATTACCGCTGGTATCCGCGGAACAACGCCCATCACGCGCGAAACCGGAGCGCGAGCCCTCTTCTCAGAGGGGATTTGCGCTCCGGTTTCAGTGGAGCGGGCGACGGGAATCGAACCCGCGTATCGAGCTTGGGAAGCTAGCGCTCTGCCATTGAGCTACGCCCGCGTGGAACACAGGTTAGCAGGGTTGAGGGGGTGCGCGCCTCTCGGCCCTTCCTGACGCCCGGATCGTGGGCGGACCGGCCACCTGGCGACGCTGACGGCCAGGTGACATCCGCCAGCTGCGGGGACAAGTAGGCTGGACACATGTGCAGCGCGCAGGTCTCAATGATGCGCGACAACCGCGCCATCACCCGGCTTGCGGTTGCCCACGACGCTTCCCATTTCCTCCTGACCCCGGCCGAGGTCGTCACTCCGGTGACCGTCGAGGATGTCGCGGCCCTGATGCACGGAGCGGCCGAGCAGCGGAAGCCGATGACGTTCAGGGCCGGCGGCACCAGCCTCTGCGGCCAGTCGGTCAGCGACTCGACCCTGGTCGACACGCGCAGGCATTTTCGTGACGTAGAGGTGCTGGACGACGGCCTCCGTGTCCGGGTCGGTACCGGTGTGACCCTGGCCCGGGTCAACGCCCACCTGGCCCGATACGGACGTCGCCTCGGCCCCGACCCGACCAGCGCCATCGCATGCACCATCGGCGGCATCCTGGCCAACAACTCAAGCGGCATGCTGGCGGGCCTGGAGCAGAGTTCGTATCACACCGTCGAATCGATGGTGTGCGTGCTGCCCAGCGGCCTCATCATCGACACCGCCGACCCCTCAGCCGACATCACCCTGCGGCTCGAGGAGCCTCAGCTAGCGGGCGGTCTCCACATGTTGCGCAAGCGGCTGCTGGCCAACCCGGCGGCCGTGGCAGACGTCCGTCGGTTGTTCGCCATGAAGAACACCATGGGATACGGCATCAACGCGTTGCTCGATTTCCACCGCCCTGTCGACATCATGTCCCACCTGCTGATCGGCAGCGAGGGGACGCTCGGGTTCGTGGCAGAGGCGACATTCCGGACGGTGCCGCTGGCCAGGCACCTGGCCGCGGCACTGGCCATCTTCAAGGATCTGGACTCGGCCGCTGCAGCCGCCGAACACCTGGCTGGCCACGATTTCGAGGCCGTCGAGTTGATGGACGTGGCCTCCCTGCGCGTGGTGCGGAGACAGAAGTCCGCTCCCCCGCTGCTGCGCACGATCGAACTGGACAGGCAGGCGGCCCTCCTGGTCGAGTTGCACGACGTGGACGCGGAGTCGTTGCATCGTCGCGTCACCGCCGCGAACGAGGCACTCCACGGGCTCGACGTCGTGGCCTCGGTACCGATGACGACCGACCCCGAGCGGCGCGGCTCGCTGGTCGAGCTGCGGCGTGGGCTCTACGCGAGGGTCGCGGGGGCGAGGGCGTCCGGCACGACGACGCTACTGGAGGACATCAGCATCCCGCTCGACCGGTTCCGCGAGATGTGCCACGCGCTGGACGACCTGTTCGTCAAACACGGCTACGGCATTCTGAACGTGCCGATCTTCGCGCATGCGCGCGACGGCAACATCCATTTCCTGCTCAGCGAGCGTTTCGACGAGCCGCAGGGGCTGCTCCGGTTCCGGAAGTTCACCCGCGACCTGGTCCGGCAGGTGCTGAACCGGGGCGGTGTCCTCAAGGCCGAGCACGGCACCGGCCGGGCGATGGCGCCCTTCGTCCGGGACCAGTACGGCGATGAGCTGTATGCGGTGATGCGGGCGATCAAGTTCCTGTTCGATCCGGGCGGGGTGCTCAACCCCGGCGTGATCATCACCGACGACCCCGACGAGCACCTGCTCCACCTCAAGTTGATGCCGCAGATCGAGCAGGAGGTCGACAACTGCATCGAGTGTGGCTACTGCGAGGCCGGTTGCCCGTCGCGCGACCTGACGCTGACCCCGAGGCAGCGCATCGTGCTGCGCCGCGAGATCAGCGCCCGGCGCGACGACCACGACCTGCTCAGGCAGATCGCAGAGAGCTACGAATACGAGGCCGTGGAGACCTGCGCCGCGGACGGGATGTGCTCGGTCGCCTGCCCGCTCGGGATCGACACCGGCGACCTGGTGCGTCGGCAGCGGGCCGAAGATGTCGGCACTGTAGAGAAGGCCGGCTGGCTGCAGGCGGCGAAGACCTGGACGATCACCACGCGGCTCGGTTCGACCGCGCTGACATTCGCCAGGTCCGCCTCTCCCCTGGCCGACGCGACCACCGACTTCGGGCGCAAGCGACTCGGCGCCGACGCCGTCCCCCGCTACGATCACAACCTTCCAAGGGGCGCGGGGATCAGGCGTCGCGCCCGTCGTCGGGACCGACGCGACCCGGGCGTGGCAGCCTATTTCCCATCGTGCATGCAGACGGTGTTCGGCACGTCCGGCGTGGGCGTCTTCGCCGCCTTCCGCGAGCTGTGTCTGCGGGCGCAGGTGCGCGTCACGATGCTCGACGCCGAGGGGCTCTGCTGCGGCGCGCCCTGGCGCGCCAAGGGCATCCAGGAGGGCTACGAGGTGATGCGCCGGAAGGTACACGCCGAGATCGTCAGGCCGGACCCGATTCCGGTGATCACCGACGCGAGCAGTTGCACGCATGCCTTGGCGGAGATGGCGCGGCACTGGCAGGTGCCGGTGCTGGACGTCGTCGAGTTCACCGCAGACGACCTGTTGCCCAACTTGAAGCTCACCCGCCCCGTCGGGTCCATCATGGTGCACCCGACGTGTTCGTCCACCCGGTTGGGGATCAACGGGTCTCTCTTGGAGATCGCACGCTTCATCAGCCACGACGTGTCGGTACCACTCAGTTGGGCGTGCTGCGGCTTCGCTGGCGATCGGGGGCTGCTGCACCCCGAACTGACAGCCAGCGCCACGTCCGAGATGGCAGGAGAGATCAACCAGCGCGAGTACGCGGCCTACGCCTCGTTGAACCGGACCTGTGAGATCGGGATGTCGCGGGCCACAGGTCGGCCATACCGGCACATCCTCGAACTGCTGGAAGAGGCGACCCGTCCACGCAGGGGGTGACCTGTTCAGATCGGGCCGCGCGCCGCGAAGGGCCTCAACCGACCTCGGCGACGATGTCGGCCGCCAACTGGACGACGCGGGTGTCCTCAGCCTCCGGCGTGAACCCCATCCTCACGATCACCAGACCCTGGCTCGGGATCACGAACATGCGTTGCCCGTCGTGGCCGCTGGCCCAGTACGCGTCCGCAGGCAGGGTCGGCTCCACGAATCCGCCGTCCGGCAACCTGTTCACCCACCAAGAGGCGGCCAGCCCCGGCGAATCGGTACCCTCGACCGCCCGGACGGTGGTCGACTGCTCCATCCAGCCTTCGGGCAGGAGCCTCTTCCCGCCGATGACGCCGTCGTTAAGTGCGAACCAGCCGATCCGTGCCCAGCCGCGCGGTGTCGCCCACAGGTAGCTGCTGCAGACCGGCGTGCCGGTCATGTCGACCTCCAGGACGGCCGACGACACCCCCAGCGGGGCGAACAGCTCCTCGCGGGGAAGGTTCGCTCCCCTGCCCGCCTTTGAGTTGAGCACCGAGCATAGGAAGGTGGTGCTGCCGCTGGAGTACTGCTGGAACGTCCCGGCGGTGTGCGCGGCCCGCTGGGAAGCAACGAAACCGGCCATGTCCGGCTCGTCGTAGAGCATCCGCGTGATGGGGGTGCCGAGCTCGTAGGTCTCGTCCCACTCCAACCCACTGGTCATCCGCAGCAGGTCGTCGACGGTGATCTGGGCGCGCTCGTCCTCCCATTCGGGCCGAAGCTGCGCGTCGCCGAGCCCGACCTTGCCGTCCATGACGAGCCGCCCCGTCAGCAGGCTGGTGACAGATTTGGTCATCGACCAACCCAGCTGCGGCGTCTCGGATGAGAAGCCGACGGCGTATCGCTCGCCAACGACGACACCGCGGTGGAGCACCACGACCGCCCGGGTGCCGAGATCGGCCCGGTCCTGCTCACCGAGGTCCTCACCGAACGCCCGGTCGATGGCCCGCTCAATCGCCGGGTCGGGTTCGGCAGACTCGAACTCTGGGGCAGACCTGACCTCGACCGGTGCGGGCAGCGCCGGTCGACTACTTCCGACGGTGCAGCCGAACCCGTCGGTGTACCAGGCGTCCTGGCCTGCAAGGAAACCGGCGAGGCTGACCCTGGCGTGACCGGCCCGGTCGTGCCAAGGGGTCAGATACGGCACCAGCGGGTTGGGCGGCAGGTCGTCTTCCGGGTTGTTCCTATCGGCCACCTCGACGACGGCGCAAAGGTTGTGTACGGCGTAGCCGGTCGCGGTGCGCAGCAGCGGGCGCAGATACCAGTACCCACCGACGCCCACGACCAGCAGAACGGCGAGGCCGACCGCGAGGACAAGGGTCCAGGCTCGGCCACGTTCACGCTGCATGGCTGCACGGTATCGGAAGGTGCTCCCCCGGAGAAACCCTGCTGCCCGGATCAGTCACCCAGCCCGGTTCCGACCCCCTTCGCTGCCCGGATCCACGGGTCGTCCAACGGCACCGTCTTCAGGTTGCCCGCCACGTCTTCGAGGGGCACCGGCACAGCCGTGCCAGCTTGCGACGCGACCATGATCCCGAACTCGCCTGCCTGCACGAGGTCGGCCCCGGCGGAACCGAGAAGGGTGCCGAGCAGCCTGTCATTTGCATCCGGGGTTCCGCCCCGCTGCACGTAGCCAAGCACGGTGACGCGCGATTCCAGCCCGGTCGCGGCCTCCAGCGACGACGCCAGCTTGAACGCGTTATCCCGGTGCGCAGCCTCCACCGTCGCCTTGTGCTTGTTTGCCGCGCTCCTGGCCTCGGCCGTCGAAGCACCCTTGACCAGAGCGACGGCGGCGGCGAGGTCGGCGGCGTCCTCTTGGTTCCTGGCACCTTCGGCGAGCGCGATCACCGAGAAGTTGCGGCTTGAACGGGCCCTTGCGGCCACCGATTCGGCGATCGACTCGATGGAGTACGGGATCTCCGGGATCAGGATGATGTCGGCGCCTCCAGCGATGCCGGCGCCGAGCGCGAGCCAACCCGCCTTGTGGCCCATGATCTCGACGACGATCAGCCGGTGATGCGAGTGGGCCGTCGAATGGAGCCGGTCGACCGCCTCGGTCGCGATGCCGAGCGAGGTCGAGAACCCGAAACTGGTGTCGGTGTTCGCGATGTCGTTGTCGATGGTCTTCGGCAGGTGGATCACGTTGAGCCCGGCATCCGCCAACCGCTTGGCGTTCTTCGCCGTGCCCCCGCCCCCGATGCACACGATAGCGTCGAGCTTGTTCCTCTCACAGTTCTCGACGATGGTCGGCACCATGTCGCGGACCTCACCGTCGACTACCATCTTGTGCGGTTTGTCCCGTGAGGTGCCGAGGATGGTGCCGCCGACGGTCAGGATCCCGGCGAGCGCGCCGCCGTCGAGTGGCTGCCAGCGGTCTTCGACCAGGCCCCGGAGCCCGTCACGGAAGCCGATCAGTTCCATCCCGTGGTGGCCGATCGCGGTCTTGCCGAACCCTCGGATCGCGGCATTGAGCCCCGGGGAGTCGCCCCCCGCCGTCAATATTCCGACACGTTTTCCCATTTTGATCCTCCTCGTCGCTGCCACAACCCTATTGCCAGGGTTCGGTTTGAGAGCCGATTCCCTCAGAACGTGTCGGATGCGGACCATGGGGTGGCTCTGCCTGTGCCCGCCGACCGGGACGGGCCACTCAGTGGTGCCCCTGGCACTCCCCGGAGAGCCCCCTCAACGGCCCCCGTTGGCAGGGTCAGGCAAGCGTCGGGCGGCCTAAACTGCTGACATGTCGAACCGCATTGACGATCTCCGCTGCGCTGACCAGGACCGCGAACTGGTAGCCCAGGTGCTGAACAACGCCTACGCGGAAGGTCGGCTCACGTTCGAGGAGCACGCCGAGCGCATCGCGCACGCTTACGACGCCAAGACCTTCGGCGACCTGAACTCACTCACTGCCGACCTGGTTGCGCAGCGGCGGCCCGTCGCGCAGCCTGTGGTCGCCCAGCAGGCCCCCCGGCCACCCGCAATCGCCGCGCCGGGCGAGTTCACCGGCGGGAATGCCTTCCTCTCGACGTTCAAACCCGGTCGGCTGGACGTGGTCGCCTCGGAGGTGACGGTCAACGCGTGGCTCGGGGAGGTGCGTCTCGACCTTGTCAACGCGACGTTCGTCGACCGGGAAACCACCATCAACGTCGGCGGCATGATGTGTGACGTGCGAATCCGGGTGCCGGAGGGTGTCGACGTCAACGTTTCACGGCTCTCGGGTGTCATGAGCGAGACCAAGGTCGACGGGACGAGGCCCCGCCCCGACGGCATCCGGGTCAACCTGGTCGGTACTGTGGTCATGGGAGAGGTGACGGTCCTCGGGCCGGACACCACGAAGAGGAACAAGTACGAGAAATTTGTGAAGTGAGCCGGTGCCCCACGTCGATCAGAGAGACTTTCCGCCCGCAAGGCGTTCCGCCACCGTACCGGTAGATCGGGCCGGGCACGAGGACCTGTTCGCCCCTCCCGGGGCCACCTGGCAGCGGTTGTCGCCGAACTATCTGAAGATGAAGTTGCTCCTCATCCCCCTCACGTGGGGGCTGATCTCGGCCGCACTCACCGTCGTCTCCTTCCTGTGGGCACCCCGCTGGGTCGCCTGGAGCGTGGTCGCGCTCGCCTTTGTGT
Organism: Tessaracoccus bendigoensis DSM 12906; assembly: GCF_900141915.1. GTDB lineage: Bacteria > Actinomycetota > Actinomycetes > Propionibacteriales > Propionibacteriaceae > Arachnia > Arachnia bendigoensis. The sequence continues at coordinate 12,724 of NZ_FQZG01000045.1, read as the reverse complement.
GGATCGGGTGGCGGCTGTGGCGGGCTCCCCGGGTCTACCGGCGCTGGGGTTTCGCCGAGCGGGACGAGGACGTCTACGTCACCAATGGTCTCTGGTTCCGCACGCTGCAGTGCGTGCCGTACGGCCGGATGCAGCTGGTGGAGGTGACGTCCGGTCCGATCGAGCAGCGCTTCGGCCTGGCGAGCGTGCAGATGGTGACCTCATCGACCGCGGGCACGGTTTCGATCCCCGGCCTGGACGCCACGGCTGCCGCCGCGCTGCGGGACCGGCTGATCGCGAGGGGCGAGCAGCAGCAGGCCGGCATCTGATGCCCACCGAAGCGGCACCGGAAGAGACCCCGTCGAAGATCATCGAGCGGCCGAGCCCGCTGACAGGGTTGGCACGCTCAGGCCTTGCGCTGGCCGCTGCCGCCGTGTTCCTCGGCCGCGAGTTCCTCGAGTCCGACGGACCGGTCACCGCCACCCCAATGCTGCTTGGAGGGATCGCGGCCGTGATCGCCCTGTTCGGCGGTATCAGCGGCATCATCACGTGGAAGACGACCACGTTCGTCGCCGATGAGGCCGAGTTCCGGGTCGAACGGAACTTCATCAACAGATCCTCCACTCGGGTCGACTACACCAAGGTGCAGTCGGTCGACATCGGCCAGCCGTTCATCGCCCGGCTGTTGGGGTTGGCGAAGGTACACATCGACGTCGGTGGCGCAGGCGGGGTCGATCTTGCGTATCTCCGCAAGGCACGTGCCGAGACGCTGCGTGAGGATCTGATCGCGAGGATGCGGCACGCCCGGTCGGATCACCGGGACGGCGCCGAGGAGCCGGACGCAACCACCGGGCAGGAGGACGCGGACGAGTCGGTCGTCGTCAAGGTGCCGGCCCGCAACCTGCTGCTCGGCACCCTGGTCTCCGGTGGTGCGACCTTCTCGCTGATCATCGCCGTCACCTTCGTGGTCTTGTCCGTGTTCGCCGACACGCCGGTGACGTTGGTGGCGGGCGTCATCGCGGTCGGGGGTTGGCTCTGGTCACAGACCGGCCGGAACTGGGGTTTCACCATGACGCGCCGCGGCGAGTCGCTGCGGATCACGCGGGGCCTGCTGAGCACCACCGCCCAGGGGTTGCGTCCCGAACGGATCCAGGCGGTGGCCGTGAGGCAGGATCTCCTCCAGCGCCTGACCGGGCTGTACCAGGTCACCGTCACCGTGCTCGGCTACGGCGACCCCACCTCCGGCGACGACGCGTCCACCAACGCCGTCGTGCTGCCGTACGGCACCTGGGAAGAGGTGCTGACGGTGCTGCGGGCGTTCTGGTCCGACGTCGACCTCGCCGACATCGAACCGAACGGGCAACCGGAACGCGCCCGATGGCTCACGCCTGTCACGTTCCACACCCACACCTGGGGCATCGGGCGCGACGTGATGGTCGCTCAGCACGGCCTGTTCACGCAGGTGCGCTCGATCGTCCCGCACCGCAGGATGCAGTCGGCCAGCATTGAGCAGGGCCCGTTGCAGCGGCGGCTGCGGCTTGCCGGGATCCTGGTTCACACCACCGACGGACCGGTGACCCTGCAGTTGAAGCATCTGGACGAGGGGGTCGCGCGTATGGTCTTCCTCGACCAGTTGGAACGCGCCCGCCTGGCCCGCCTCGCCGTCGAGTGAGCGCTCGGCGAGGACGCTCCGGGCGGGATGTGGTGGCGCCCCACAGCGGTCGGATAACCGCTCGGTGCACGTCAGGCGTTGAGCACTAACCCGGGTTCGTTGAGGAAAACGACGCCCGATCTCGGCGTGTCGCCCATCGAACCCTCGATAGTGCTCAACCCTTTGTCAGTTGCAACCCCTCGCCAGTTGATCGGCGTTTGTCAGTTGATCCCGTCGGCTTCCTCAACCAGCGGATCCGGGTGTTCGACGGCGTCCCTGGCGAACAGCGCCGCGCCGACGATCCCCGCGCGGTTGCGCATCTTTGCCGGGACGATCGGGGTCTTGAGGTCGAACAGGTGCCCGAACTTGTCCCAGTCCTTCGACACGCCACCGCCGACGACGAACAGGTCGGGCGAGAACAGCATCTCGAGATGGCTGTAGTAGGGCTGCAAGCGCTCGTGCGTCCACTTCTTGTAGGACAGGCCTTCCTTCTCCTTGACCGACGACGCGGCCCTGCTCTCGGCGTCGTAGCCGTCGAGTTCCAGGTGCCCCAGCTCGGCGTTCGGGATCAGGACCCCGCGGTGGATGATCGCCGCACCGATCCCGGTACCGAGCGTCGTGAGGATGACGAGCCCGTCGTTTCCCTTCGCGGCACCGAAGTACACCTCGGCCAGCCCCGCGGCGTCGGCGTCGTTGACCAACGCGATCTTGCGCCCGAGTCGCTCCTCGAAGAAGCGGTCGGCGTTGAACCCCGCCCACTCCTGATCGAGGTTGGCGATGAAGGGGACCACACCGTGCAGGACGGGGGCCGGGATCGTCAGGCCGACCGGGGCGTCCCCGATCACCGGTTCGAAATGCTCGATGATCTCGCCGATCACGGCGGCGATGTTGGCGGGCGTCGACTTTGCCGGAGTTGGGATACGGAGACGGTCGGCGACGAACTCGCCGGTCTCGAGATCTACCGGCGCGCCCTTGACGCCGGAGCCGCCCACATCGATGCCCAGGATAATGCTCATGCGGGAAATCGTAGCCGTCGGGCCACCTACACGTGGGACAGGGTCCCAAAGCCGGGCCCGCGGAGGGCCCCGGCCAGGATCACATTCTCTCGGGAGCGTCGATTCCGAGCAGGCTCAGGCCCTTCGCCAGGACCTGCTTGGTGGCGGCGCACAGCGCAAGCCGGGAGGCCCGCACGTCACCGTCAGACTTGAGCACCGGGCAGACCTCGTAGAACGAGGCCAACGTGCCGGCCAATTCGTACAGGTACGTACACAACTTGTGGGGGGTCAGGTGCTGGGCGAGGTCGTCGACCACGTCACCGAAACCGCTGAGCGTCAACGCCAACTGCTGCTCAACGGGCTCGTCGAGGACCGTCACCGCGCCGTAGTGGATGCCCTCCGCCTCGGCCCTGCGGAGGATCTGGCTGACGCGGGCGTGCGCGTACTGCAGGTAGGGGCCGGTGTTGCCGGTCGTCTGCACCATGCGTTCGACGTCGAAGGTGTAGTCCTTCTGCAGGCCGCTGCTGAGGTCGGCGTACTTGATCGCCGCCAGCGCGATGTTGGGCGCGGCTTCCTCTTCCGCGGCGTCGAGCAGCGAGTCGAGCGTTGCGGCCTTGCCGTCGCGGGTCTTGAACGGTCGCCCGTCCGGCCCGAGCACCATGCCGTAGCCGACATGCTGGGCGACGACGTCGTCGGGCAGGAACCCGGCGAGACGGGCCGCGGCGAAGACCTGGGCGAAGTGGCCGGCCTGGCGGGCGTCGGTGACGTAGATGATCCGGTCGGCGTGCAGGTCGCGGACGCGGCGGCGGATCGCGGCCAGATCGGTGGTGGCGTAACCGAAGCCTCCGTCCGACTTGCGCACGATCAGCGGCGCCTCGAACCCGTCGACGAAGATGCAGAGCGCGCCCTGGTCGACGACGGCGACACCGGATTCCTCCAGTTCCTTCACGAGCACGGGGAGGTCGTCGTTGTAGGTGCTCTCCCCCGCCAGGTCGTCGTCGGTGAGCAGGACGTTGAGACGTTCGTAGGCGTGGTTGAACGCCGGCTTGGAGATGTCGACGAGTTGCCGCCAGATTTCCAGGGACGCCTCGTCGCCGCCCTGGAACGTCGCAACCCTTGCCCGGGCGCGGGTCGCGAACTCCTCATCGTCCCTGAACCGGCCAGCGGCACGCTTGTAGAGCGCGTCGGCATCGTCGAGGCTGAGTTGCGTGACGTCGAGCCCCTCGTCATGCACCTCTTCGATCAGCATGCCGAACTGGGTGCCCCAGTCGCCGATGTGGTTCTGCGGGATGACGGTGTTGCCGACGGCGGTGAGGGTGCGGTTGAAGCAGTCGCCGATGATGGTCGTGCGGAGGTGCCCCACATGCATCTGCTTGGCGACGTTCGGCGCCGAGTAGTCGATGACGACCCGCTGCGGGTAGTGCGTGACGTTGACGCCGCCGTCGGGGTCTTCCAACAGCGCGGTGACCGCACCGGCGAGGATGTCGGTGCGGAGCCGGAAGTTGATGAACCCCGGCCCTGCGATGTCGGGCTTCTCGCAGAGGTCCCGGACGTCGAGTCGCTCGATGATGTCGGCCGCGACCTCACGGGGCGCGCGGCCCTCCTGCTTCGCCAGGCGGAGGGCGACATTCGACTGGAAGTGCCCGAACTGGGGTTTGGTGGCGGGACGCATCTCGGGGTCGATGCCGGTGACGGCACGGAGGCGCGCGTCGAGGAGCGCGGGGAGCGATTGCATGGGCTCCATTCTCGCACCAGCGGGCTGCCCACCCCAATCCCGGCCAACCGGTTTCATCGCTGTCACCGGTTCAGGCCGAAGCGCGGAGCCGCTCCCACTTCGCGTAACGGGCGAAGATGGCTCCGCACGCCAGCAGGAGCACCGCCGCCCCTATGGTGACCCCGAGCGCCGCCCTGTGCCCGGAGGCGTCGGCGACCGTACCGCCCAGCAGGTTCCCGGCGGAGGTGCCGAGCGTGATCGACGCCGACAACAGCGTCATCGCAAACCCGAGCCGCGCCGGTGGCGTGCGCTGGCCCGCGGCGGCAAAGATCGTCACCAGGATCGGCCCGATGGGCGCACCGACCAGCAGCAGCCCCAGCGCCATCTGCCAGGGGTCGTTCGGCAACAACAGCAACCCGGTGGCCGGCACCGCGATGACGGCGCACAACAGCCACCTGGCGGCGGCGCTCCACCTCGCGGGCCAGCGCGACACGCTCAACGCGCCGAGGCCGGACGTGATGCCCATCGCCGCGTAAAGGAGGCCCCCCGTACCCGGGTGGCCGGATTCGTCGGCGAACACCGTCATCGTGGTCGCCAGGGACCCGAAGACCGCACCGACGCCGAGCATGCCCGCTACCGCGATGGCCATGAAGCCCCATGCCGTCCTGACTGGGCCGCTGACCCCTGCACCCGCCTGGTGTGCGACGGCAGCACCCGCCCCGGAGCTGCGGTCGGCGACGAACGCCGGCACGGCGATCATGGCGAGCACACCCGCGATGACCAGCGGCACCGGGGCACCGGCCGCCGAAGCGACGATGCCCACCAGAGCGGGTCCGAACACGTAGCTGAGCTCGTCGACCGTGCTTTCGTAGCCCAACGCCAGGTCGATCGTGGCGCGGTCGTTGGGCCCGGTGAGTCGACGGATCCACCGCACCCTGGCCATAGGGCCTACCTGCGGGACGACCATGCCGGCGAGTAGGGCGCTGCCGATCAGCGTCGGGTCGAGCTGGACCAGCCCGTCCCGCGGCGAGCCCGCCCACAGGAGGCCTCCGAGGGCGGCGACGTACGCGACGGTGGAGAGCAGCAGGACGATCCGTTGCCCCCACCGATCCGAGGCCGTCCCCATGATCGGGGCCCCGATCCCGACGCCGACGCCCGCGATGGCAGCGACGGCGCCGGGGGTGGTGAAGTCGCTTGCGCCCGCCGCGACATAGGTGAGGGCGCCGATCGTCAGCATCGACTGCGGTAGCCGGGCTAGCGCGGAGGCGACCACATAGGGCCAGCCCACGAGCCTGATCAGCTTGGCGAAGCCCTCGTCGGCGACTGGGCGTCTGTCGGTCGGAGGGGTCGGTTCGTGCGGTGGCTGCGCTTTGTTGTTCCGGGTCATGTGGCGTCCTCAAACTCGTCGCCGACGGCGACTGTTGTGCGACGTCCCAGCCTCCCGCCGCACGCTGACCCAAAGATGACGCGGGTTATTATACCCGACCAGTGCGCGTCGGACGTTGAGCACTATCCGGGGGTCACGTCGAACGTTGAGCACTATCCGGGGGTCACGTCGAACGTTGAGCACTACCCGGGGGTCGTTTGGCCTCCCACGGCGTTTACTGCTGAAAACGCCGTCGGCCCCGAATCGAGTGCCGGATAGTGCTCAACGCCAACCGTTCCACAGACCCTCAGAGGGCTTCGACGGCGGCCCTCTCGACGGCCAGGCCCGCACGGTAGCGGTCCATGAACCGGTTGAAGCCCTCGACGTCGGCGGCCAGCGGTTCGACGGTGTCGACCTCGGCATCCGCGAACACCTCGCTACCAAGCCAGTCCGCCAGCGGGACGTCGGCGCCAAGGTAGGCCGCCAGCAGCGCCATGCCCCATGCGCCACCCTCCCCGGCCACCTCGCCGACCGAAACGGGGGTGTCCATCGCCGCCGCGAGGAAGCCCTGGGCGACGCCCTTCGTCTTGAAGAGCCCCCCGTGCGCGAACATCGAATCGAGCCCGACGCCCTCGTCGCGCAACAGCACGTCCATCCCGACTCGAAGCGCACCCAACGCAGCGAAGAGGTGCGTGCGCATGAAGTTGGCCAGGTTGAACGTGCTGGACGGCGTACGCAGGAACATCGGCCGACCCGCCTCAAGCCCGGTCACGTGCTCGCCTGCGAGGTAGTTGAAGGCGAGCATGCCACCGCCGTCGGCGTCTGCTTCCAGCGCGGTGCGGTAAAGCGTCTCGAACAAGGTGTTGGTGTCGAACTCAGCACCCAAAGCCCGTCCAACCTCGCCGAGAAGCGAAACCCAGGCGCTCAGGTCGATCGTGCCGTTGTTGCAGTGCGCCATGCCGACGAGGTCGCCCGCCGGGGTGGTGACCAGGTCGATCTGTTCGTGGAGTTCCTTCAACGGCCCTTCGAGCACGACCATCGCGAAGATCGACGTGCCTGCCGAGACGTTGGCGGTGCGCCGGGCGACCGAGTTGGTGGCCACCATCCCGGTGCCGGCGTCACCCTCCGGCGGTGCGACGGCCGCACCAGCCTGCAACGCGCCCGATGGGTCGAGCAGCAAGGCGCCGTCGGCAGTCAGCGCGCCAGCCTGGCGACCCGCGGGCAGAGGTTCGGGCAGCAGGTCGGCGAGCGACCAGCCGAACCCACGATCGGCGACGAGCGCATCGAACTGCGCGACCAGGCCCCGGTCGTAGCCGCCGGTGGCCACGTCGATGGGGAACATGCCGCTGGCGTCACCGACGCCGATGAGTCGCTCGCCGGTCAGGCGCCAGTGGACGTAGGACGCGAGCGTCTCCAGATGGTCGATCCGGGCGACGTGCTCTTCGCCACGCAGGATCGCCTGGTAGAGGTGCGCGATGCTCCAGCGCTGCGGGATGTTGTGCTGGAACAGTTGGGTCAGCTCAGCCGCCGCCTCACCCGTCATGGTGTTCTGCCAGGTGCGGAACGGCACGAGCAGTTCGCCCGCGGCATCGAAGGCGAGATAGCCGTGCATCATGGCCGAGATGCCGAGCGACCCGACTTTGTCGAGGGTCACCCCGAAGCGGGACGTTACCTGCGCTGCAAGGTCGGCATAGGCCGCCTGGATCCCAGCCCAGATCGCGTCAAGATCGTAGGTCCACACGCCGTCTTCGAATTTCGCCTTCCAGTCGAACCCTCCGGTGGCGAGCGGCTGTCGTTCCCCGCCGATCAGGACCGCCTTGATCCGGGTCGAGCCGAACTCGATCCCCAACGCGGTGTGACCGTTCACAATTTCGTCTGCGGCGATGGTGTTGTGATCCACATTGACCTCCAGTTTGGTGTGGTCCAATCATGACTGGTCGGGGGCCGGTTGTCATAGTCGGGGCCGGGAAAGCCGGACGCGGTCGGCGTCGACCGACCCCCGGTCGACGGCGTCACCAGCGAGAATCCGCCGTCACCAGGGAGTTTGCGCCGACACCAGGGAAATGCCGCGACACCAGCGAAACCACGCCGACACCAACCAAAACCCTCGACACCAGCGAAATACCGCAGGTAACCAGCCATAGCCCTGGTAACGCGCACGGACAACCCCTCACCCAACCGCCGCCGACGACGTCGCCAGGCTCGTCAGGACCGGGCGGCCTCCAACAGCGACGGGTCGTACGGGTCCTGCTGGGGCTTTCGCCCTGTCAGTACGTCCCACTCGACCTTCAGGTTCGCCGCCCACTCCCGGCCAGCTCCCCTGATCCAGTTGAGCGGAAACCGGCTCCGCATCGTCGTGTCGCCCACGCCGACGGCGTCGACCCCGACCAGTTCGCAGATCGCGATCGCCCGTCCCACGTGGTAATCCTGAGTAAGGACCGTCATCTCCTTCACGCCGTAGACGTCGCGGGCACGAACGCACGAGTCGTAGGTGTCGAACCCTGCTGGGTCCTCGACGACCTGGTCGGCCGGGACGCCCCGGTCGACCAGATAGTCCCTCATCACGCGAGTCTCGAAGTTGGACCGCTCCAGGCCGTCTCCGCTGACGAGGACGGCACGAATCCTGCCCTGCTCATAGAGGTCGACGGCCAGGTCGAGGCGGGCGGCCAGGAAGGCCGAAGGACGCCCCGGGTCCGCCTTGGCCCCGAGCACCATCGCCACACCCCGTTCGGGCACATCGGCGAGCGTGTGCGTGCGCCCCGCCGACAAGACCGCGAGATGCACGTAGCTTCCGATCACCGGGACCGCCGCGACAAGTGCGACGATCCCGGCGACCTTGAGCCACCGGGGCACCCTTGAGGCACGTTCAGCCACGGTGATTGAGATACCAGCTCACCAGGGCCTGCGTCGAGGCGTCCTGCTTCGCAAGCGCCTCGACGTCGCCGAAGACCGCCGGCGCGATCTCGAGAGCCAGCTTCTTGCCCAATTCCACGCCCCACTGGTCGAACGAGTCGAGACCCCACACGACGCCCTCGACGAAGGTGATGTGTTCGTACAGGGCGATGAGCTGGCCGACGACCGACGGGGTCAGCTCATTGGCGAGGATCGACGTCGTGGGCCTGTTCCCCGCGAACACCCGCGCGGGAACGATGGCCTCGGGGGTACCCTCGGCCCGCACCTCGTCTGCGGTCTTGCCGAACGCAAGGGCAGCCGTCTGGGCGAAGAAGTTGGCCAGGAAGAGGCCGTGCACGTCGGTGCCGCCGTCCTCGATCGGGTGCGCCGGGTTGGCGACCGCGATGAAGTCCGCCGGGATCAGCCGCGTGCCCTGGTGGATGAGTTGGTAGAACGCGTGCTGCCCGTTGGTGCCGGGCTCGCCCCAGAAGATCTCGCCGGTCTCCGTGGTGACCGGCGCGCCGTCCCACCGCACCGACTTGCCGTTGGACTCCATGGTCAGCTGCTGCAGGTAGGCCGGGAAACGGTGCAGGTACTGCGCGTAGGGCAGCACCGCATGGCTGTGGGCCTGGAAGAAGTTGACGTACCAGACGTTGATCAGCCCCATGAGAAGCGGCACGTTGCGTTCGGGCGCGACGGTGCGGAAGTGCTCGTCGACGGCGTGGAAGCCCGCAAGGAAGTCCTGGAAGCCCTGGGGTCCGACGGCGATCGCCACGGGGAGCCCGACCGCCGAGTCGACCGAGTAGCGCCCGCCGACCCAGTCCCAGAATCCGAACGCGTTGGCGGGGTCGATACCGAAGGCGGCGACCTTGTCCAGCGCCGTCGAGACGGCGACGAAGTGCTTGGCGATCGCGGCCCTCCGCGCGTCGTCCGTGTCTTCGATGGCGCCGACCTCGACGAGTCGGCCGAGCAGCCAGTCGCGCGCCATTCGCGCGTTGGTCAGGGTCTCGAGCGTGGTGAACGTCTTGGAGGCGACGATGAACAACGTCGTGGTGGGATCGAGATCCGCGACCTTCTCGGCGACGTCGCTCGGGTCGATGTTGGAGACGAAGCGGCAGGTGAGGCCCTCCTGCTTGTACGGCAGCAGGGCCTCATAGACCATGACGGGGCCGAGGTCTGAACCGCCGATGCCGATGTTGACCACCGTCGAGATCGGTTTTCCGGTGACGCCCTTCCACTCCCCCGAGCGAACCTTGTCGGCGAACGCGAACATCTCGTTCAGCACGGCGTGTACGTCGGCGACGACGTCCTGGCCCTCGACGACGAGTTCGGCGTCGGCCGGCAGCCGCAGGGCGGTGTGGAGCACCGAACGGTTCTCCGTGACGTTGATCCGCTCGCCAGTAAACATCGCGTCGCGACGCCCGGCCACGCCGACCTCGTCTGCCAGGCGAACCAGGGCGTCGAGGATGTCTTCGTTGATCAGATTCTTCGAAAGGTCGACGTGAAGGTCGGCGACGTCGAATGTGAACTCGTCGGCGCGTTTCGGGTCGGCTTCGAACCAGCCCCGCAGGTCGGGGACAAGGGCGTCCTTGAGCGTCTTCAGGTCCGACCAGGCTTCGGTGGTCGTGGGGTCAACCGGATTGTTCATGGCCCAAGAGTAGCTTCGCCGGGATCGGTGAAGTCGCGTCGGTGCGGCAAACTCTTGTAGCCGGAATGGCCACAGGGTTTGAGATCTGGCGGCACCTCTCAGCGGCCGCTGTGCGATTAGGATGGCCCATGCCCGTCCCGCCTCCCCGCATGGTCGCTGTGCCTGCCGGCACGATCACATTGCGGGACGCTCGGACCGACACATCGCGGAGCGCCGAGCTCGGGTCGTTCCTCATGGCCCGAGCGCCCGTGACCTGGTCGCTCTACGCGGGCACGCTCAAGGAGCAGGCGCCAGCAGGCCAGGGCGCCGACACACCCGTCCACTCGGTTTCCTGGCGCAGCGCCGTCAGGTGGTGCAATGCGCTGTCGTCGCTCTTGGGCGTGGCTCCGGCCTATCGATTCGACGGTGAACGCGTCGCCTGGGACGTGGCCTCGGAAGGGTTCCGCCTGCCCACGGAGGCCGAGTGGGAGTGGGCGTGCCGCGCAGGATCATCGGGTCCGCGCTACGGACCTCTCCCGGAGGTCGCCTGGACCGAGGCTGACCGGGTTGCCGGGCCGCAGAGAGTGCAGACGAAGCGCCCCAACGCATTCGGCCTCTATGACATGCTCGGCAACGTGTGGGAGTGGTGCTGGGACTACTGCGACCCGGCCCGCTACGCCGACTACCGGGTGCTGCGCGGAGGCGGCTGGGCCGACAAGCATTGGAGCGTGCGCGCCTCCGTCCGTCGGGGCAGTGCCCCGGGCGCCGAGCTTGACGACGTCGGGTTCCGAGTGATTCAGGGCGGCTTCCAAGGCGTCGAGGATGGCGCTCAGGGGTGGTCCGACCGTGCCGATCGGGAGCGGGCAAGGCTGGCTGGGGCGCCGCCCGGCTGGACACCTCTACTGGTGTAGCCGGGCCGGCATCCGGCGCCCCCATACCGGGGTCCCCGGCCAGCACTGGCGGAGCGCCTTCCAGCACGCAAGATTTACAGTGTAAATCTGGTGCCCCCGGCTGGCCCTGGCCAAGTCGGCCTCAGCCGACGCTGATGTGTACGTGGTCGTAGTGGTTCGCCGAGACGCTGCCCCGGTCGGACATTGCGCGCCACCCCTCGCCCGCACGCTGGGTCGTCCAGATCTTCTGCTCGTAGATGACCTCGATGATGCCGAGAGAGCTGGCGTTGGCGCGGGCCCAGTCGGCGATCTGCTGGCCGTAGTCGCCACTGACCATGACGTCGATCGCCTGGCCCGACCCGTGGTACGACCCGGCACCCGGGCGGTAGCCGCCGTAGCTGCTCACGCCGTCGAACTTGGCGCACACCGTGCGAAGCACCGTGACGGTGCGTGAGGTGAGGTGCGACTCGAGGTCGCCCGCCTTGGCGCATTGCGCCGTCGAGGCCCCTCCCGAGCCACTGCTTCCCGACGCGCTGCTACCCGTGGCACCGCTGGCCGGGGCGCTGCTACCCGTGGCACCGCTGGCCGGGGCGCTGCTGGTGGACGCAGGCTTCGGGGTCTTGACGACCGGCTTCTCCGCGGTCAGGAAGCTCGCCTTGACCCAGCCCGACTTCTTCGACACGATGACCTGCTGCCAACCGTCGACGGCCCGCTTGGTGACGGCGATGGGCTCATCCTCAGCGAGGGTGGTCACGGTGTCGAACCCCTTGCCGGGACCGGTACGGACATAGACAGCCGCGGTGGCGAACTGGGTACCTGCGACCGCGCCCAGGCTCTGGTAGTCGACCGGGGTGGGCGTCGGCGTGGGAGTCGGTTTGGCGGTCGCAGTCGCGGTGGCACTGGGAACCGCGCTGGGCACCGCGGAAGCGCTGGCGGTCGCACTCGGCGAGGCCGAAGGCGAAACGGCACTCGGCGAGGCCGACGGCGTCACGGTCGTCGGCGAGGCCGAGGGGCTGGGGAGGGCTGCCCGCGCGAGATCGCGGGAGGTGCCGAGCTGCGTGGTGGAGACCCCCGCCGGATCTGCCTGGTCGATCGTCGGGGACACGTCGACAGCCCCGAGCGTGAGCCCGACGACCGCAAGCAGTGCCAGCGGCGTCGTCACATACCGGGCGACCCGCCTGGGCGCCTTCGACGGCCCTTGGGCCCGGCGGCCCGGTTGGACGGTGCCAAGATCGACCACTTCGCCCATCGCATCGTCTTCCACCGGTACCGCCCTCTTCGCCGCTGCCATCACTACGCCTCCCTGAGAAACTCTTAAGGTCTTCTCAGACTAGATGACTTGCCGCGGGATTCCAAGCGCTCACCTTCTGATGCCCACGACGTCTTGGCCGCCCAGCCGCGCGGGCCGGGTCTGACCCACGGCCGCACCATCACGCAAGCCTCATGCGCCCAGGCGCTCGGGTCGGGCCTGACCTTGAGCACTATTCGGGACTCGTTTACCGAAATGACGCCCGCCTACGGCGTGTCGCCCATCGAGCCCGGGATAGTGCTCAGCGGACCTACAGCGCTCGGGTCGGGCCTGGCCTTGAGCACTATTCGGGACTCGTCTA
>NZ_FQZG01000092.1 GCF_900141915.1 Tessaracoccus bendigoensis DSM 12906 | reverse complement strand
CTGCCTGACGTTTGGGTCTCGGCTCGGGCGGGCGAAGGTCGTCGAGAATCGGCCAGTGGTCGATTTTGCTCCGTCTGGGGTCGAGTATCGGCCACTGCCCCGTGTACAGCGCCCAGCGTCGGTTGCGTCGTGACCAAATCGTTAGATTTCGTCCATCCGGGAGCCTTGCCACCACAGAATGTTCCCGGTAACATCATCTTCACAACGCAACAACGCGTTCCCCAGCAACACCGCCCGTGCTGCAGCCTCCAGCGAAGAGCAGGCTCCGCCGCCCGGGGTATCTCGAGGAGGAGATCAATGTCCATCAAGCGTCGGTTCGCTCAGTCAATTGGCGTTCTCGCCGTCAGCGCACTTGCCCTCGGCCTGACCGCGTGCGGCGGTGGTGACACGCCGGGAGCCAGCGAGAGCGCGGGAGGCGACAGCGGTGAACTCACCACTGTCGGCTTCGTCGCCGTCGGCCCCGAAGGCGCGTGGCGCAAGGCCAACGAGCAGAACATCCAAGACACGTTCACCAAGGAGGCCGGCTTCGACCTGAAGTACGCACCCGCGGCCAAGCTCGACCAGAAGTCGCAGATCGACGCCTTCACGTCGTTCGTGGACGAGGAAGTCGACATCATCCTGCTGTCGGCCACCGAAGGCTCGGGTTGGGAAGACTCGCTCAAGCGGGCCCAGGAGGCCGAGATCCCGGTCGTCCTGATCGACCGCGGCATCGAGCCGGACAACACCGACCTCTACGTCACCCGCATCGCCCCCGACAACATCGAGGTCTCCACGTCGGTCGCCAACTGGGCGATCTCCACGTTCCCTGACGGTGGCAACTACTTCGTGCTAGAAGGCCCGGCCGGCGTCTCCGTGGTCAACGAGCGCAACGAGGGCTGGAACGAGGTCATCTCGGCCAACGACAAGTTCACGAGCCTCGGCTCCCAGACCGCCAACTGGTCGACCGAAGAGGCCAAGAGCGTCTTCGAGACGGTCCTCAAGTCGAACAACAACGACGTCCAGCTCGTCTTCGCGCAGAACGACGAGATGGGGCTGGGCGCGGTTCAGGCTGTTGAAGAGGCGGGGCTGACCCCGGGCGTGGACGTCAAGATCGCCACGATCGACGGCACCAAGGCCGCCCTCGAGTCCCTCGCCGCAGGCAACCTCAGCTTCGTCGCCGAGTACAACCCGCTCTTCGGTGAGACCGCCCTTGACGTCGTGAACAAGACCCTCGCGGGCGAAGAGGTCGATTCCTACATCATCGTCCCGAGCGAAACCTTCGATTCGCCCGAGGCCGCCGAAGCGGCTTTGCCGAACCGCCAGTTCTGATCCAAGGCGAAACCCGCCCACGGTGAGCGGGGTCGCAGGACCCCGCTCACCACCCAGCGCGTGGCGACGGCCACGCAATCACCAATAGCAGGGAGACCAAGCGATGATGGAGTCGCTTCCGCTTGTCGAGATGCAGGACATCTCGATTAGCTTTCCCGGCGTCAAGGCACTCGATGGCGTGAACTTCCGGTTGCTTCCGGGCGAGGTTCACACCCTGATGGGTGAGAACGGCGCAGGAAAGTCGACATTGATCAAGGCGCTGACCGGCGTCTACAAGATCGATGAGGGTCGGATCCTCATCAACGGCCAGGACCTTCACCTGGCCGGTACCGCCGATGCGCAGGCCGCGGGCATCTCGACGGTGTATCAGGAGGTCAACCTGTGCACCAACCTGAGCATCGGCGAGAACGTGATGCTCGGCCACGAGGTCAAGAGCGCGCTCGGCATCAACTGGAAAGCCAGCCATGAGAAGGCGCGGGAGGCGCTCGGCAAGCTGGGGCTCGGTCACCTGAATCCGAAGGCGCCGCTCAAGTCGCTTTCGCTCGCGATGCAGCAACTGGTGGCGATCAGCCGTTCAATGGTGACCAACGCAAAGGTCCTGATCCTCGACGAGCCGACCTCCAGCCTCGACGCTGTGGAGGTCGAACAACTCTTCACCGTAATCCGGCGACTGCGTGATGAAGGCGTCGCCATCCTCTTCGTTTCCCACTTCCTCGACCAGGTTTACGCGATCAGCGACCGGCTCACGGTCCTGCGCAACGGAGCGTTCGTGGGGGAGTACCTGACCCGTGACCTTGACCGGACCGCACTCATCGCCAAGATGATCGGCAAGGACATCGCCGCGTTGCAGAACCTCGACTCCGGTCGGGAGGAGCGCGCGGACAACCATGGTGAGGTCGTCTACTCCGCCAAGCAGATCAGCCGCAAGGGCGCCATCGAACCGGTCGACCTCGAGCTGCGCCGCGGCGAGATCGTTGGCTTCGCCGGCCTGCTTGGGTCCGGCCGAACCGAGCTTGCGCGCCTGGTCTACGGCGCCGACAAGGCCGAGACCGGTGGCGTCACTGTCGACGGGGTCAAGGCTGAGATCAAGGCACCGGCTTCTGGGCTCAAGCACCGCATCGCGTTTTCGAGCGAGAACCGTCGCGACGAGGGCATCATCCGTGACCTGACCGTCCGGGAGAACATCATCCTCGGAGTGCAGGCCAAGAGGGGCTGGCACCGTCCGCTCCCACGCAAGGAGGTCGATGAACTCGTCGCCAAGTACATTGCGGAACTCAACGTCCGCCCCGCCGACCCGGACAAGCCCATCAGGAACCTGTCGGGTGGAAACCAGCAGAAGGTGCTGCTGGGACGCTGGCTCGCCACGTCGCCCGAGATCCTGATTCTCGACGAACCGACCCGCGGGATCGACATCGGCGCGAAGGCCGAGATTCAGGAACGCGTCCTGGAACTGGCCGCCGAAGGGGTCAGCGTGGTGTTCATCTCCTCCGAACTGGAGGAGGTGGTGCGCCTGAGCGACCGGATCGTGGTGCTCAAGGATCATCGTAAGATCGCCGAGTTGGTCAACGGTCCCGAGGTCACGGCCGAGTCCATCGTCAACATCATCGCGCAAGACGGCGTCGAAGACGCCAAGGAGGCGGCCGAAGGCGTCGCATCCCAGCCTGAGGAGGTTCTCCAATGAGCGGCACGGGCAACGGTGGCGTGATCGCCAACCTGTTTCGTCGCCAGTATGTCTGGGGGATAGTCGCCATCGTCATCCTCCTGATCGTCAACTCGGTCAAGGACCCCAGGTATCTCGCGCTCAGCTTCAACCCAAACAATGGGGCGCTAGTCGGCAACGTCATCGACATCCTGCGGGCCGCGGCCCCGATCATGATGATCGCCATCGGTATGTGCCTGGTCATCGCCACCAGCGGCATCGACCTCTCGGTCGGCTCCGTGATGGTGGTGGCGGGCGCAGTCTCGATGCAGTTCCTATCCACAGCCCCGAACACGCCGGGGGCAGCGTTCACGGCGCTGGCACTCGCGCTGGGCGTCAGCCTTCTGCTTGGCCTGTTCAACGGGTTCATGGTCTCGGTGGTGGGGCTGCAACCGTTCATCTCGACACTCGTGATGATGATGGCCGGACGCGGAATCGCCAAGGTCATCACCGGCGGCCAGAACACCGCCGCCACCAACGACACCTTCCGATGGATCGCAAACGGCTACGTTTTCGGGCTCCCCGTGGTGTTCCTGATCGCGATCGCGATAGTCATCCTCCTCGGGCTCCTGGTGCGCCGCAGCGCGCTCGGCCTGATGATCGAGGCCATCGGCATGGACCCGATGGCGGCACGCATGGCAGGCGTGAACCGCCGCGGCCTGCTGCTGTCGGTTTACACGATCAGCGCCTTGATGGCCGGAATCGCGGGAATCTTCGCCACCGCAAGCGTCATGACGGTGGACATCTCCCGAACCGGTGACCAGCTCGAGATGGACGCCATCCTCGCCGTCGTGATCGGTGGCACCTCCCTTGCCGGAGGCAAGTTCAACATCACTGGTGCCACGATCGGCGCGCTGCTCATCGCGACGCTCGACAAGACCGTCGTGTTCCTCGGTGTGTCGTCCTCGGCCACACCCGCATTCAAGGCCATCGTGATCGTCGCGCTGTGCCTGCTGCAGTCCGAGCGGGTCCGCAGCGCCTTCAAGCGTAGAAGGTCGACCCCCGTCGCACCGACGAAGAAGGAGGAGGTGGCCGCAGCATGAGCGTCGCTACCCAGACCCCAGACCAGGTGAAGCCGCCACTCGCCGAACGCCTGAGGCTCCGACTCGACTTCCTTCCGACCGTGGCAGCCGTCGTCATCTTCGTCGGCATGATCATCTACGGTGAGGCCGCATACGGCCGCGTCGTCCAGATGAACACGATCTCCAACCTGTTCATCAACAACTCCCACCTGATCATCCTCGCAGTGGGCCTGACGTTCGTGATCCTCACCGGAGGCATCGACCTCTCAGTTGGGGCCGTGATCGCCTTCACCTCCGTGTCGGGCGTCATGTTGATCAACGCGGGTTGGAACGCCTGGCTCGTGGTCGCCGTGATGATCGCCACCGGTGGCCTGTTCGGGCTGTTTTCCGGGGTGCTGATCCAGTACTTCAATGTGCAGCCCTTCATCGCCACCTTGTCGATGATGTTCCTGGCGAGAGGCCTGGCCTCGATGCTTAGCACCGTTCCCGAGCGGCTCCCGGAGGACTCGTCGATCCTGGTGCTCGCCACCCAGATCAAGCTGATCGATGGGCCCAAAGTCAACGACCTCGTGATCACACCCGGCGTCATCATCGCCATCCTCGTGGTGGCCGTCGGCTGGTTCATCCTCCACAGGACGCGCACCGGTCGCACCGTCTACGCCATCGGCGGCTCCGAACCATCGGCGGCCTTGATGGGCCTGCCGGTGCACGCGACCAAGATGTGGGTCTACGTGATCAGCGGCCTCCTGGCGGGGCTCGCAGCCGTCGTCTACACCACGAGGCTCGGCATCGCGCAGAACATCACCGGTGTCGGCTGGGAACTCGACGCGATCGCCGCAACGGTGATCGGTGGCACGCTGCTGACCGGCGGGGTCGGGTTCGTGCTCGGCTCGGTGGTTGGTGCGCTGGTGCTCGGCCTGATGAACGTGTTGATCACCCGCGACGGGGGTGTGCCTCCCGAGGCGACCACGATCATCACCGGCGGGATCCTGCTGATCTTCGTCCTCCTGCAGCGGGCGGTGCTCGCGAAACAGAGAGACTGATCCTCGGCGGGTCGATAGAGACGTGTCGGGGGTGGAGCGGGCGGCTCCACCCCCGGCGCTTTTTGTGTCTCAAGCGGCCTGTTCGCGGAAGATCTCGGTGAACCGGCTGCCCGCGGCGAGGAGTTCGTCGTAGCTCTACCCCGTGTTCTGCAACCCTGCCGAGACGCCGGAAACCGACAGCAGCAGGAGGTGCTCCCAATCGGAGCCGGCGGCATCCGGGGAGTCGGAGCGCAGCACCCGCAATGCACGCAGTTGCAGCAGCGACAACACGTCGACGTAAGGACTGCGAAGGTGGACCGCCGTGTGGAGTTCTGGGCGGTTGTCCAGGAGCTCGGAGCCGCCGACGATGTGGTTCAGCCAAGAACGGGTGAGTTCCATCTCACTCAGGACAAGCTCGGTGAGGTCTGGCCGGTCGCCGAGATCCAGGTACTGCCTTGCGATTCGCGGGTCGGCCTTGGCCAGGCTCATGGCGACGTTGTCGATGACGGTGCGCAGCAGCGGCCATTCCTCGTAGGCACGGCTCAGTAGGTCGACGTCGCCGACTGCCGCCAGGGCGCTGCCCAGGCCGAACCAACCCGCCAGGTTGATCCTGGCCTGCGACCACGAGAACACCCAGGGGATCGCGCGCAGGTCCTCGAGTGACTCGACGGAGAGGCCCCGACGGGCAGGCCGCGAGCCGAGCTGCAGCCGACCGATCTCCTCCATCGGCGTGACCGTGGCGAACCAGGGGGCGAACCCGTCGGCCTTGACCAGCGAGTCGAACCGGGCCCGGGATGCCGCCGTCAACTGCGCGGCGACCTCGGCGTACTTCTCCGCGGCGGCGACATTTCGGCTCTCGATCGACGGCGCGGCGGCAAGCAGGGTGGCGGCCGCCACCTGGTCGATGTGACGCATCGCGATCGTGGGGTCGCCGTAGCGCGCGAAGATCACCTCCCCCTGCTCTGTCAGCTTGAACCGCCCGTCGACCGAGTGCGGTGGCTGCGCGAGGATCGCCGTGTTCGTCGGCCCTCCGCCGCGCCCGAGGGTGCCGCCCCTGCCGTGGAAGAGCGTGAGCTCGTAGCCGTTGTCGCGCGCCCATTCGGTGATCTGGACCTGCGCGTCATACAGCGCGAGGTTGGCGGCTACCGGGCCGACATCCTTTGACGAGTCGGAATAGCCCAGCATCACTTCGAGCTTTCCGCCGGTCTGGGCCAACCGCGCCGCGAAGGCAGGGTGTTTCACGGCTTCGGCGAGGATCCCCCTTGCCGCCCTCAGGTCGTCGAAGGTCTCGAATAGAGGTATCACGTCTAGGACAGGGTCTGCACCGGAGAACTCTGCGAGCCGGTACACGGTGGCCAGGTCCTCGGCCGACCGCGTGAAGGACACGATGTAGCGACCGGCCGCCCGCTGGCCGTACTTGCGTTGGGTCTGGGCGACGGCGTGGAACACATCTAGCACCTCCGAGGTCTGCTGCGACCTCGGCCCCCCGCTGACGCATTCCTCCAACGCCTTGGCGTGGACCGCCGAGTGCTGGCGCACCTCCAGGTCAGCCAGGTGGAATCCGAAGGTCTCCACCTGCCAGATCAGCGTCTGCAGGGTGCCGAACGCCTGGCGCATGGCTCCCGCGGCGCGCAGCGAATCCTGCACGACGTGAAGGTCGGCGATCAGGGCATCGGGGTCGCTGTACGCCAGATCTGCGTTGCGTGTCCTGGTCGCCGCGATCCGGCGCGTGATCAGCACCAGAGTCTGCTTGTGTGGCTCGTTGGGGGCGCTGACGGTGGATGCCGCCGCGATCGACTCGTCTGCCAACGACAGGCTACGACGGAGCGCGATCAGCTCCGACGACGGCGGCGTCGCGTCCGAGTCGAGCGTGCTGGAGCGTGCGAGCGCCGTAGCGGTGTGCTCCAAGCCGAGCAGCACGTGCTCGGAGGCGATCGCTGCCGCCTTGATCGTCACCGACGCCGTGACCGAGGGGTTGCCGTCCCGGTCACCGCCGACCCAGGTGCCGAGCCGCACGAACGGGCGAACCAGCGGGGCTCTCCTGCCCGAGTCATCCGGCTGCAGCGCGTCGTCGACATAGCGGTACATGCGCGGCAGCGTCGTGTAGAGGGTTTCGTCGAAGATCGTCATCAACGAGCGGACCTCGTCCTCAGGTGCCGGTCGGGTGGCCCGCAGCGGGGCGGTGCGCCAGAGGGTGTCGATCTCTTCGAGCAGCCGACGATGGATGCGGCGCCCAGCGGCCGGGTCCGCCCCGACGACCGTGCGCTCGTCCAGCAAGGCTGCCAGCCGCCGGATGCTTGAGGCGACCGCGCGGCGCCGCGCCTCCGTCGGATGCGCGGTGAAGACGGGGTGGAACCGGAGCCCGCTCAGCCGTTGCCGGGCGGCGTCCTCCCCGAGTTCTGCCGCCAGTTGTGAGAATGCACCCGGGATGGTGTCGCCCGGCTCATCAGGGTCGGCCGCCCCCGCACGCACAATCCGGATCCGTTGGCACTCCTCGGCGAGGTTGACCAGATGGAAATAGACGGTGAAGGCGCGAGCCACCTCGTCGGCGCGCTCGACAGTGAAGGAATCCGCGATCTCGATCGCCTTGGCAAATGCCTCTGCCGACGGGTCCTGATGCGCCGTGATCGTCGCCTGTCTGAGCGCCTCCACGTCGTCGAACAAGCCGCTCGACCCGCTTTCGCTCAGCACCTGTCCCAGCAGGGTGGTCAGCAGGCGGACGTCGGCGCGCAGCTGAGCAGGCAGCGGGCTCGCCTCCGTGGAGGGGGCGCCGGCTCGGGTCGTGTCGGTCTCAGGCATGCGCCAAACCATACCGGGGCCTCGTCCCGGCCCGACGGATGAGCAGCCTGCGCTGAGACCCTGGCATCGTTCACGACCCGGTCGGGTTCCGACTCGGAAGCCGCGCGGCGCCGTCAGGTTCAACGCATGAGAAGGAACAACGACAGGTCGTTGCAACGGCCATAGGCACGCCTGCATATATTGGGGCCATGCGTATCGCCCAGCTGGCCAACTTCGTGGGCCCCACATCCGGGGGCATGAAGGTGGTCATCGAGACCCTCGGGCAAGGTTACGTCGAGGCGGGTCACACCCGGATCTTCGTCTCGCCCGGGGCCCGCGATGAGGTGACCGAGACCGAGGCGGGGATCCTGGTTTCGGTACGTGCACCGAAGGTCAGCGAGCAGTACAGGATGATCTTCCAACCGTGGCGCGCCCTTGACGTGCTCGACCGGTTCCGTCCCACGAGCATCGAGGTCTCCGACAAGTGGACGCTCTCCCCGGCGGGCCGCTGGGCCGCCAAGCGGAGCGTCGGATCGGTGCTGTTCAGCCATGAGCGACTCTCCGACATGCTCGCGATGTGGGCGCGGCGCTCGTTCGGCGTCGAGACCGTGGTGGGGGCGCTCAACCGGCGCCTCTCCAAGAGCTTCGATTCGGTCGTCGTGACCAGCCGGTTCGCCGCGGATGAGTTCGCCAACACCGGGGCCAACCTGCACCTGGTGCCGCTCGGCGTCGATCTTGGAACATTCAATCCACGGGCGGGCACCCCGGTCGACGACGGCGTGCTCAAGTTCTGCTACGTCGGTCGACTCTCGCACGAGAAGAGCCCGCAACTCGCCGTCGAGACGGTCGTCGAACTCCACCGCAGGGGACACCGGGTAAGGCTCGACCTTTACGGAACCGGGCCTGACAAAGCCGAACTGCAACGGATCGCCGGTGACGCACCGGTCTTCTTCCGGGGCTTCGTGGCCGGCCGCGCCGAGGTGGCCGCCCGGATCGCGGCCGCGGACCTCGCGCTGTCGGTGTGCCCAGCGGAGACCTTCGGGCTGGCCGTGTTGGAGGCGCTGGCCTGCGGGACGCCGGTGGTGACATCAAACCGTGGGGGCGCGCACGAACTGGTCGACGGCACGTCCGGGGCTGCCGGCGACCCAAACGCCGCGTCGCTGGCCGATGCGGTTGAGTCCCTGCTGCCGAGGCTGGACCCCGACCTCCGCGCCGCCGCACGGGCCAGGGCGGAAAGATACCCGTGGCAGAGCACCGTCGACCAGATGCTCGCACTCCACGACGAACTCGCCAATGAGGTGCCCTACCGGTCCCTCAAGGGCTTCGCCCGAAACAACAAGTTGGGTCGACTGAGATGAAACTGCGTTGGACGCTACCGCTGCTGGTGGGCGCCGCTCTCGCCCCCGTCTGGGCGATGGCCCCACCACCAATCCGGACGCTCGTACCCGACACGGTAGACGGGCTCGTCGCAAGGTGCCGGGCCTCGGGCTTGGCTGGTCGCGCGTTGGCCGACGAGGCGATCAGGGTTGTGGCGGAGGCCTACCCGGCGCACTCGCTCTGGCACCTGACGGAGACGCCACACGCATCGCTTCGGGCCCACCGCGGGTGGTCGCATCAGTACAACACCGTGCTTGCCCAGGTGCTGCGCGGGGTGGGGTTCCACACCCGGCTGGTGCATGCGGCCCGGGTCCGCGGATTCGGATACCCGTGGTGGCTTGCCGGGCACAGCTGGGTGAAGGTGACGGTCGACGGTCGTGAACTCGACGCGTGCGCGTCAAGCGCCGACAGCACGGTAGGCAATCCGCCGTTCATTCCCATCACATCGGAGCTGCCGCTGCGCACCGTCACCCGTTGGGGGGTGGGCGCCGCCCTGGTGCCATTCGTGGTGGTTGAGGTGTGGCGGGCCTGGCTGTCGGGTCAGGAGGTCGCGCCGTGGGTCTACGGCGAGAAGCCCGAAGCCGGAGGGGGCGCGCGGGGCGGCGAATCGGTCAGGACTTAGGGGGACGCCCGGTGGAAGCCGCGGAGAAGGGCAACTACATCGCGAGCCTCGACGGCCTGCGGACGATCGCTGTCGGGCTGGTGATCGCCTTCCACCTTGCGGTCCCTGGCCTGGGCGCGGGTTTCGCAGGGGTGGATGTCTTCTTCGTGTTGTCGGGGTACCTGATCACTGCGGGCCTGATCAGCGACTCCAACCGGTTCGGTCGTCCGCGACTCGCCAGATTCTGGCAGCGTCGGTTCCGGAGGCTGCTTCCCGCAGCGAGCCTGCTTCTGCTGGCTGTTCTCGTCCATGCCAGTTTCGCGCTACCTGTCTACCGTCGGGTCGGCGTGTCCGAGGACGCAATGTGGACGGTGATCTACCTGGCCAACTGGCATTTCATGCAGGCCAACACCTACTTCTCCTCCGACGGGATGTCGTCGCCGCTGCTGCACATGTGGTCACTAGCGGTTGAGGAACAGTTCTACTTCGCCTGGCCGTTGGCGATCGCTTTGGCCTGCGTGATCCTCCGGCGAAGATCCAACGTCACCAAGCCATTGGTGATCCTGGCGGGGGTCGCCGCGCTCGCCTCGGTGATCGCCCTGGCGGTGCTCTACGACCCGACGGCGGCCGACAGGGCTTACATGGGCACCGACACCAAGGCCTTCGAGCCACTGATTGGCGCATCGTTGGCGCTGCTGCTGTCCATGCCGCGCGTCCGTCAGGCTGCTGCGGACAGGTACCGGATCCTGGCCACCCTCGGCGCCTTGGTGGCGATTATCACATTGCCATTCCTCGCCGGACCGAGCGGCTTCTATTTCTACGGCGGAGCCCTGTTGCTGAGCCTCGGGGTGGTGGCGGTCATCGCTGCCCTGGTCTGCGGACCGCCGTCGGCTCTTTCCCAGTTCCTCGCATGGGCCCCGATGGCCTATCTTGGTCGGATCTCATACGGCCTCTACCTCTGGCACTGGCCATGGGCCATGTGGATGGGGCTTTCCCATGGGGCGTTCAAGGCGGGCCCGGCGGTCGTCGCCCTGTGCGGGACGGTCGCGACGGCGGTGGTGTCCTACCATTTCGTGGAGCAGCCCATCCGCCACGGTCGCGCAGTTTCAGGCCTGACTGCGCCGCGTTTCGTGGCTGCGGTACTCGGTTCGATGGCGGTCATTCTGGCAGCGGCAGGCACGCTCCGGGCGACCCAAGGCTTCGTGCCGGAGCGGCAGTGGATGGTCGTGACGGGGGATTCGGTCCCTCTGAAGCTGATGAGTTCGCTGGATGCCGCGGCGAAGGAACAAGGCTGGGCGCTCGACAACGCTGCCCGCGGTGGCTGCACCCCGCTGGCAGTTGAACTCCAGGAGTATAGGGAGCCTGATCATGAGGGCCCTGGCGACTGTCGGGCACTCAGCGCCATCCAGGACGATCTGATCGAACGGCATGACCCGGAGATCGTTTTCTGGTGGTCGCGCTACGAGACGCATCAGCGCTGGTTCCAAGGGCGGCTCCTGGTGCCGGAACAGGAAGAGTTCTGGATCGTGCTCGAAGCTGAGGTGCGAGAAAGCGTTGACAGGCTCACGCGGGAGGGCGCGACGTTGTTGATCGCACAACCGGAGCGTCCAGGTATCGGTTTGCTGGCCAAGTGTCCGGTGGGCGATCGGGCTTGCTTCCCGCTCGATGACTACGCGCTCAACCGTGACGAGTATCGTCGCCGCTGGAACCGCATCATCGAGCGGATCGCCGCTGACGATCCGCGCGTGCGCACGTTCCGCATGGACCCGTTGCTGTGCAACGGGCCAGAGCCGACCGAGCCGCGCAAGCCTGCGGCCTGCGATGACCACCAGGGAAACGGACGCCTCCTTCGGGAGGACGGCATTCACGTGACCCTCGACCCGTTCGGTCCACCGACGGCGGAGGCCGTGGTGCGTGAGGTGCTCCGGTCCTACCGGTCCTGACCGGGTGAGCGCGGGGAAGGGGAATGGACCCCAAACAGCTAGAATCGGCCGGGTGCCACCGACCGCAAGCTACGTGCCGAGCCTCGACGGGCTCCGCACGATCGCCGTCGGCCTGGTCATCGCCTTCCATCTGAGCGTGCCACGGCTCGGCCTCGGGTTCGCGGGCGTGGACGTCTTCTTCGTGCTCTCCGGATACCTGATCACGTCGGGTCTGCTCAGGGACACGCAACTCTACGGGCGTCCGCAGTTTGCCAAGTTCTGGCAACGGAGGTTCAAACGCCTGCTGCCGGCCGCGACCCTGGTGCTGCTGGGGGTACTGACGTATGCGACGTTCTTCATCCCGCTGTTTCGCCGCACGGCAGCGTCAGAGGATGTCGCCTGGACGGCGCTCTACCTGGCCAACTGGCACTTCATGGGGTCCAACAGCTACTTCAGTTCGGACGGCACCCCCTCATTGCTGCTGCACATGTGGTCGCTGGCGGTCGAGGAACAGTTCTACTTCATCTGGCCGCTCCTGATCGGGCTGATCGCCTGGCTTCTGGGCCGCTTCGGGGCGCGTAACCGTCTGGTCGCCACGCTGGCGTCGGTGACGGTCGCGATCAGCCTGATCTCGGCTGTGGCGCTCATGGCGCTCTATGACCCAGAGGCTCCCGACCGGGCCTACATGGGCACCGATTCGAAGGCGTTCGAGCCGCTGCTCGGTGCCCTGCTCGCCATCCTGATGTCCGTCGACGGGGTGCGCGCCTGGTTCTCGGCCCACACCCGTTCGACCGCCGCCGTCGGTGCGGCCATGGCGATCGTGGTGCTCCCGTTCCTGGAGGGGCCGAGCAGGCTCTATTTCCAGGGCGGTGCGGTGATCCTCAGTATCGGGGTCGCGCTGGTGATCGGGTCGCTCGCCACCTCGTCGTCGACCGGGATCTCGAAGGTCCTGTCGGTCGCGCCGATGGTCTACTTGGGCAAGATCTCGTACGGGCTCTACATCTGGCATTGGCCGTGGAGCGTGCTGCTGGGCTTGGCCCACCATGATGGGTTCCGGGCGCTGAGGGCTCCGGTCGCGCTCGTCGGGACGCTGATTTGTGCGGTGCTGAGTTACCACTTCGTGGAGGAACCGATCCGCCGTGGTCGGATCTCGAAATGGCTGACGGGGCGTCGGCTGCTCGTGGCGGTCGCCGCGACGATGGCCGTCACGCTCGGCTGGTCCACGGCCCTTCGCATGAGCCCGGCTGTGGCTGAGGGCAAGACGATCGTGGTCGTCGGCGACTCGGTGCCCTTCCGGCTCATGGAATCGCTCGACGAGGCCGCCCGGGCGCAGCAACTCGTGGTCGACAACGCGTCACGGGGCGGCTGCCCACCTCTTTCCATTGAGCTCCAGGAGTACGGCAAACCAGACCACGAAGGCGTGGGCGACTGCACCATGGTCGCGGGTATCCAGGAGGAGAAGCTCAAGGCCGACCAGCCGGACATCGTGTTCTGGTGGTCCCGATATGAGATCCACCAGCGCTGGATCGACGGTCGCGTCGTCGGGCCCGACGAAGAGTTGTTCTGGACCACGCAACGCTCCGACACCGAGGCCACCATCGACCGACTGACGAGTACCGGCGCGATCCTGGTGATAGCCCAGACCGAGCGACCCGGCGGAGGGATGCTCTCCCGGTGTACCGCGGAGGACTGCCACCCGCTCTACGACCTGATGATCAACCACGACGAGCACCGCCGACGCTGGAACGACATGGTTGTCGACATCGCCGCAACCGACGATCGGGTCAGGACCTTCCGGATGGACCCCGTCGTCTGCAACGACGCGGAACCAGCTGAAGCCGTTGCCCCTGCCACCTGCGACGACAGGCAACCGGGGGGGAGGGTGCTGCGCCCGGACGGCAGCCACATCCTGGTCGACCCGTATGGGCGCGAGGTCGCCGACGAGGTGCTGCAGGAGGTACTGACCGCCGCAGGGTGACTGGCTCGGCGCGGTGCTGGTTGGTGGTTTGAGCAGGATTTGCTACTCATTGACGAGAACCGGGCATTGTCTGCTGACGATGCGGGCAGCGTCGGTTTGACTTGCGAATCC
>NZ_FQZG01000023.1 GCF_900141915.1 Tessaracoccus bendigoensis DSM 12906 | reverse complement strand
CCAGATCATCAACGTGCCTGCACGACTGGCCCGTCCACAACGCCGACCCTGGCTCCACCTGCCCGAGCATTGGCCATGGGCACCCCAATGGCTACAACTCTGGCGAAGCGTGTTCCCCTCCACCACCGGGCCACCACTATCAGCCTGACCTGCCCATCCCGCCCCCGCCAGGCCAAACCCAAGGAACCAAACAAAGTGGAAAAGCTGGGCAAACCAGCAGATCCATCACGCCCAAAATCACAACAGCGTCAAAACACCGGGACCATGCCCTCCAGAAACCCGTCCGAAAGCCAATCCACGGATTCAGGCTGAAGGCCGCCTTGGGGGCGCAGCGATGACCACCGCCACGTTCTCGCTGGCTGAGCTGCGCGCCGCCTACACCGCCCTCCACTCCGGCGCTTTCACCACCGACCCGACCCCCGGACCCGAAACGGCCACCGCAGCAGCGATGGCGGAGCTGCCAGCTGCGGCTGAGGTGGTGGTGGGCGTGGTCGGTGTCTCGGGTGGTGTGGGGACCACGACCGTGGCGTTGGCGATCGCCGAGGCCCTCGGCGCCGGCCGCCTGGTGGAGCTCACCGCGCCGCACACCTCGGGGTTGGCGGCCGCGTCGTCGGCTGAACTCGGCCTCGAGGACGGTTGGAGTATCGGGTCCCGCGATGGGCTGCGGCTCGAGCGCCGCACCGACCCCGACGCCACGATCCTCCCCGACACCAGCGCAGGGGTCACGGTCCTGGACCTCGGCGCTTGGGCCGAGCCTCTGCCGGCGGTGTCGGTGTTGGTAGTGGTGGCGGCGTGTTCGGTGCCGAGCGTTCGGCGTCTCAACGCCCGCCTCGACACCCTCGAAGGTGTGCGGGTGGTGCCGGTGATCACCGGTGTCCCGGGAAGGGTGCTGCCCAAGCCGGTCGGTTCGGTGTGCGGGCCGAGGCTGCGCGCCGCGGCAGCGGCCGAGGGGCGGCTGCTGCTGGTGCCGGAATGTGCGTCTCTTCGGGTTGGTGGGGTTACTGCCGATCCGCTTCCTCGTCGGCTGCGGTCCGCGGTCGATGTTATCAAGTCGTGTGTGGAGGAAATTTCATGATCGTTCAGTTCGTAGCCGAGGCCGTGTCTGCGGGTGTGGTGGTGCCTGCGGAGGGGCGGGGGATGGTGTGCCCGGTGGCGCCGGCGGGGGCGCAGGTCCTGGTGGACGAGTTCCTGGGCTGGTTCTCGTGGGCTCTGGTGTGGGTGGCGTTCCCGGCGGGGATCCTGGCGGCGGTGGCGGCGGTGATCATGGGCAAGGTGTTCTCGATGCCGCACGTGTCGAAGGGCGGCCTGATCGGGGTGTTCGTCGTCCTCGGCGCCGCCCTGCTCTACCTCGTGATCCCGGGCATCTTGTCGGGGTTCCTCGGCGACGGCTGCGTTACCCGCTAGCCATGATCCGGCCTGATCGCGCGCACCTCACCTTGCTGGCCGCCGTCACGTCGGTGGCGTTGCTGCTGCTCTCCGGCCTGGGGTTCGCCGTCTACTTCGCCGTCGCTGACGACCCCACCACCCCCACGACGGCGAGGGTCGTCGATTCGCTGCCGGCCGGCGGCGTCTCGATCCGCGATGAGATCGCGGCCGCCCCGATGCTGGAGGCGTCGCCGGCGGACGCGACGGGCGGCACCCCTGCCCTCGGCCCGTTGCCGACGATCAACATTCCCCTGGTTGATCAGGTCGGGGCGGAGGGGATCCCGACTGGCTACCCACAGACGGCGGAGGGTGCGGTGGGGCAGTTGGGGGAGATCCTGGTCTCCGTCCTGGGCTCGATGGATCTGGGTCATGCGCAGCGGGTGCAGCAGTCCTGGTTCGAGGACCCCACTGGCTCGGTGGGGTC
Organism: Tessaracoccus bendigoensis DSM 12906; assembly: GCF_900141915.1. GTDB lineage: Bacteria > Actinomycetota > Actinomycetes > Propionibacteriales > Propionibacteriaceae > Arachnia > Arachnia bendigoensis. The sequence goes on along the minus strand of NZ_FQZG01000023.1, from coordinate 53,702 downwards.
GTGGCCGGTGTTGGGGTTGATTCAGTCGTTCCTGACCGCCGGGAAGATGCCGGCAGGTCTGCCACCGGGGGCGTCACTGACGGTGATCCCTTCGGCGGGCCTGGTGAAGGGCTCTGACGGCGACGGCTGGCATGTGGTGTGTGTGTTGGTGGAGATCACCTACACGTTCCGCGACCAGGCCCGCCTGGCCTATGGGCACTGCGAACGCATGACCTGGGTCGACGGCCGCTGGCTGATCGCGGAGGGTGCGCATCCGGTGCCGGGGCCGTCGACGTGGCCGGGCACCGAACTCGCTGTCGCGGCGGGCTGGCTGCAATGGCGGGACGCCTGAGATGTGGGAGCAGATCGGGGAGTTGTTCGGTGATCTGGCCGCGGCGGGGGGTCAGATTGTGGTGGATGCGTGGGTGGCGATCTGCATGGCGGTGTGGGGGGCCGGGTTGTGGGTGATGCGGGCGATCCTGCAGCTGGGGGACTGGTTCCTCACCCCCAACCTCAACCCCGACGGGTCCTCGTCTGCGCTGTGGTCGGTCTACGGCCTCACCCTCTGGCTGGGCCTGTCCCTGGCGCTGATCCTGCTGATCGTGCAGCTGGTCGGCACCGTGCTGCGCCGAGACGCCCTCTCCCTCGCCGCTGCGATGTGGGGGGCGGTGAAGTTTCTGCTGGTGTGCACCCTCTGGTACACCTACGGCGCCGCACTGGTGACCGCGGTCGAGGGCCTCAACACGGCGCTGCGGATCCAGCTGCTGGGGACAGCGGATCTGGGCGAGTGGGAGCCGACGGGTCTGGATTTCACCGAGGGCGTGATGACCGGCACCACCGCCACCGTGTTGTTGCTGCTGGGGTTGGTGTTGTGGTTGGCCGGGTTGGCGCATCTGGTGGTGATGTTGGGTCGGGCGGTGTCGCTGATCGTGATCGCCGCCACCGCACCGATCGCCGCGGCCGGGTTGATGTACAGGCCGTTCGAATCATGGTTCTGGAAGGCGTTTCGCTGGTTCCATGCCGCCGCTATCGCGCCGCTGTTGATGACGCTCATGCTCGGGTTGGGGGTGCAGCTGGCCACCGGCGTCTCGCTGGGGATGGAGGACTCCGGCCAGGAGGCCGTCGCCTTGGCGTTGCCGTCGGTGGTGATGATCGCCGTCGCGGCCCTCTCCCCGGTGGCTCTGTTCCGGCTGTTGGCGTTCGTCGATCCGGGCACCACCAGCGGGGCCTCGTTCCGCGCCGGCCTGGCCGGCACCACCGGCGCATCCTCGGCCGCCGGCCACGCCCACACCGCTGTGACCCGCAGCAGCGGAGGCTCTGGTGGTGGGGGTGCTGCTGGTGCGGGGGAGTCGGCCACCGCGAGCCGTGCCGCCGCGGCGCAGAGCTCCAGCTTCAGCCCTGCCGCGGCGGGGGCCGGCGGCGGCGGAGCCGGGGGAGCCGTGGGCGGCTCCGCTGGCGTTGCTGGGGGTGCTGCAGCCGGCGCGGGTGCTGCAGCTGGTGGGGGAGCGGCCGCTGGTGCTGCTGGTGTGGGTGCGGTGGCTGGGCCGGTGGGGGTGGTGGCGGCGGGGGTGATCCTCGGCGCGAAGAAGCTCGTAGACGGGTTCCAGCAGGTCGGCGCCCGCGCCACCGGGCTGGTCAACGACACCACCTCCGGCATGGGGGCCGGGGACCCGTCCTACCCGTACGACCCGGCAGGCGACATCCGCCGCGCTCCTCATCCGGCGCAGCTCGGCGCCGTCACATCGACCCAGCCGCAGCGTGCGGCGCAGCCTCCTGTGGCTGTGAGAGAAGCGGAGGACCACAATGGCGGCACGAACCTTTGACGCGTTCACCACCCCGAAGGCCGGCGTGATCTGGGGGCTGACCGTCCCCCAGCTGCTGTTCCTGTCGGTGGCGACGTTCCCGGCGTGGATGGCGATCAGCTCCCAGCGCTGGCTGGCCGGGGTCTTGTGGGTGCCGGTGTGGCTCCTGCTGCTGTTCCTCACCGTCGTCCCCCTCGGCGGCCGCCCGGCCGTCGGCTGGCTCGCCGCCGCTACGGCGTTCGCCATCGCCGGCCTGAACGGGTGGCTGACCTTCCGGTCGAAGGCCGCCACCGGAACCCTCCGCGACCTGGACGAGCTGGACATGCCCGGTGCCCTGACCGGCGTCGAGGTCCTCGACGGCCCACCGGTCGGCCTGACCCAGCGCCGGGTCGCGGTGATCAAACACGGCGCAGTGCGGACGTGGGCGATCACCGCCCGGATCGAGCATGACGGGATCGCGATGGCCACCGACGCCCTCTGCAGCCGGTACGCCGATGGCCTGACCGAGCTGCTGGACACCGCAGCCCGAGGCGAGTTGATCTCAGAGATTCACCTGATGGTGCGCGCCACGCCGGATGACTGCACTGAGCGGGAGCTGTGGCTCCGCGCCAACATCACCCCCGATGCACCTGTCACGAGCGTGGCGACGCAGATCGAGCACCTGCGCTGGTCCCAGGCAGGTGTCCGCACCGAAGCGTTCATCACCCTCGTCATCCCCGACAATCGCCTCAGCAAAGAGGCGCGCCACATGGGCGGCGCCACCGATGGCCGGATGAACACCCTCCTCTCCCTGGCCGCCGAGATCGGAGCAGTAGTCACCGGCCCCATGGGCGCCAGAGAGGTGACCTGGCTCACCTCCCCGGAACTCGCGCAGACGGTGCGGCTGGGGTTCGCCCCCGGCGACCGCGCCGGCCTGGTGGCCGCCGCCCACGACGCCAGCGCAGACGCTTCGGTCAACGCTTCCGTGCCGTGGGCGTTGGCCGGCCCGTCGCAGGCGTATGCGGCGGTCCGGCATTATGCGCATGATGCGTGGGCGACGGTTACTGCGACGGTGAAGCTGCCCGAGCGTGGCGCGACGATGGGCGGGTGGGGACACGTGCTGGCCCCAAGCGAGGCTGTGGAGCGGCGGAGTGTGGCGGTGGTGTTCCCGATCGAGAAGCAGTCGGCTGCGGATCGGAAGGCGGCGCAGCAGGAGTTCGGCCAGAGCCTCGGCCAGGGGTTGAAGGACCGGCTCGGGGTCCGCACCGGCGCCAAGGACCACCGCCGGCAGGCGAAACTGGACCGGGTCGAGGTGCAGCTCGCGATGGGCGCCACCCTGAGCCACCCCTACGCCCTCTGCTCCACCACCGTCCCCGCGACCGCGCCGGTGGCGGAGTTCGGACGCCGGCTGGATGCGGCGATCCGCCGCGGCGGCATGGCCCCCCAGCGCCTCGACATGTCCCAAGACCTCGCCTTCGTCACCGCCACCCTCCCCCTGGGGGTCAGCCTCACCACCAGGCACCAGTGATGGCCCGCAGCATCAACCGCCTCCTCGCGGACTTCGGCCACGACCTCCCCACCAAACCCCAGCCCGATGAGCGCGTCCGGCCCGCGAGTTCACCTCCACCCCCTCCTGGCGCGGCCGCCCGGCGAGGGGGGCGGGTTGGGTGGCGTCACGGCCTGCGGTGAAGCGGTACCAGATGACCTCCGACCAGGCCGGAGTGTTCTGGCCCTTCCTCACCGCCAGCCCTCTGCCGCCGACCGGGGCCCCGATGGGCACCGACATGAGCAACGGCGCCACCTTCTACGTCGACCCCCACGGCTGGGTCCTCAACGACGCCATCCCCGTCACCAACCCCAACATCTTCGTGTTCGGGAAACCCGGCCGCGGGAAATCCGCGTGGGTCAAGGCCTTCTTGAATCGCATGTTCGCGTTCGGCTACCAGGCCCTGATCCTCGGGGATCCGAAGGACGAGTACGAGCTGATGTGCCGCCACTTCGGCGTCGAACCCTTCGCGATCGGCCCCGGCATGCCCACCCGCCTCAACCCCCTCGACCCCGGACCCCTCGCCACAAACTGGGGCCAGCTCGACAAGGAGGAGCAGCACCGCAGGCAGGCGATCATCTTCGGTCGCTGGCTCGTCCTCCTCCGCTCGTTGATCGGATCCCAGAGCATCGGCGACAGGAAAGTGGCGGTGGGACCGACAGAGGAACAGGTCCTCAAAGCCGTCCTCGTTGAGCTCACCCACACCACCGACACCCGCGAGCTGCGGCCGATCGTGATCCCGCAGGTCTGGCAGCAACTCCACTCACCCAGCGACCACCTGATCGCCGAGCTCCGCTACCCCGACCGGCACACCTTCCTCGACGACACCCGCCTCCTGCGCGACGCGGTCGCGCAACTGATCTCGGGTGTGTTCGCCGGGATCTTCGACGCCCCCACCACCGTGACCATCGACTGGAACGCGCCGATCCAATCGTTGTCGCTGTCGAGGTTGATGCCGTTGGGTGACGATGCGGTCGGGATGGCGTTGATGTGTCTCAACTCGTGGGGCACCGCCATGCGCCACGTGAGTGGCCGGCGCAGGATCAACGTCCGCGACGAAGTCTGGCGCCAACTGCGCCTCGGAACCGGCGCCGTCTCCTCCTTCGACGCAGATCTCCGCCTGTCGAGGTCGCATGGCGATATTGAGATCGCCAACGCCCACAAACCCTCCGATTATCTCGGTGCGGGGCATGCGGGGTCGCAGGCGCAGCAGATCGCCAAGGACCTCCTCCACCTCGGTGACATCAAGGTCCTCTTCGGGCAGGACGCGGAGGTCGCCGACGACCTGGAGCAGCTCCTCGAGTTGGGGCCGGTCGCCCGCGACATCGTCACCGGCTGGGCCATGGGCGGCAAAGGCCGAGCCCTCATCGCGGTGGGTCCCCGCCTCCACAAGGTCGCGCTCACTCTCCACGCGGATCTCGAACTGCCCCTCACCGACACCAACCAGAAACTGCAGACCTGATGTGGAAGGCACTGGTCGTCATCGGGGCGGCGCTGACGGTGCCGCTGGCGCCGATCCTGGTGTTCGCCGGCGCCCTGGCCGGACCTCAGACAGCGACGCAGACTGTCAGCGCCATGTGCGCAGGCTGGGCCGGAGACACCCCGGCCAGTATCGAGTTGGATGCAGGGCAGATGAACCGCGCCGCCCTCATTTACGCCACGGCCCTCGACACCGGCGCCGGCCCTGCCGGCGCGGTCGTCGGGATCGCCACCGCCATGCAGGAATCGGTCCTCGGCGCCCACCCCGCCTCCCACAACCCGAACTCCGATGGCGACGTCGGCCTGTTCCAGCAACGCTCCCTGGTCGGCTGGTACGCCGACGGCACCACCCAAGCCGAGAACCTCCGCATCTTGGCCGACGACGCCTACCAGGCCCGCACCTTCTACTCCGGGCACACCACCACGGCCGGCTGGCACATCCCCGGCCTCACCGACATCGACGGCTGGCAGCGCATGTCGGTTGCCGAGGCTGCCCAGGCAGTGCAGGTGTCGGCCTACCCCGACGCCTACGCCAAACACGAGGGCCTCGCCCGCACCCTCGTCGCCCTGTTCGCGGGGCAGCCCGCTGGCCTCGCCAACTGCGGCCCGATGGGTCCGAGCCTGGACTGTGCACCGACGGGAATGCCGTCTGAGCGGGGCCAGACCCCTGACGCATTGCGCGTGATGCGCTGCATCCACAGTCGTTGGCCGCAGATCCGATCGCTGCTCGGTGTCCGACCCGGCGACCCGAAAGATCACGGTTCGGGTCGCGCCGTCGACGTGATGATCCCCAACTACTTTTCCCCAGCCGGAATCGCCCTCGGCACTGAGATCGCGGAATGGGCCCGCACCAACGACACCGCCCTCGGCGTTACCTATGTGATCTGGCGCGAACACCTCTGGTCGGTTGCCCGCGCCGACGAGGGCTGGCGACGCTGCGGCCAGGCCGCCTCCTGCTACACCGGCCCCGACCCCTCCGCCGCGCACCTCGACCACGTCCACATCTCCGTCCACGGCACCCAAGGAACCGGCACCAGCGCGGTCGGATCCGGTTCGGTGGTGCTGCCGGTCGACCGCTACCGACTCACCTCCCGCTTCGGGGACACCGGACCCCGGTGGAAGAAGGCCCACACCGGCCTCGACTTCGCTGCCCCCACCGGCACCCCCATCCAAGCCATCACCGCCGGCACCATCACCCGCACCGGCCCAGCCGGCGCCTACGGCAACCTCACCACCCTCACCACCTCGGATGGCACCGTCATCTACTACGCCCACCAATCCGCCATCCACGTCACCGTCGACCAACGCGTCACCGCCGGCACCGTCATCGGCAAGGTCGGAGCCACCGGGAACGTGACCGGCCCCCATCTCCACCTCGAAGTCCGAATCGCCGGCATCCCCACCGACCCTGACCGCTGGCTCCGCACCCGAGGACTCACCCCATGACCCCACACCCAGCCGCCCGCCTCCTCACCGCAGCCGTGCTCATCGCGCTGCTCGTCGGCTGCAGCTCCACGCCGAACCAGCCGCCCACCCCGGTCGAGACCACCGCAGCTCTGGTTCCCTCGCCGGCATCAGTTGGGGAGAGCGACCCGGAGGAAGGATGGGTCGGCGTCGACGAACTCGACACCACCACGCCGATGGCCGACGCGCATCCCCACGACCCGCCCGGGGATACCCAGATCGCGGCCGCGGTCACCGCGGCCAGCACATTCATCGTCGGCTGGTTGACCCTCGATCAGCAGCAGCGCCGTCAACGTCTCGAGGGTGTGGCGGCGGAGGCGCTGATCGACAGCTTCGACGACCCCCGCTTCACCCCCGCCGCCGGCATCCAGCAAGGCCCAGTCCACGTGGTCGACGCCGATCAGATGCAGATCACCACCCGCCACCGCCTCGACACCGGCACAGCCGTCGACGTCACCCTGATCCTCGACCCCGACAGCACACACGGCTGGATCGCCATCGCCATCACCACCTGACAAGCCCACCCAACCGGAACAACAGGCGGCGCGCTGCGCTAGAACGGCAGCCGATGGTAGGTATCCCGGTCCCGCCCCGGCCGGGTAGCGTCCATCAGACACACCCAGAGCGGTGTCGACGTCCATCGACACCATCCAGCCGGAAGCCTCCAGCGACCTCCCATCGCCGGAGGCTTCCGTGCTCCCCGGCCCGTGAACCGGCCGCCCCGCTGCTGTTGTGCTGAATGCGTTCGCGCTGTGGACTGGTCTCGTCCGGGTTCTTCAGGGCATGACAGATTCGCAGAATGAGGACGGCCACGCCTGGACCTGGGAACCCGCCGTCGGCGCCCTCACCCTCGTCGCCCTCCTCGGGGTGGTCGCGCTCCAGGCCGGCCGCAGCCTCACCCTCGCCGCCGCTGGCGCCGGCTGGCACTGGCCACCGTCGGCCGCACTGGTCACCAGCAGCTGGGGCATCCTCACCGGCAACCTCCACGCCGGCCTCACCACCCACGGCACTGCCGCCGTCTGGATGGCATGGGCGATCGCCGGCGCACTGTTCATCGCCGGCCTGACCGCCGCCATCGTCCTTGCGCTGCGCGTCACGGCAGGCCGCCGCTTCAAGGGCATGGCCACCACCGGGCAGGCCGAACAGCTCCTCGGGCTCGGCCGGCTCCGCGCCACCCGGGCCGTGATCCGCCCCGACCTGTACCGGAAGGGCCACCGGCGATGAGGCGTCGGTTTGAGCCGACCGAGGTTGGGTGGCGGATCGGCACCAGCAAGGTCCCGGTCGGGGTGCAGCTGTGGCAACCATGGGACCGCACCGCCGGCGTCATCGGACCCCAAGGCTCCGGCAAGACCCTCGACATCCTCACCCCCGCCCTCCTCCAAGCCCCCGGCGCCGCCCTTGTCACCCTCACCAAACCCGACGACCTGCTGCTGACCCTCGCCGCTCGCCAAGCGAAGGGCCCTGTTGCGGTGCTCGACCCGTTCGGTGCCGCGCCAGGGCTGCCGGAGCTGATCTGGGACCCGATCGACGGCTGCGTCGACGCCACCGTGGCCGAGAAGCGCGCCAAAGCGTTCTGCGTCGGCACCCTCGGCAGCGGGGGAGACGGGGCCGATTCCGCCGCCCGCTTCTACGCCGCCGAAGCCGCCAAAGTCATCCAGTGCTACCTCCACGCCGCGGCGTTGGCCGGCTACACGTTGAACGACGTCCTGGAATGGTCCGCCAACCCCCGCACCGCCACCCTGCCCTCGGAGATTCTCCGGTCGCATCCGATGGCGGAACCGAACTGGTCCGGCCTCCTCGCCGGCGCGGTCAGCAACACCGATGAGCGCACCGCCGGCAACACCAAATCCACCGTCGACCAAGCACTGGCGCTCTTCGCGACTAAGGATCGCCGGGAACGCTGCGTCCCCAGCGACGACCGGCCGGCCGTCGACATCGCCGACCTCATCCGCAGACGTGGCACCATCTACCTGCTGGGCCGAGAGGACCCCTACGTCTCCGCCTCACCGCTCATGACCGCCGTCGCCGAACACGTCCTCGACACCGCCCTCCAGCTCGGCCACGAGAGTGGGTTCGGCCGGCTGTGTCCGCCGATGCTGGCCTGCCTCGACGAACTCCCCTCCACCGCACCACTGCCGACGCTGGCGACCAGGATGGCGAACGAGCGGGCGTTGGGGATCTCGTTCATCTGGGCCTCCCAAACCTGGGCCCAGCTCACCCGCATCTTCGGCGAGCAGCAGGCCCGCGCGATCAAGGACCTCACCAACAGCCTGATCATCTTCGGCGGCTCCAAAGACGCCGGGTTCAACCGCGAGATCAGCGACCTCCTCGGCACCCGCCGGATCACCCGACGGAATCAACAGCACGGTCAGCATGGCTCGATCTCCACCCACGGCGAAGACACCCCCGTCATCCGACCCGAACAACTCCGCGAACTGCCCACCCGCACCGCGCTGGTGGTGGCCGAGAACGGGAAGCCGATCCTCGCCACCCTCCACCGCGCCATCGACGGCAAACCCGGCAAACGCCTCCTCGACCAGCAGCACGCAGCACGCCGGCTCATCACCAACACCCCCGACGCCCGCCTGATGAGCCCGGGGGAGAGAACCGCCATGGCGCACTCCTACGCCCGCCAACTCGGCCTCACCGACTGAAGGACCTGAATCGCTATGGCTCAGCTACTGCCGTTTCCCGATCTCACACAGCGCATGCTCGCCGCCTACATCGACCTTGCAGCTTTCGCCCGCGGGGGAGAGGCCGCTGAGGAGATCATGGCCACAGGTGAGATCCTGCCCAGGATCTGGGACATCACCACCATCGCCGACCCGGAACTGCGCTGGGACTGCTGGACGTGGCTCGACGCGTTCGTGCTCTGGCTCAACTCGCAGCACGCCTGGTACTCCGCCGACCACACCCCCGCCTGCTGGCCCGAGCACCCACCCCTGGTCCGGGAACTCGGCACCCTGGCGTTCCTAAGATTCCAGGCCGGCGAAGCCACCGGGCCGCTGCCGTTGGAGGAGTGGCACCGCTACGCGCTGCCCGGTTACCTCGACCGGACCCGGGATCAGCGCCGCGCCTGTGAGGAGAAGCACCAGCCCTGGCCCGGCCGCGCCGCCCACACCCGCCACGCCAACGATGACGCCGCGGCCCGGCGCCTTCGGCTGTTTCGGGACGATTGCGACCTGACCTCCGACGACGGTGAGGAGTCGGTCACCCTCAGGGCCCTCTAGAGGCGTTCGGTCGCGCTGAGGGGAGAGGGCTATAGCTCGATGGTGGAGATCCTGTCGCCGCTGACCCAGCCCACCAGTAACTCACCGTCCTCGACCCGCACCACCTGCCCTTCCCAGCGGCCGGCGGTCTTGCGGCGGTCAACCACCAAGGCAGGGCAGGTGCTGTCGAGCCAAACATGACGCACCCGCTGATCGTCGAGAACCCTTGGCATTCGTCCGAGACGATCGCCGAGAGACCCAAACTCAGATCGCTTCATGGTCATGGTGGGACGGTACGCAGCAGTGCCGACATCTTCAGCGCTAGACGAGTCCTCGACACACAGGGGTCGCGATTCGCCTGCCTACCTCCGAGACGGCAAGCGCTAGCAGCACATGACCGAGGGGTGCCACGACAAGATCGCACAGCGACAATCCGCGATGGCCGAGGCCTACCGTACGGTCGTGGACCGCCGCCCATTCCTGTCGCGCCGGCTGACCTACACGCGGACGGCTGCCCCCCTTCACCCCGTAGGGAAGGCGTTGAGGTACCGCTGGGTCCACTTGCTGCCCCAGCCCCTCCACTAGGTGGAGCGATGTGAACCCGACGATCGGAGTTACACGGTCCTGAGGACTTCGGTGGCGGTGGCCATTCTGCGTATCACCGCGGCTGCGACGGTCTCCTCTTGTGGTGTCAGGTCCATTCGGTCAGGTGAAGAGGGTTCATGATGGCTCATCCGGTTCGGCGCAATATTGCCCATCTCTCGGCTTCGGAGCGTCAGGCGTACGTCGACGCCGTGTTGCAGGCTGATCTGCACGCGTTCTCAGACGGAGTTTCCTACTGGGACAAGCAGGACCAGATCCACCAGGCGACGCACAACCACGGTGACAACTCCTTCATCCCGTGGCACCGCGAGCTGGTCAACCGCTATGAGGCGCTGTTGCGGCAGTCCAACCCGGACGTCGCGTTGCACTACTGGGACTGGACCGAGGACCCTCGGACCGCCTCAGACGGTCAGGGCGGCACGGTTGACCTGACCGATCCGTCCCTGTTCGGGACGTTCAGCGGCATGTTGAATGGTGCGTTGGCGAGTCTCCACAACGGTGGCGTTCTGCCTGGCAGCCGGGAGGACACCGGTGATCCGGCCGATCCCCCTCAGTCGGTGCAGCGGTCCGCATCGGTGGGCAACCCGGCCCTGGCCTCGGATCAGGTCATCCTTGATTCCAGCAACGGGATCGCCCAGGCGCAGCAGTGGACTGCGTTCCGGGTGGCCCTTGAGGGGGCCCACGGCTTCGCCCACGGCTACATCGGCGGGGACATCGGCGGTCAGCACCAGGCGTTCGAGGATCCGTTCGTGTTCCTGCTGCACTCGAACGTGGATCGGTTGTTCGCCCAGTGGCAGACCATTCCCGGTCAGGACTGGCGCCTCGATCCGGGCCAGGTGTACGGGGACCAGGCCACCACCACCGGAGAGGGTGGCATCCAACACCCGCTGCAGCCATGGGACGGCACTGTCCCGTTCGGGGCGCCCATGGAGCCGTGGATCGGCGCCTCGCCCCTGATCGAGGTGAAGGACTGCCGTCATCCCTCGGTCGTGCGACCACCGTGCTACGACACGCTGCCGCTCACCGTGGAGCAGATCGCGCCGATACCGCCTGCCGCGCTGAGCTTCGTCGATGTTGTGGAGCAGTTGCCGACTGCCCGTGCGCTACGGCTCCGGGTGCGCGGATGCGAGACGGTCACCGCCGCGGCGTCGGTGACCTCCCCGTTCACGGTGCTGTCCGCCTCGGTCACCTCTCCCGAGACCAAGGGATTCGGGGTGACCGACCTGCTGGTATGGGTGCTGTACACGCCGGGTTCGGCCGGGACGGCGGATACGGGAACGTTGACCGTGACTGTGTCTCCCACCGGTCAGGAGTTCACGGTGCCGATCACGGCCACGGTGGTGCCGAACCCCAGCGTGGCCACGTCGCTGGTGTTGGACACCTCGGGCAGCATGAGCCTGCCATCGGGGTTGCCCAGCAAGGACCGGATGGGAGTCCTGCACGACTCCGCGCCACTGTTCGTCGCCCTGCTCGACCCGACTGACGGGGTCGGGGTGGTGCGGTTCGACACCGACGCTGCCCCAGTCACCGCCGTCGTCGACGCCGGGCCCACCATCGGTGGGGCGGGACGACTTGCCGCCCTGAACGCGATCTCGACCACGGCCACGAACCTCGCCGGTATGACGGCCATCGGCGACGGCCTGGAAGCTGCCGCCGCGCAGCTCGCCCCCGTCGCCGCAGGCTACGACTCGACCGCCACCATCGTGTTCACCGACGGCAACGAGACCGCCGAACGCACCATCGAGCAGGCTTCCGCCTCGGTCAACAGCCGCGTGTTCGCCATCGGCCTGGGAACCGCCGACCAGCTCAACCCCGGCGCCCTCTCCGACATCGCCAACGGCACCGGCGGATACCTGCTCCTCACCGGCAACCCCGGCGTGGACGACCAGCTTCTCCTGCAGAAGTACTTCGCGCAGGTCCTGGCCGGGGCCACCAACGCCGCCATCGTCGTCGACCCGACGGGAGTCGTCCCCGTCGGCGGGAAGGTGATCGTCCCGTTCCAGCTGACCGACGCCGACATCCGCACCGACGTCCTGCTCCTCGGCGACCTGACCGCGGTACTTCGGGTCGAGATCATCGCCCCCGACGGAACCAGCCTCACGGCCGGCGCCGGCGCCGACGAGACACTCGGCGACGCGTTCAGGGTCCTCCGGGTCGTGCCCGCCGACGTCCTCCCCGCACCTGCCAGGGCGGCGGGCCAATGGCAGGCGGTGCTGACGGTCGACGAGGGTGACCTCAAGAACCGGCTAGCCAGGCTGCGTAAGGAACTGAGCCAGATTGAAGGCGGCGACCAGGTGTTCAAGCGCACTCTGGGGGCCGTCGACACCCACGGCGTCCCGTTCACTCTCAGCGTTCAGGCCCGCAGCGCGCTGCGGATGACAGCCGCGCTCAGCCAGCAGTCACGGCTCCCCGGTCACCCTGGGCGGCTCGAGGTAACCCTGACCGACAGCGGAGTGCCCCTCTCGGGGCGTGCCGCCGTTCACGCCGGTGTGACCTCACCGACCGGCATCACGTCGACGGTGACCTTGGCCGGGGCCGAACCGGGCCTGTACCGCGGCGAGATCCCGACCTCGGTCTCCGGGGTCTACCGGATCCTGGTCAGCGCCGCCGGCGCCGACCTCCGCGGAACCCGATTCACCCGCGAAGAGTTACGAACCTTGGCCGTCTGGGCCCGGGGCGACGACAGACCACCGGTTGTCACCCACCCCGGCACAGGGGCCGGCACGTCGGGCATCGACGTCTGCGGGCTGCTGCTATGCCTGCTCCGGGACGACAACATCCGCGACCTCCTCAAACGCCACGAGGTGGACCCCGACGTCATCACACGCTGCGTCAAACGAGCGTGCGGATGAGGAGCGACTCATCAGTGCTCTGAGCCAACGCGAGGTGGCGGGCGGAGGATGAGCGAGTAAGAGCCTTCAGCCCCGTTGGCCGGAAGTCCTAGGCTGTGCGGGACGAAGGAGGACTAGTGATCGAAGAGACCCGTCGCCCCGCTGCTGTGCAGGTGAGGCGCTTGAGTCATCTGAGTTTCGAGGCCCGGAACGAGCGCGGGGGCACTGTCTCTATCGGGAGCGGAGATAGCAGCGAGTTCACCCCGGTGGAGCTGTTGATGGCGGCGATCGCCGGCTGCGGGGCGATCGATGTAGATCTGATCACGCATCGTCGCTCCGAGCCGGACTCGTTCAATGTCGACGTCCAGGCATCGAAGGTGAAGGACTCCACAGGGAACCGGCTGGAGGACATCGAGGTGACTTTCAGCGTCACCTTCCCGGAGGGCGAGGACGGGGATCGCGCACGCCTCCTGCTGGGGCGCGGTATTCAGCAGGCGCATGATCGGCTGTGCACGGTGTCGCGGACCATCGAGCTCGGCACCCCTGTCACAATGAGGGGCTCCGACGTCTGAGCTGAGGGCGGCACGTCGTCCGCCTGCGGCGAAATCGATCTTCACAAGGAATGATTCTGCCTCCGCGGGTGTTGGCAGTCGTGCGAGGCAAAGCTCGCGAGCCATACCGGAAGGACCTTTTAATGAATCACCCACGTCACATCGTGCGAGCCCTGGCAGGGATGTTGGCCGCCGGCCTCATGCTGACAGGGTGCGCCAGTCCTTCCGCTAACGAGACAGCCAGCGTCGACTCGTCGTCCGCGGGCAGCGCCCCGGCGGCGTTCGACGCGGAGGCGTCGATCGAGATCGGGTCCCTGTACGAGCCCAGCAACCTCAGCAACGTCGATGCGGGCGGTCAGGGTGTGACCGAGGCCTTCAACGGCAACGTGTACGAGTCGCTGATCAAGCTCAACGACGACGGCTCGCTGACCAATCTGTTGGCCGAGGACTACCAGGTCAGCGACGACGGCCTCACCTACACTTTCACCCTCCGGGAGGGGGTCACCTTCCACTCCGGGAAGGAGCTCACCTCAGCCGACGTGAAGGCCAGCTTCGAGAGGGTCACGTCCGAGGCGTCCCAGGCGGCGCGCAAGAGCAGCTACGCCGTCGTCGAGTCGGTGGCCACCCCGGACGACCAGACGGTCGAGTTCACGCTGAAGGACCGCTCCATCTCGTTTCCCTACCTGATGGCCTACGTGTGGATCGTCAACCCTGACCTCGCCGACGCCAAGACCGAGGCCGACGGCACCGGTCCCTACGTGTTCGATGAGTGGCAGCGGGGCAGCACACTCAGCATCGTCCGCAACGACGACTACTGGGGCGAGCCGGCGAAGAACGCGCGCGACGTTCCACTACTTCACCGACGCGAGCGCTGAGTCGAACGCGCTGCTGACCGGCGAGATCGACCTGGTCACCACGATCCAGAGCCCCGACGCCCTGACCGCGTTCGAGGGCAACGACGACTTCCAGATCAGCGAGGGCACCTCCACCACGAAGGAGCTGCTGGCGTTCAACGACCGCGTGGTCCCGTTCGACGACGCCCGCGTCCGTCGCGCCGTGTACTCCGCCGTCGACCGCGACAAGCTGCTGGAGTCCATCTGGGCCGGCCGCGGCCAGCTCATCGGCTCCATGGTGCCCCCCACGGACCCGTGGTACGAGGACCTGACCTCCCTCAACCCGTACGACCCGGAGCTGTCCAAGCAGCTGCTCGACGAGGCGGGCCTGGCCGACGGCTTCACGTTCACGCTGCAGACGCCCAACTACGACCCGCACCCGGCCGTGGCCGAGTTCCTGAAGTCCGAGCTCGCGAAGGTGGGCATCACCGTCGACATCAAGGTGATCACCGCCGACGAGTGGTACTCCGTGGTGTTCAAGGAGCGGGCCTTCGAGGCCACCCTGCAGGAGCACGTAAACGACCGCGACGTGGTCTGGTACGGCAACCCGGACTTCTACTGGGGCTTCGACAACGCCGACGTCCAGCGTCTCGTGGGCGAGGCCGAGCAGGCCGCCACCCCGGAGGAGCAGGCCGCCAAGCTCAAGGAGGCCAACACCATAATCGCCACGGAGGCGGCCAGCAACTGGCTCTACCTCTACCCGCAGATCGTGGTGGCGAGCAGCGAGGTCTCCGGGTTCCCGGTCAACGGCCTGAACTCGCAGTTCTACGTGTACAACATCACCAAGGCCTGAGTGGCTTGAGCCGCGCAACACAGGAGGGCGGTGTGCCGGACCATGGGTAGTTACCTGGCCCGGCGCGCCGCCTTCCTGCTGATGTCGTTCGTCTTGGCGATGCTGCTGATCTTCGTCCTGCTGCGGCTCCTGCCCGGCGATCCGGCTAACGCGCTGCTCTCCGTCGACGCCACCCCGGAGCAGATCGAGGCCGCCCAGCAGCAGGTGGGCTCCAACCTCCCCGTCCACGAACAGCTGACGCAGTGGGTCGGAGACGTGCTGCGACTCGACCTCGGCACCTCGTTCATCTCCGGCACCCCCGTGCTGCCCGACATCGTGTCCCGGTTGGAGGTGACGCTGCCGCTGACCCTGATCTCCTTCGCCATCTCCGTGCTGCTGGCCAGCGTGATCGGGTACGTCGCCGCGGCTCGGTCGCACACGCGGCTCGGCGTCGCCGTGACCGCTGTGGCGCAGCTCGGCATCGCGGTGCCCGTCTTCTGGATCGGGATCCTGCTCGTGTGGCTGTTCGCGTTGGAGCTTCGGTTGTTCCCCTCCGGGGGGTTCCCTCGCGAGGGCTGGGCGGACCCGCTCGCGGCGCTGCGCTCCCTCTTCCTACCGGCCACCACGATCGTGATCGTCATGACCGCCTCGCTGGTGCGCTACGTCCGGTCGGCCACCCTCGATGTCCTGGAGAGCGACTACCTCCGCAACGCGCAGGCGTTGGGCAGCGGCTTCGGCGAGGCGTTCCTGCGCCACGGGGTCCGCAACGCCTCGGTGCCTGTCATCTCGATCCTGGGGATCGAGCTCGCGTCCACACTGCTGGGCGCCGTCGTGGTGGAGAGCGTGTTCACGCTGCCCGGGTTGGGGAGCATGCTGACCAAAGCCATCGCCCAGCACGACTATCCCAGCATCCAGGGGATCCTCCTGGTGACAACGTTCTTCGTGCTGATCGTCGGTTTCGCGGCCGACGTGGCCCAGCGCTTCGTCGATCCGCGACTGCGGTCCAGCCTCTCCGGGGCGCACGCGTGAGCGCCGGGATCGAGATCCGCAGCGCACTCCCGGAGCCGATCGCCCCGGCCCCGGCTCGACGGCGGGGGCTGCCGGTGAGCCTCCTGATCGGCCTGGTGCTACTGGCGGCAGTGGGGATCATCGGCGTCGTCTCGCTCCTTTGGCTGCCTTACGACCTGGCCGACACCACCGGCGGACGCCTCGAACCACCCGGACCTAATCACTGGTTGGGCACGGACAAGCTCGGCCGCGACACCGCCAGCTTCGTCATGGTGGGCACGAGGATTGCACTGACGGTCGGTCTCAGCAGCATGGCGATCGCGATGGCGATCGGCGTCATCGTCGGCCTGATCGCCGCGTTCGCCACCGGCTGGGTTGACGACGTGCAGTCCTCTCTCCTGGACGTGGTGATCGCCTTTCCCACCCTGCTGCTCGCGATGTTGATCGGCGCCATGCAGGGCGCCAGCCTGACCTCGGCGGTGGTCTCGATCGGATTGGCAGCCTCGGCGGTGGTGGCGCGACTCACCCGCATCCTGGCCAAAGGGCTGCTGCGGCGGCAGTTCGTCACCGCTGCCCGCACGTCGGGCACCAGTTGGCTGCGTATCGTGTTCATCCACCTGCTGCCCAACATGTGGCCCACGCTCGTGGTGACCGCCGCGCTCATCTTCGGCACCGCAGTCCTCGCGGAAGCGAGCCTCTCGTACCTCGGACTCGGGGTCCCACCACCGAACTCGTCGCTGGGCCGCCTGCTGCAGGGCGCGCAGAGCACCGTCCTGACCGCCCCGTGGGGCGCCGTCGCCCCAGGCGTGGTCATCCTGGTGATCGTGCTGGGGGCGAACTCCCTGGCCGACGGCCTACGCGAACGCTTCGATCCGACCCGACGGGAGCGCAGATGACCATCGAGGTCGAGGACCTCACCATCACGGTCGCGGGATCCGGCAAACGCGTCGTCGACGCCATCTCGTTCAGCCTCGACCCAGGCGAACGGATCGGGATCATCGGCGAGTCCGGCTCCGGAAAGTCAGTCACCACCCTGGCGCTGCTCGGCCTGCTGCCCCGGTCACTGACGGCCTCAGGATCCATTCGCGTCGACGGCACCCAGATCATCGGAGCCTCCAAGAAGCAGTTGCTGGAAATCCGGGGACGCCGGATGGCGAAGATCTTCCAGGACCCCTCAACCGCGCTCGACCCCCTCACCCGAGTCGGCGAACTCATCGCCGAGCCCCTCCGGCGGCACCAAGGGCTCCGCGGCCATGAGCTGAACGCCGCCGTCGAGCGGGCGTTGGCGGAGGTAGCGCTACCCGACACCGAGCGGCTGTCGCGGGCGTTCCCCCACGAAATCTCTGGCGGACAAAGGCAGCGCGTCGCCATCGCGATGGCTCTGGCCTGCCGCCCGGCGATGCTGATCGCCGACGAACCGACCACCGCCCTCGACGTCACCGTCCAGGCGGAGATCCTCGACCTCATCCGTCGACTCTGTGTCGATCATGGGATGGGGCTGGTGTTCGTCTCCCACGACATCGCCGTGGTCTCACAGACCGTCAGCCGCGCCCTGGTCATGCAGGGAGGCCAGATCGTTGAACGGGGTCCGATCGATCAGATCGTCCACGCACCGACCGACCTGTACACGCTCCGGCTCGTCGGCAGCGCCCGCGCACTCGACGAGGCACTGACCACGGGGAGGGTCTCGTGACCACGCCATTACTGCTGGCCTTCGAGTCCGTCGGCTTCACCTACCACGGCGCCACCGACCCCGCCCTCAACCGCGTCACTTTCGCGCTGCCCCACGGCGAAAGCCTCGGGATCGTCGGCGAGTCGGGCTCAGGCAAATCCACCGCACTGAAACTGCTGCTCGCGCTCCACCAGCCCACCGTCGGCCGCGTCCTGTTCGACGGGGCGGAGCTGAATGTGCGGGACCGCCGCCAGGTGCGCGAGCTGCGCCAAACGGTTCAACCCGTGTTCCAGGACCCCTACGCCTCACTGGACCCAAGGATGCGCGTCGACAGGATCGTCGCCGAGCCGCTGCTGTCGCTGGGCATCGGCGGAACCGCGGCCCAGCGGCGTGCCCGAGTGGCGGCCGCGATCGAGGAGGTGGGCCTGGACGTCGACACCCTCGCCCGCTACCCCCACGAGTTCTCCGGAGGCCAACGGCAACGGATCGCCATCGCGCGAGCCCTGGTCACCGACCCGGCCGTCCTGGTGGCCGACGAGCCGGTCAGCGCCCTGGACGTCACCACCCGCATCGAGGTGATCGAGCTGCTGGCCCGACTCCGCCGCGAGCGACAGTTGAGCATCGTGATGGTCTCCCACGACATGAGCGTGGTCGCGGCCCTGTGTGACACCACGGTGGTCCTCAAGGACGGTGAGGCCATCGAAGCGGGAGAGACGATGTCGATTCTGAACGACCCACAGGAGGCTTACACGCGCCAACTGATCAACGCGATCCCTCGCCTCCCGGCCGCTCCTGCTTCTGGCCGATGATGAGGGGGGCCTTGCCGAGCGGGGTGCGGGCAAGGCCCTGAACTGCGGTGATGTCGACGTGGATGTCGTCGCTGACGCCGGCGGCTGCGAGGCCGGCTCTGAGTCGGCGGGTGATCTGGTGCAGGTCCACCTGTCGGTCAGGGTCCACGATTCGTACCGTGATCCCCTCGGTGGTTTGTTGGACCTGCCAGCCGTGGACGGCTACCGGTTCGAGGGCGTCGTGAAACAGGCCAGGCTGAACGCGCACGGGTTCTCCGGTTCGGCTGTGCATGCGGAGGGTCGCTTCGGTGCGGCCAGCGACGGTGTCCAGGCACCTGAACGGCAGTCCGCACTTGCAGGGTTCGGTGGCCAGCCGGATCGAGTCGGTCAGTTCGTAGCGGATCAGCGGCAGGGTGCGGCTGAACAGGACGGTGGCCAGGAGACGGTCGGCCAGTTGGCCGTCGGGGACGGGCCGGTAGGCGCTGTCGACGGGTTCGATGATGACGAAGTCCTCGTACAGGTGCATCGAGCCGTGGCTGCAGGTCGACGCGATGGTGGCGGTTTCGGTGGCGGCGTAGGTGTCGATCACCTGGACGCCCCAGGCGTCGATGGCAGCCCGCCGCGCTGGAGGGAGTTGCTCTTCGGAGGCGGTGATCACCTTCTCCGGCGCGATGTGGAGGTTCCCGGCGGTTTGGGCTTCGGCCAGTGGCGTCAGCATTGAGGCGTAGCACACCAGTAGTCGGGGCTGGAATCTGTTGAGCGCCTCGACCAGGGCCTCGATGGGCTGTGTGGCGTCGAGTCGGAGGGTGGGGGCCAGGGGGTTGCGCAGGGAGGCGCCGACAACCGCTGACTGGTGGGCGGGGTTGCGAGTGGACACGATCGCGGTCGGCACAGGTCGACGCGGGCCGACCTTCACCTGGGCCCAGTCGTTGACCCGCGCGTAGGAGGAGAGGATGCGGATCCATTCGCGACGGTTCCACACGAAGACGCCCCGTTGGCCGGTTGAGCCGGCAGTGGCCGCTGTCCACCACCGACCCTGCCAGGGCTGTCCGGGATCACCACCCAGGGATTCCAGATCCTGCAACCGGCGGGTCACCGAATCGAGGCGAAGCACCGGAGAGGTCACCAGCCGGTCCCACTGCGCCATCAGCTGCGTCTTGGTCAAGGGCGGCAGCTGCGCCAGCGATGCCGACTGCATGCCGCGATGCTGGTCGGCATAGAAGGGCGAGTGGCGGCCGGCATGGTCGCGCAGACGCGCCAGCATCCGCTGTTGGTAGGTGTCGAGCTGGGTGCGGGTCCATCGATCATGCCGGTGGGTCCTCGCACGGGTCACCAGCAGCTCCCCGAACAGGGCTGTCATCGCCGGCCCCTAACAATGACGGGCTCCGGGACAGTAGGGGTTCCACCTGCGCCGACGTATGTCGAGGCCGCTTCGGTGGCCCTGGCCACCGCTCGCAGCAGTGCCCCGAATCGGTCCATGCCTTCGGCAACGTATGCCGCGTGGAACTCGAGTCCCACGGTGGCGCCGAAGACGTCGCCGGCTCCGACTGGGGCCAGTTCGTCGGCGACTGGTTGCGTCGGGATATGTGTTGCGGTGCCGTGGTGGCAGAGGGTGGCGCCGCGTGGTCCTTGGGTGACCACGAAGCCGGTGTCCCGCGCGGCGTCGTTTGCTGACCAGCGTGTGGCCTTGGCGAGGGCGTCGGTCAGGTCGTCGTCGGAGAAGACGACGAGGTCGAAGCAGGACCACGTCGCGGCCTCATCGTCATCGATGTCGCGACGCAGCACCTGCCGGTAGACGTCGTGGGTCGTGGGGCCGCTGGTTCGCATCAGGCCTTGGGCCAGGAGCACGCGGACGGGGGGTCTGTCCTGGCGTGCCGCGGCGATGGTCTCGATGTCGTCGGTTCGATCACGGTCGGGGACCAGTGGGCAGAAGTAGAGCAGGTCGAAGGCCCCCCCAAGAGGCTGGCACGCGATGGGCTGGAGTGGGCGGTCGGCGGGGCGCCAGTACTGGACTCGTTGCTGGTCGGCGACGCGCTCGTTGCTGGTTCGCCTGGTCGGCTCGACCACGTTCCTGTAGGACAAGGAGCGCTGGCCGGAGGGTCCCCGGTCGCAGGCGAACTCGTCGAGGAAAGGAAGCAGATCCGAGGCGTAGGGGCCGCTGACCACGGGGCGCAGCCCATGCTCCAGCCGAAGGTGCCGGGCGATGAACAACGTCGGTGACCCCCACGTCGAGGCGAGGGCCTGCCTGCCCACCGTGTTGTGGTCGATGCAGAGATCGCCGATCACGATGACCGGGGAAGGCCCTCCGTGCGAGGTCGCCTGGGACGGGTGGGCTGACTGGACAGATGCCGTGTGCAGGTCCAGTTGCCGTGCGTGCGTGTCGCCAGACGGGTGGATGCCGTGGGTTCTGGTCACTGATGCCCCCTTGCCTTCAGCGTTCGCTGGGTCTCTGTGGTGGGGTCGGATCCTACGCCGCGGCCAGGGGTCAGTGGCGGTGCCCGGCGCCTGGGCGGCCGTGCATGAGCAGCATCATGCCTGCGCAGAGGAGGCCTCCGATCAGGGCGCCTGCGCCGCCTCCGCTGAACAGGGACCACAGCCCGAAGCCGATCAACGGTAGGCACATCAGGAGCATGTGCCACACGTGGCCACCATGGCCTTGGTGCTGCTTGGCGGGGCCGGTGGCCGCGGGTGGGGCGTCGGGGCCGGTGTCGGTGGGGCGGTGGTGGCTGTGGAGGCTCATGAGCCGGGTTCCTCTCGTTCGGGTGCTGCTTCCACTGTGCGGGGTCCGGATTCAGATCCGATCCGCGGCCGGTCAACCTCTGATCAAGAACGGTTCAGCTGCGGACCAGGCGCGAGATGGCTGTGGAGGCCTCGGCGACCTTGGCGTCCCGGTAGGCGGGGTCCGGGGAGTCGATGGCCTGGGTGAGGCAGTGGCGGAGGTGGTTGCCGACCAGGTCCAGGGCGACTGAGCGCAGCGAGCCGGTGACTGCTGAGGTCTGGGTGAGGATCTCGAGGCAGTTGGCGTCCTGGTCGACCATGCGGGCGATGCCACGGATGTGGCCTTCGATCACCGCGAGTTGGCCGATGAGTTCCTGACGCTGTGGGTTGCTGGTCATTGTCCTGGACCTGGTCTGGTACGGCGCCTAGTGGTGGTGCGGGGCGGGGGTGGGCTCGTGGTGGTGCTCGCCGTCGGTGTGGGGGTGTCCGTAGCGGGCGGGGTCGGCGTCGAAGGCTTCGGCGCAGTGGGTGGAGCAGAAGTAGATCGTGGTCTCGCCGATGGTGCGGGTGGCGGCCGCGGTGGCGGGCTTGACCTTCATTCCGCAGACGGGATCGATCTGGGCGGTGGCGGTGGTCTTCTTGCCGAACATGGGGGTGTCCTTTCCGGTGGTGTGGTGCTGGGTGGTGGGGGTTTCGCCGCCGATTTCGACGACGGGGGTGACGGGGGTGACGGGGGTGACGGGGGTGGGGGTCTGGTCGATGGGGTGTGGTGCCCAGCGGCGGAGCCGGTTGGCGTTGGTGACCACCGACAGTGAGGACAGGGCCATGGCTGCGGCGGCGACCATGGGGCTGAGCAGGATCCCGAAGACGGGGTAGAGCAAACCTGCGGCGATGGGGATGCCGAGGGTGTTGTACAGGAACGCGAACACCAGGTTCTGTTTGATGTTGCGCATAGTGGCCCGCGACAGGTCAACGGCGGTGACCACCCCTGACAGGGCGCCGGAGATCAGGGTGATGTCGGAGGATTCGATGGCCACGTCGGTGCCGGTGCCGATCGCGGAGCCGACGTCTGCCTGCGCGAGGGCGGGGGCGTCGTTGATGCCGTCGCCGACCATTCCGACGATTTTGCCTTCGTCCTGGAGGCGTCGGACTTCGGCGGCCTTGTGGGCGGGCATCACTTCGGCGACCACGCGACGGATCCCGACCTGGGAGGCGATCGCGGCGGCGGTTGCCCGGTTGTCGCCAGTCATCATGATGACCTCGATGCCGCGTGCCTGGAGGGCCGCGACCGCGGCCGGGGAGCCGTCCTTGATGGTGTCGGCGACCGCCACGATTCCCGCGGGGAGCCCGTCGACGGCCACCAGCATCGGCGTCTTGCCCCCTGCTGCGAGCGCGTCATGCAGCGGCTGCAGCGTGTCGGTACTGATGCCATTTTCGTCGAGAAGTCGCCGGTTGCCGACCAGGACGTCGTGGCCGTCGACGTGGCCGCGGACGCCTTGCCCGGTGACCGAGTCGAAGTCAGTGACCTCGCCCAGGGTGAGACCGCGGTCGGTGGCGCCGGTCACGATCGCCGCCGCCAGGGGGTGCTCGGAGCTGTTCTCGATAGCGGCGACCCAGCCGAGGAGCTGGTTCTCATCGAACGCTGCCACGGTGGCGACGTCGGTGAGGGTCGGTACACCCTTGGTGATGGTGCCGGTCTTATCGAGGATGATCGCGTCAAGCTTGTGCGCGGTTTCCAGTGCTTCAGCGGAGCGGATCAGGATGCCGTGTTCGGCTCCCTTGCCGGTGCCCACGGTGATCGACATCGGGGTCGCGAGCCCCAAGGCGCAGGGGCAGGCGATGATCAGGACCGAGACCGCGGCGACGAGCGCGAACACGAACACCGGCGGGGGACCCACCAGCAGCCAGATCGCCAGCGTCCACACCGCGATGATGATCACGACCGGGACGAAGTAGCTGGAGACCTTGTCCACGAGCCGTTGGATGGGGGCCTTCGAGCCCTGGGCCTCACGGACCAGTTTGATGATCTGGGCGAGCATGGTGTCGGAGCCGACCTTGGTGGCGACATATCGCAGTGCCCCGGTGGCGTTGATGGTGGCGCCGATGATGGTGTCGCCGACGGTCTTGGCCGCAGGGATGGATTCGCCGGTCACCATCGACTCGTCGACCGCGGAGGATCCGTGGATCACTTCACCGTCGACGGGCATCTTCTCCCCGGGACGGATCACGATCACATCGCCGACGACGACGTCCTCGACCGGGATCTCCAGTTCGGTGTCGTCGCGCAGGACCCGGGCGGTGCGGGGCTGGAGGCCGATCAGTTTGCGGATGGCCTCACCGGTGCCGGCCTTGGCTTTGGTTTCCAGGAGCCGGCCGAGCAGGATCAACGTGATGATCACACCGACGGCTTCGAAGTACACCTGCCGCAACTCCTCAGGCAGGAGGCCGGGGGCGAAGGTGACCACCAGGCTGTAACCGAACGCCGCGACAGTGCCCAGCGTGATCAGCGAGTTCATGTCCGCGGTGCGGTGCGACAAGGCCCGCCACCCGACGCGGTGGATCGGCCACCCCGACCACAGCATCACCGGCGCAATCAACGCCAACTGCAGCCAGGGACTCATCAAGATCTCAGGCACCCAGGTGGCGCCGAACAGTTCGACGGCCATCACCGCGATCAGCGCCGGGGCTGTGAGGATCGCGCCGATGGTCACCCGCCGGGTCAGGTCCCCGATCTCCGCGGCCCGCTCCGCCTCATCGTCATCGGCGCCGTCGGTCGACAGACCCGTCGCCGCCGGGGAGGCGGTCGTCTGCGCATGATGCTCCGGTGCGGTGGTGGGGGTGGGTGCGGTGTGGGGGTCGCCGGTGACGCGGATCAGACCGGAGACCATGTTCATGCCGCATGCGAAGCGGAACTCGCCGGCCTCCGTGGGCGTGAACTCGACGGCGGTGGTGCGGTACGCGGGAAGGCTCGCGTTGACCTTGAAGTCCGACATCACAACTCGCGAGGTGCACTCACCGCCCTCTCGGCGGTCGAACATGATCCGCACCGGCATCCCGGGACGCACCCCGTCGATCACGCCGGGGTTGTAGCCGCCGTCGACGGTCACATCGATCACCTGAACACCGTCCTCGATGCGGACTTTCCCGGCCCGTTTCGGGCCAAAGAAGAACCACAACAGCAGCCCGGTCAGGACCACCGCCCCACCTATGACCAGCCAGAGCATCACAATCTCCACTTCTTCTCGACTCCCACCCATTACCCTGGGGGGGTATAACTCGAGGGTAGACCCAGGAAGGTTCGGAAATGACCCAGAGGGGGTCAGGCTTCGGTCAAGATTTCCCGGCCGTCGTCCACAGGGACTGTGGTGAGGGCAAGTCGGTGGCGGGACCCGGGTCGGGGGCGGCGCCGGCGTCGGGTCAGTTCGAACCCGGAGCGGTCGAGGGTGGCTCGGACCTGCGAGCTGGTCACGGCGCCGGCCGGCGCCAGCGTCAACAGCGACTCGCCGTGCGGCTCCAAATCCATGCCGACGGTGTGCACCCCGGGCAAGGCCCGGACCGCGTCCACAGCGCTGATCATGCAGCGCCAGCAGCTGAGCCCGCGCACCCCGTAAATGGCCTGTGTCATCGTCGCCACGTCGAATCACCCTCTCTTCTCTGGTCGGTTTCGCGTGTCCAGGTCGATGGTGCCCCCGGCGATGTCGGGAACCGGTCTGGGTGTGGTCAAGATCCCGACAAGACCCGGCCAGGTGGGCGGATCTTCACTGCACCCTGTCCGGGTCCTACTCGTTGCTCAGGTGACTGGCCGTGTGGCTCACCAGTCGGCGGGGCCGACAGCCGTCGGGTGCGTGGGGGCCCGGCGGGTGGTCGAAGAGCGATCCACATGGCCGCCAGCACAGCGAGGAGCCCGACGGCGGTCCATCCGCCCGGTCGCTCGCCCAGTGCGACGGAGGCCAACGCGATACCAAGGACCGGAGTCAGGAACGTCCACGCCGTCAACGTGTCGAGCCGGCTGCGGCGCGCCTCGGCGAACCACGCCACGGTCGTCGCTGCGGTACCAACCAGGGCCAGGAACGCCAGCGAGAGGGTGAAGCGGGGACTCCATAGGATCACCGGCGAGCCCTCCACGGCCGCGGCGAGCATCATCAGTCCAGCCGCGCCAATCAGCAGGTGCCACGCGGTGGCCGTGACCAGATCCAGCCCGGTCAGCCGCCGGGAGAGCAGGGTGCCGGCGGTCACGGCGGCGGCTGACAGGAGCGACAATGCCGCCCCGCTGCCCCCGCCACCGGGCAGCGCAACGGCGACCAGCCCGGCGAAGCCGACGACCAGGGCGGCCGAAGTCCGGGGGGAGAGCCTCTCGCCGTAGAAATACCAGGCGGGGAGGAGGATCAGCAGGGGCTGGGCGTTGGCTAGCACCGCGGCGGTCCCGGTCGCGCCGCCGGCGACCCCGCCGAACATCGCGGCGAATGCCACTGTGACGTTGACCAGGCCTAGGACCGTGATGAGTCCCCAGGCGCGCCAGCCACGGGGGACAGGGCGGTGCCAGGCGGCGCCGAGGGCCAACAGGGCCGCCCCGGCGATGAGGGCCCGCAACGCGGCGAACCACAGCAGGGGCGCGTCGCGAAGCCCCCACTCGATCGCCACGAAGCACGCCCCCCAGGCCGCTGTGATCCACAGCATCCGCAACGCCTTCGGCCGCCGGGTTTCTTCGGCCACCGCTCCGGTCGCCGAAGCGGTGAGGCCAACAGGGACGTCCACGCCCACCCCCGGTCAGCGGATGCCGGACGGCACTGGAGCGGTGGGCTCCGGCTCCCGGACCTGGCCTTGCGGCGCGGCCGGGGCCTGCTGCGCGGGCAGCCTGAGCTGTTTGAGCAGCAGGGCATTGACGGTGACGATGACCGTGGAGCCCGACATCGACAGGGCGGCGATCTCTGGGCGCAGCATCAGGCCGAAAGCGGGGTAAAACACCCCGGCGGCGATCGGCAGCGCGAGGACGTTGTAACCGATGGCCCAGGCCAGGTTCTGACGCTCCTTGCGTACGGTTCCCTTGCCGATGCGCAGTGCGACGGAGACATCCAAAGGGTCCGAGCGCATCAGGACGATATCCGCGGTCTCGATTGCCACGTCCGTCCCGGCACCAATCGCGATACCGATGTCGGCCTGGGCCAACGCAGGCGCGTCGTTGACGCCATCACCCACCATCGCGACCGTCTTCCCGGCCTGCTGCAACTCGGCGATCTTGTTCGCCTTGTCCCCGGGCAGAACCTCGGCGATGACGGTGTCGATGCCGAGCTGGTCAGCGATACGTAGAGCGGTGGCCTCGTTGTCGCCGGTCAGCATGACGACCTCGATCCCGGACTCGTGCAGGGCGGCGACAGCGGCAGCAGCAGTGTCCCGCGCGGCGTCGGCCAATGCGATGACACCAACCGCGCGCCCATCCACCGCGACGAGCACCGCGGTGCGCCCCGATGCGGCCAACTCGTCACGGCTCACGGCCAGGTCGCCGAGGTCGACGTTCTCCCGGACCATCAGGCGGAGGTTTCCCACCAGGACACGTCGCCCGTCGACGGTGGCGGTTGCGCCGTGGCCCGGGACGTTGAGGAACTCGCTCACGGAGAGCACGGGCACGCCGCGCTCGGCGGCTCGGCGGTCGATGGCGCGGGCCAGGGGGTGCTCAGACTCACGTTCGACGGCAGCGACCAAGGCCAGCATCTCATCCTCGCCCATCCCCGCCGCGACAACGTCGGTGACCTCAGGCTCCCCCTTGGTCAGGGTGCCCGTCTTGTCCATCACCACCGTGTCGATCCTCGCCATCCCCTCGAGGGCGGTGGCGTTCTTGAACAACACTCCCCGCTTGGCGCCCATCCCGGTACCGACCATGATCGCAGTCGGGGTCGCCAGACCGAGAGCGTCGGGGCATGTGATCACCACGACGGTGATGGCGAAGAGCATCGCCTGTGCCACGCCGACGCCGGCGAGCATCCATACCGCGAAGGTGACGGTGCCCCCGATGAGGGCGACGAACACCAGCCAGAACGCGGCCCGGTCGGCCAGGCGCTGGCCCGGGGCCTTGGAGTTCTGGGCCTCCTGAACCATCTTGACGATCTGCGCCAACGCGGTGTCCGCGCCGACTCTCGCGGCGCGGACACGCAAGGTGCCGGTGGTGTTGATCGAGGCACCGATCACGTCCGCGCCGGGCGCCTTCTCCACCGGCATGGACTCTCCCGTCACCATCGACTCGTCGACTTCGGACTCCCCCTCCTCCACCACCGCATCGACTGGGATCTTCGCCCCCGGCCGTACCAGTAGCAGGTCACCGGTGACGACTTCGGAGGTCGGGACCTCCACGGGCTGACCGTCCCGGAGCACGACTGCCTGGGAGGGCGCGAGTTCGAGCAGCGTCCGCACAGCGTCGGTCGCGCCGCCACGAGCCCGCATCTCCAGCCAGTGCCCGAGCAGGACGAAGGTGGTCAGGACCGTGGCGGCTTCGTAGAAGACCTCACCCCCGCCGGTGAACGTGACCACCAGGCTGTACAACCAGCCCGCCCCGACCCCGACCGCCACCAGGACCATCATGTCCAGCGTTCTCGCGCGGAGCGCCCGGAAGGCGCCGTCGAAGAAGATCCACGCCGAGTAGAACACCACCGGAAGGGACAAGATCAGCGAGAAGACGTCGTCGCGCAGCCCGAAGGGTGCCGGCACGGTGAACCCCAGGACCTCTCGCCCGATCGGCGACCAGAACAAGATGACCACCGACAGGACCGCGGCGACCAGGAGCCGGTTGCGCATGTCGCGCACCATGTCCACCATCGACCCACCGTGCCCGCCGTGGCCCATCACCGCCTGCGCGGACCCGCCAGCCTCATCCTCACCGCCCCCGTGGCCGGTGTGCATTTCGTGGCCGATGTGGGGGTCGGTCGGGACTGGTTCCGTCATGGGGTGGCAGATGTGGCCCGGTACCGACTGACCGGTGCAGTGATAGCCGCAGTCGTTGACCCAGCCGACCAGTTGGGCGACCGAGGTCTGGTTCGGGTCGTAGGTGACCGTCGCGGTCTGGGAGACAGCGCTGGCCTCGACGGCCAGCACGCCGGGTACCCCTAGTAACGTCTTCTCGATCACTGATTCCGAGGTGGCCCAGTGCAGGCCACCGGCCTCCAGGACCGTGGTTTGACTCTTCATGATCGGGTCTTCCTTTCAGGCCGCTTGGCCGACAGGTCGTGCGCCGACGGGCTCGGCGGATGCCTGCCCGTCCGTCGGGGCTCAGGCCGTCGTCGCCCGGACCGGGGCGGGAAGGAACTCCCGGCGCATCCCCAGGGCCTCGTCCGTCATTTTGATCGAGGTGGAGCCGTCGGTCACGGTGCCGGCCAGTGCGCGTATGGCATCGATGGTCTCGGGGACGACGATGGCCTCGTTGTAGACCTGATAGGTGAGGTAGGCCTCGTCTCTCTCGACGGTCAGGACGTCTTCCCACAGGGCGACCTCCCACATGTCCCCCCGCGGCCGGCCCAGGTCGCGCATAAGTTCGACCGTTGTGTTCAGGGCAGTGAGACCGTCGGCCATCCGGATGAATGCAATCCGGGGTGCGGCCCGCAGCGCCTCTAGGACCTCCTCGCGGCTGGCCGGTCGGTTCAGCTGCAGGGTCCAGTAGTGGTTGTGTGTCTGGGTGTGGGCGGCCTTCGCCGCCATGGTCACCACATCCAGGTTGGGCAGGACTGTACGGGCGTCGGGGCCCTGGTGGGACGGGATGGATCCCTCGGGGACCATGGTGTTCATGATGCCGCCATGGTGAGACTCGCCCGGGTCGGTGGCCCGGCGGATGAGCACCCCGCGGGCGCGGGCGAGGAGGTCGGCGTCCTGCAACGCGCCGAGGACGCGCACGATGCTGGTGGTGTTGCAGGACACCACCCGGGTGGAGTCCCGGCCGAGCGCGGTGGCGTAGTTGGCCTGGGCGACAAAGGAATGCCCGGTGGTGGCATGGGACTCCCCACCCTGGAATACGGCCTTGACTTGGGCGGCCCGGTAGGCCTGCAGGTTGGTGGCGGCGACCTTCTTCGGGGTGGTATCCACGACCACGTCCACTTGGTCGAGCAGATCAGGCAGTGTCCCAGCCAGGGGCACCCCGGCCGACTGCATCGCGGTGCGCGCGTCGTGGGTGGCCGCGAACACATCTATGCCGAGCCCGGCTGCAGTCCGTACGTGCCAGTCCGTGGCGATGTCCGCCACCCCGACGAGGTCCATGTCCGGCATTGCCCGGACGGCGTCCGCGACCCGCTTGCCGATCACTCCGTAGCCGTTGACGGCAACCTTGATATTCATAACAGCCTCCAGTGCTTGTTTCGTGTCGTGTGTTCTCTGAATCTTGGGTCGTGGTCGATGGGTTCGGCCGGTGAGGGTCAGGCGGCGCGCTATCGGCAACTCCTTGGCTGCCGATGATGGTGACCAGCTCACTACGGTGGTGGACGAGAAGGCCCCACCGCCCCACCTATGACCAGCCAGAGCATCACAATCTCCACTTCTTCTCGACTCCCACCCATTACCCTGGGGGGGTATATGTCGAGGGTAGACCCGGGAAGGTTCGGAAACGACCCAGGGGGGGTCAGGCTTCGGTCAAGATTTCCGGGCCACCGCTCACAGAGGCGGCGTGGAGCGGTGTCGGACCCCGGGGCGGGGGCGGCGCAGGCGTCGGGTCAGCTCGAATCCGGAGCGGTCGAGGGTGGCTCGGACCTGGTCGCAGGTCACGGCTCCGGCCGGGGCCAGGGTCAGCAGCGACTCGCCGTGCGGCTCCAGATCCAGGGCGACGGTGTGCACCCCGGGTAGGGCGCGGACTGCGTCGACGGCGCTGATCATGCAGCGCCAGCAGCTGAGTCCGCGCACCCCGTAGGTGGTCTGTGTCATCGTCGTCACGTCGAATCACCCTCTCTTCTCTGGTCGGTTTCGCGTGTCCAGGTCGATGGTGCCCCGGGCTGTGTCCGGGACTGGTCTGGGTGTGGTCAAGATCCCGACAAGACCGGGGTCGGGCCGCGCGTGCTTCCTATGGGCACCGGTTTTGTGGTGCTTGTGCGGGTGCTGAACATGACCACGACGACTGAAGTGAGCCCGAGGATCCAGACCGCGGCGATGAGGAGGCCCCCCGTTTCGTCGAAGGTGTCGGTGAGGCCGGTGTCGATGAGGACGCGGTAGGGCCCGTAGCCCGGGAGGAACGCTGCGGCGCCGGGTGGTTCCAGCCGCAGCATCGGGCTCTGCGTGATACCGAGATCCAGGAAAGGGATGACGAATGCGATCAGTACTCCCGTGACGCGTCCAAGGAGGAATCCGAGGCACATCCCCAGCAGTGCGTAGACGGCTCCGATCAGTAAGGTGCCGGCGATGAATCCCGCCCATTGACGGGCCGTGAACACCATGGCCGTGATTGTCAGGGATGCGGCCGCTGCGACGAGGACCGCGGCTGCGACCTCCTTGATGCGGCCGACCAGCAGTGCGGATCGGCGCATCCCGGCCTGGACCAGGCGGCGATCCCCATCACGGTTGTTGAGGGCGATGAACAGCCCAGCCACGGCGGCCAGCGAGGCCACCGCGATCGGCGCCATGGTTCCGGTGTGCGTGTCGGGCAGCCAGAACCGCATGTCGACCTCCTGCCCGCCGTCGATCACCCGCATCACGGAGAACCGCTCTTCGGTGATCAGTTTCGACAGCCAGATGAAGATCACCGGCACCGTTACGAGGAGGACCCAGAGGGCTGGGTTGCGTCGGTACTGTCGCATCCCCATCCGGAAGCTCTTCCCGACTTGCCCCGCCCAGCCCGGTCGATGCGAGCCGTCCGGGTGCCGAGCGTTGCGTGTCGCGCGCGTCAGGAGCAGTCCGCTCGACAGGAGGGCTCCGCCGACCCACACCAGTGCGATGGCGAGGTCGCCGAGGTTTCCCCCATGGCCCAAGGGCAGGTCCACCATCCACAGTGTGACGAAGTGGGTGGGCATCCAGCGGGTGATCTGCACCCGGTCGGGCGAGGTGAGCGCCGGTCCGAAGAACACGTCGAGGATCCAGACGAGCAGGATCACCACCGTGCCGTTGACCTGGTCCGTGACGACCGATCCGACCGCGGCGCCGATCCCGACGTAGATGACGGCGAACATCATCGTCCCGGCCGCGACGCGGAGCGGCTCGTCCACTGCGGTGCGCAGGAACAGCGTCGCCAGGGCCGCTGTGGAGGCCAGTGCAGCGATCAGCAGGCCGGTCGACATTCTGGCGACAACGAGGGCTGGGGCGGGGAGGCCCGCCAGGACCAGACGACGGTCCGCCGATCTCGCCTGGCCAACCTGGAAGAACATCGCCAGCGCCGCCAGGAACGCGGCGGCCCAGCCGGTGGTCGCGGTCTCGACTGCCCGGCCAGTGCCGCCCAGCAGTTTCGCGGCATCGGCCATCGGTTCCGCGGCCACCCACACGAACACGACCGGGATCAGAATCAGGACCACCAGGTTCACCGGGTTGCGGCCGTAGTCCAGGAGGAATCGGCGGGTCAGCACCCCGACCGCGGTCATTTCGGGGTCGCCTTCCCGTCACGCAGTTCGATGATGCGGTCGAACCGCGCCTCGTCGGCGATGAAATGACTGATCACCAGCACTGCCCGCCCGGATGAGCGCCCGCGCGCGACGAGCTCCCAGAACCGAAGATAGGTGTCCCAATCGAACCCGGCATAGGGCTCGTCCAGCAGCAGGACCGCCGGGTCCGGTAGCAGAGCCAGGGCAAGATTCAGTTTCGCGAGGGTGCCCCCGGAGAGCCGGTCCGCCCGCTCGTGCGCGTATCGCCCAAAGTCAAGTTCCTCGTACAAGGTTCCCTGCGCCCGGAGCCGCTCATCCCGGCTCATCCCGTAGGCCACCGCGAATAGCTCGAAATGTTCATCGCGCGTCAGGCGCTCGAACACCACCGGACGCTGCGGACAGTACCCCAAGGCCCCCTGCAGCTCCACGGCGCCGGCGTCGGCTGCCAACCCCCCGACCAGGATCTGCATCAGCGTCGATTTGCCTGATCCGTTCTCCCCGACCAGCCCGACGACCTCGCCGCGGCTCAGCGACAGTGACACACCGTCGAGCACATGGTTGCGCCGCACGAACGGCCACAGCCCCTGACGATAGGTCTTGGAGATCGCGGTCCCCGCGAGGACCACGTCCGCTCGAACGCCATCAGAAGAGGCGCCGCTTGAACCCATGTCGATCACCGCCTTCGAATCCCATGTGACTTTCACGCACCCGCCAGTGGGCTTCGCCAGACCGCCACAAGGGCCCATTCCTCAACGACCCGAGCCGTGGTGTGTCGGGTGACCCGTGGCGGCGCCACGACACCCCCAAGGGGTATGTCATCAGGGTAGGCACGCTCTAGTGCGGAGATCACCGTCAGGGGGTCAGGCTTCGGTCAAGTTTCCGGGCCTTACGGCCGCGACACCTCGTCCGGGCTGGGGACGGGGATCTTGACCAAACCTTGTCCGGGTCCTGCTCGTTGCTTGACGTGACCGGTTCAGACTGGGCACTGAGGCCGCGCGGTCACGTCGTGCGCCTGGAACTTCTTTGACGATGGGAGTGGGCTGTGTGGCCTGAGGTGTTCTCGATATTTGGTGTAGGGATCCAGTCCTATGGGCTGAGTAAGGCGCTGGCGCTGCTGGTCGGCGCGTATCTGCTGGGTCGAGCGTTCACGCGGATCGGCTACGACAAGGACTTGGCGCACTCGATCGCGTTGTGGGCGACAGTGTGGGGATTCGTCGGCGCCAAGGTGTACTACCTGATCGCGAACTGGGACAACCTCAGTTGGCACCTGTTCGGCGGCTCGGGGTTCGTCTGGTACGGCGGCCTGATCGCGGGGGCGATCGCGGTGATCGTGATGACCCGACGCCACGACCTCCCCCTTGGACGGGTGGCGGGCGCGATGGCGGCCCCGCTCTCGGTGGCCTACGGCATCGGCCGGATCGGCTGCTTCCTCGCCGGTGACGGCACGTACGGCACACCCACCGACCTGCCCTGGGGGATGGCGTTCCCCAACGGGGTGGTGCCGGTGAACGTGCCGGTGCATCCCGTCCAGCTGTATGAGGCCGCCGGCGCCTTCCTGATCGCCGGCATCCTGTGGGCGCTGGGTCGCAGGCTGCGACCGCTGGCCGTGTTCGGGTCCTACCTGCTGCTCAGCGGCGCGGCACGCCTGCTCGCCGAGGTCGTCCGGATCAACCCGCACGTCCTGTTGGGCCTCACCGAGGCGCAGCTGATCGGCATCGTCAGTATCATTCTGGGCGTCGCCCTGATCCTGCGAGACGCCTTCCACCCCGCAGTTGCGCCCTCAGATGCTCCTGTCGGCTCCGAATCGGCCGTCCTTAGCTCTCACCCGGTCGGGAGGTGAGCGGCGCCATGGACACGATCACCGAGCCGGCCACAGCCGTGAGGGGTGGTCGCGGGTTCTGGGGTGCGCTGTGGGCCGGGACCAGGGCCACCGTCGGCGCCCTGATGGGACTGGCGCCGCACGTGATGCATCACATCGGCTTCCTGGCCGGGGCCGCGTTCCTGACCGGGTTCCTCGGCAACTCGCTCCTCTATGTGGTCGGGTTGCTGCTGAGCATCCCGCTGCTGCGACGGCTGCGTCGCCGATTCGGCACCCGGAAGGCCCCCGCGATCGGGGTCGCGGTGTTCACCGCCCTGTTCGCCCTGTCCGCGTTCGTGATCGGGCCACTGTTCAACCCCGCCACCCCCAACCAACCAGACACGCCGTCACCGGCGGCCTCCGCCAGCGCGTCCGGCACCGAGGACCACGAGGGGCACCACAGCGCCTCGCCCACCCCATGATCAACACCACAATGAAATGAAAGGAAACCAAGCACATGTGCAATCACGAGCATGGACACCAGCACGGGAACCAGCAGGAGGCAGGCTGCTGCGGCGGTCACGCCGGCGGCGGTCAGGGTGGGGGCCATCACTGTCAACATGACGTGGTGGCGGGCCCAGGCGACGAGCTGGTCACCTGCACGGTCCGCGGGACCAGCACGCTGAAGTCCACCGCGGAGGCGGCGGGACTGTTCCGCGACGTCGAAGGCCAGCGGTTCTACTTCTGCTGCCGACGTTGCCAGGACCTCTTCGACGCCGAGCATCTCGCCAGCAACCCAGCCGCCTAACCCCGCCAGGTACGGCGTTCGCGCCAACCAGGGCAACCGACGAAGCGCCCGCCCAGCCACAACGGCTGGACGGGCGCCTCATCGCTTGCACGCCTGGGTTGGTCAGAGGCTGGTGAGCATCTCCTGCATCTCGGTGATCTCAGTCTGCTGGTCGGCGATGATCTTCTCCGCCAACATGAGAGCATCCGGGTTCTGCCCCTCGGCCAACTGCTGCTCGGACATCCCGATCGCACCCTCGTGGTGGGCGATCATGGCCTCGAGGAACGCCTGATCAAAGTCGGCGCCGGACATGCCGTCGAGTTGGGTCATCATCTCCTCCTGGCTCATTCCGTTCATGTCCATGCCGCCCATGTCCATGCCGCCATGCCCACCGGGGGAGACATCTTCACCCCAGGCGCTGAGCCAGGCGGTCATCTCCTCGATCTCCGGGCCCTGGGCCTCGGCGATCCGCTCCGCGAGGGCCACGACCTCGGGGGATTCGGCGCGTTCGATCGCCAGCTGAGACATCTCGATGGCGCCCTCGTGATGGATGATCATCATCTGCGCGAACGTGGTGTCCTGGTCGTTGTGGTCGGCGGACACCTCAGATGAGGCGCTCGCCGACGCCGACTCGGACTCAGTGGCCGTGGCGGAGGTGCTGCCTGTCGGGGAGGTGGTCGCCGCGGGGGGAGTGGCGCCCTGGTCCGCGCAGGCCGCCAGGGTGGCCGTCAGGACCAGCCCCGCCAAAGTGGCAGTGATCCGCTTAGTGCGTGTCATGAAAGATGCTCCATTCCTGGCCGACGGGGGCCGCCGGTCCTAACGTCGAGGCTATGAACGATCAGCTCAAGAGCCAACCCGTGTAAGGTCAAGAATCGATCAAGACCCGCTCAGGTGCTGGCGCGGTGGGCAGGTGCAGGGTGAAGATCGAGCCGTGTCCGGGGCCGGGGCTGGCGGCTGTCAGTGAGCCGCCGTGAGCCAGGGCGAGGCTGCGGGCGATGGTCAGCCCGATCCCGGAACCGCCCGCATCGCGGGCCCGTGCCGTGTCAGCGCGGTAGAACCGGTCGAACACCTTGGCGATCTGGTCGGGGGTCAGGCCATCGCCGGTGTCGGTGACCGTGATCACCACCTCGTCCCTGGACTCGCGTGCACTGATGTGCACGATCCCGCCGGCGGAGGTGTGCCGCAGCGCGTTGTCGAGGAGGTTGCCGAGTATCTGACCCACCCGCTGCGGATCCGCTGCGACGGAGCCCGGGTCCGAGTCCGCAGACAACGTGACTCCCTTGGCCTCGTATCGGGTGGCGACGGAGGCGACGGCGGGCTCGATGAGGTCCCAGACCGGCTGGGTATGGGTGTCGAGGGTGAATCGGCCTTCCTCGGCGCGGGATACGTCGTCGAGGTCGGCGGCGATCTTCTTGAGCCGGGCGGCCTGGAGGGTGAGCAGCTGTTGGCTGTCGTGGTCCCAGGGGACCACGTCGTCGATGACGGCCTCCAGCTCAGCGGTCAGGGTGGCCAGGGGCGTGCGGAGCTCGTGTGCCACGTCGGAGAGAAGCCGCCGTCTGCTGGTCTCGGTGGAGTCCAGGCGGCTCGCCATGTCGTTGAATGCGTCGGCGACGGCGTTGAACTCGGGACTGGTCGCGGTGTCTGGGACGCGCGCCTTGTAGTCGCCTGCCTCGACCAGGGCCGAGGCGGCGGTCAGCTGCTCCAGGGGGCGGCGGAGCCGCCTGGTCTCCAGCCAGGCCAGGCCGATAGCCAGCGTGAGTGCCACCACCAGTCCGATGCCCAGCGATCTGACGCCGGCCTCCAGGAACGCCTGCTCCACATGCCCCATCTCGGCGGTTCCGTCCAGGTGTCCCAGTTGCTGCAGGTGCTCGTGGAACAGCGGAGGCCCGACCACCATCGCGACCAGGGCGGCGGTGATCACACCGACCGCCACCACCAGCGCCTGGGTGAGGAAGGTGCGGGTGCCCCACCGCATCCGGCCGACGTAGCCTCTGAGCCGCATCATCCTCCTGCTCCCATCCGGTATCCGACGCCGCGGACGGTGAGGATGTAGCGCGGTTCCGTGGGGGGATCGTCGAGCTTCTTGCGCAGGTTCGCCACATGGACGTCGACGACGTGATCGTCGCCGACCCAGCCGGCGCCCCACACCGCGTCGATGATCTGGCGACGACTGAGCGCCACGTTGGGTCGAGCTGACAGTGCGTCGAGGATGTCGAACTCGGTGCGGGTCAGCCCCACCTGCTGGTCGTCGACCCAGACGTCGCGGCCTTCCGCGTCCACCCGCAGCCGTCCGAACTCGCGCGGCGCGGCCGGCTGTGTGCCGTGGGCCTGGCGGCGCGGGCGTCTCAGCACGGTGTTGACGCGGGCGACCAGTTCGCGGGGGCTGAACGGTTTGGTCAGGTAGTCGTCGGCGCCCACCGACAAACCGATCAGCTTGTCGACCTCGTCGGCCCGGGCGGTCAGCATCAGGATGTAGCAGTCGGAGAACAACCTGATCTGGCGGCACACCTCGATCCCGTCAATGCCAGGCAGACCAAGATCAAGAATGATCACGTCGGGATCCAGCTCCTGCGCCGAACGGACCCCGTCCGGGCCGGTGTAGGCCAGGGACGTGTCAAACCCTGCCTTGTTCAGGTAGGACGCGACGATCCCCGCCAGCGGGCGCTCGTCATCGACCACCAACACACTCGACCTGCGGGGCTCAGCCATACAGCCATTATTGCCACACGCCCACCCGCCAACCTGCCTCGATCGACCTCTCCGGGGGTGTTCTTGGCC
Organism: Tessaracoccus bendigoensis DSM 12906; assembly: GCF_900141915.1. Taxonomy (GTDB): domain Bacteria; phylum Actinomycetota; class Actinomycetes; order Propionibacteriales; family Propionibacteriaceae; genus Arachnia; species Arachnia bendigoensis. The sequence goes on along the minus strand of NZ_FQZG01000023.1, from coordinate 16,513 downwards.
GAACCTTGACCCCGCCTGAACCGTTCCCTGATCTACAGGGTTGAGGCTGGAAGGGTGAACGAGATCCCGGCACCTGCCTTGGCGGCCGCCCCGACCGATGTGGTGGACGTCACCCTGGTCACCACCCCGGCCTGCCACTTCTGCGACGACGCCCACCAGCGCCTCCACTCCCTGGACCGCGCAGGACTGCTGCGGCTGACGGCGGTGGAGGCGGAGTCCCCGCGAGGTCAGGCCCTGATCGCCGAGCACCGGCCTGGGAGTTTCCCGCTGACGCTGGTGGCGGGCAGCTTTTTCCACGCCGGCCGCATTCCGCGTGGCAAACTCGCGCGGCTCGTCGACCACCTGGGTGCCCGCTGATGGGCGCCGACCTGCTCAGCGCCGGCGGGATCCTGGCGGCCTTCCTCGCCGGCGGGGTGGCGCTGTTCGCCCCGTGCTGCATCGTGTTCCTCGCCCCCAGCTATCTGGCCGCGGCCGCGAAGAACCGCCGCTGGAGACTGATCCCGCTGACCTTCGTGTTCGCCGCCGGCCTCGCGCTCGTTCTGGTCCCGATCACGATGGGCGTCAGCCTGATCGCCGGCGCCATCGCCAAGTACCACGTCGTTCTCTACTGGGCCGGCGGCCTGTTGATGATCGGACTCGGCCTGCTCGCGTTGTCGGGGGCGATGTGGTCCATGCCGTCGTTCCTCCGCGCCCCCGATACCGCCCGCGGTGACACCGCCACCTTCTTCAGCCTCGGCGTGTTCTCCGGCATCGCCTCCAGCTGCTGCGCACCCGTCCTCGCCGGGGTGATGACCCTGTCGGCGCTGTCGGGCTCGCCCGTGGGTGGGCTGGTGCTCGGTCTGGCCTACGTGTTCGGGATGGTGATCCCGCTGTTCGTGATGGCGCTGCTGTGGGACAAACGGCCCGAAAGGATGCGCCGCCTCCGCGCCAAGCCCATCCGGATCAGCCTGGGGCGCTTCATGCTGGCTACCAACACCGTCAACCTGCTGGTCGCCGTCGGGTTCGTGATCATGGGCATCCTGGTGATCGGCCAGGCCGGCGCCACCGAGATGACCGGTGCCGACGCCCCTCTCGTGGGCATGGGCGCCTGGCTCTCCGAGGTCTTCGCCTGGCTGATCGCGATCACCGCCCCCATCCCCGAAACCGTCCTCGGCCTCGCGCTGCTCGCCCTGGTGGCCGTGTTCGTCGTAGCCACCCTCCGCGACCGCCGACACGCCCAACCAGTGGCCTCGGCCCACGAATGCTGCGACACCGAAACCTCACAGACCCCTGCGCCTGAGGAGACCGGCGCACCGACCATCCCCTCCCAGGAGCCCCGATGACCCCCACCACCACACCGGCACCCTCCCGCCGCGAGCAACTCAAAGCCCGCCAACAGGCCGAGACTCAGCGCGACAAGAGGCGCCGCACCTGGACCCGGATCATCGGCGCACTGGTCACTGTGATCGTCGTGGCCGTCGTCGGCTACGGGCTGTGGACCGCCATCCCCGAGCAGGGCGACACCCAGCGCCTCGCACCCGACTTCACCCTCACCACCACAGCCGGCACCTCAGTGACCCTCAGCGACCAGCGCCCCAACCCGGTGCTGATCTACTTCAACGAAGGCGCCGGGTGCGCCTCCTGCACCATGCAGATGGCCGAGATCGAGAAGAACCCCGGATTCGCCGAGGCGGGCATCGAGGTGCTGCCCATCGTCATGAACAGCGCCGACCAGATCCTGCCCGACCTGCAGCAGTTCGGCGTCACCACCCCCTATCTCCTCGACGACGGGACCGTGTCGAAGGCGTACGACGTCCTCGACAAGGGCATGCACCCCGGGATGCCCGGTCACGGCTTCGTCCTCATCGACGGCGACGGCGTCCAACGCTGGAATGGCAACTACCCCTCCATGTGGCTCGACCCCCAAGAGCTCCTCGACGAGGTCACCACCCGCCTCCAGTGATGCCTTGGGGGTCCACCGGATCAGCCCTGCGGGCGTGGTGCGCTCCAGTTTTCGCGAGCACCACTACGTGAGTTCGCCCGCTGGCTGATCGAGAGGCAGCCGTTGGTGTCCCGGTCAGGGCTCTATGCCAGGCCGGCATCAGCCTGGCAGTCCCAGCCCTGTGTGGCGGCGCAAGTGCCTGTAGGTGTCATAGCTGGGTTGACGGGCAAGTCGGTCCCCTTCCTGCCGTCAGGGCTGCGAGTTCCTAGTAGCAGGGCCCAGCGGTCGTCGGACGCGTCAGCGCACTGGTAGCACTTGAGGAACTCTTTCATTTGGGCGATTCCTTTTCCAGCGCTTCGATGAGGTCCGTGCAGACGCGATGTTCACCTCCTCCTGGCGGAGCTACGCGGGGTAACATCGATCCCTGGGCCGAGGCAGCAAGCTGGAACATCGCTGGATTCGCGGTCTTCGGTGTGGTGGCCTGGTGGCTGGGGCGCCGTCTTCGCATCGCCACGGTCGCCCCCTGACCACGGTGAGCACCGTCCTGGCCATGTGGGTTGGGGTATCACCAACCCGTGGCTCCGGAGGTGAGCCGGCGCCCGAAGCATGGGATCGGAGGTGCTGGCCAACGTGATGAGGGTTTCCTTCGGGTGCCCCATGTTCACAGGATGGTCCCGAATGTTGAGGCCCACTGTCGCAGGTAGGCAACGAGGATGGCCCACAGGCCGGTGACCATGGATATCCCAACCACAATGAGCAGCCCACCACCGGCACGCTGCAGGGCGCGTTGGTGGCGCTTGAGCCACTCGAAATGGGGAACGAATGTGGTGAACGAAGCCGCGAAGGCGAGGAAGGGCAGGCCAAGGCCGATTGCGTAGCAGAAGGCCAGCAGCCCGCCACGGGCGGCCGAGCCCTCGTTGAGGGCGAGGGTGAGAACCACAGACAGGGTGGGGCCGATGCAAGGGGTCCAGCCGAGGCCGAAGGCTATCCCGAGTAGGGGGGAGGCGAGGGCTCCGGCGCGGGCGGTTTGCGGGCGTCGCTGCGCGGGCAGGGGGATCCAGCCGAGGAAGCCCAGCCCCATCAGGATGATCAGGATTCCGGCAGTGATCGTGATGATGCGCTCGTAGGTGAGTAGGACGGCTCCGAGGCCACCCAGGAGGGCCCCTGTGAGGACGAAAACGACGGCGAACCCGAGCACGAATCCCAGGGTTCCCAGGAGCAGGAGTCGTCGGTTGCCGGTTCCTTGAGTGATCTCGTGGGCCCCAAGACCAGAGGCAAACGACAGGTAGCCCGGGAGCAGGGGCAAGACGCAGGGCGAGGCGAAAGAGATGACACCGGCGAGCATGGCGACAGGGATCCCCAGGAGCAGTGACGATGACATCGCTTGGCTTACCCAGGACTCGAGAGGGATCATTCCGCCGCCGTGACGTCTTCGATGATGCCGACCAACGTCGAGGCGGTGGTCTCACCGAGTATCCGTGCAGCGACCCGCCCTTCAGAATCGATGACCAAAGTACTGGGGATAGCCTTGGGTGGAAGCTGCCCGAACTCGAGCAGGAGCGCACCGTCGGGGTCGTAGATGTTGGGGTAGGGGATGTCGAAGGCCCGAACGAACGCCTGCGCCGGGGCCGGGTTGAGGTCGCGGGTGTTTATGCCGATGAACTGCACCCCCGGCAGTTGGGCGGCCGCTTCGACGAGGGCGGGTGCTTCAGACCGGCAGGGGGCGCACCATGATCCCCAAACGTTGAGCACCAGGAGTTGGCCCGGGAAGTCTGCAGTGGTCAGCGGTGCACCGTCCAAGGTTTCCCCGGCCAGCTCTGGGGCCGATCGCCGCTGCTCGGCAGGGACAATGGTCACTGAACCGTCACCTCCTTGAAAACCTGCTGAGTCAAACACTCCCGCCTGGCCCGATCCACTTGAGCAACCGGTCAGGATCATCACGGTGAGGACCAAGGCGAGGTGACTCACCCACCGGGCTGAGGGGTGGCGCCCTGACTGTCTCATGTCTGACCTTCCTTGATTCTCGGCGGTGGATGGGCGCCCTCGGGGAGGTGTGCGATGCCCGATCCTACGTCCTTCCGCCGTGTTCACGGCGTCGACTGCCAGCCTTCGTCGGGGCCAACCGGATTCCCATGAGCGTTGTTTCAGTGGTGTGAGTGGCGTTCCAGTGCGCTATGGGAGGGGGCTTCGATCTGGAAGGTGGAGTGTTCGACGCTGACGCCGAAGTGTTCGGCGACGCAGGTTTGGAGGTCCCGAAGCTTCTGGGAGACGTGCCCCTGCGTGAAGCAGGATTCGTCGACGACGACATGGGCGGTGAGGACCGGTAGCCCGGTGGCGATGGTGGAGGCGTGCAGGTCGTGCACCCCGATCACGTGCGGGACCTGAAGGATGTGCCGGCGGACGTCGTCGAGCTTCAGGCCTCTGGGGGTGGATTCGAGCAGGATCCCCCCGGCTTCCTTGAGGATCGTGATCGCGCGGGGGACGATCAGGGCGGCGATCAGCATCCCGGCGATGGCGTCGATCCGGGTCCATCCGGTGAGCGAGATGACGATCGCGCTGATAATGACCGCCACGGATCCGAGGGCGTCGTTGACCACTTCGAGGAACGCGGCACGCATGTTGAGATTCGCGGCGCGGCCCGCGCCCAGGACAAGCATGGCGACGATGTTGCCGACGAGTCCGACGATCCCGAACACCAGCAGCCCGCCGGCGGTGACCTCTGCCGGGTCGAAGAGCCGACGGACCCCTTCGATGAAAGCGTAGATCCCGACGGCGAGGAGGATCGCGGACTGGGCGCCGGCAGCAAGCACCTCCGCGCGACGGTAACCCCAGGTCCGCTCCGGTGTGGGCGGCCGCAGGGCCAGGGAGGCGGCGATCAGTGCCATCAGCAGGCCGGAGGCGTCAGTGAGCATATGCCCGGCGTCGACGAGGAGGGCGAGGCTGTTGGTCCACCATGCGCCGATGACCTCGGCGATCAGGATGGTGGCGGTGATCCCGAACGCGATCGCCAGCCTGGTCCGGTTGGTCCCCGGATTCGCGTGGGTGTGGTCGTGGGTGTCGCTCATGCTGGGACCATCGCGGGTTCTGACCGACGGATAGGTGCGGTGATCGGGGACAGGGCGGTGCTGCGTCCTGCCCGGATGCCGTTGCCGATCACGAATACCTCCGCGACTTCGTGGACGAGGACGACGGCTGCCAACCCGAGTACTCCGAAGAGCCCGACTGGGATGAGGATCGTGATGAGTGCGATCGAGAGGATCACGTTCTGGAGCATGATGCGACGGGTACGTCGGGCGTGGTCCAGCGCGTGGGGGAGCAGCCGTAGGTCGTCGCCCATCAGCGCCACGTCGGCGGTCTCGATGGCCACGTCACTGCCCATCGCCCCCATCGCGATGCCGACGTCGGCGGTGGCGAGCGCGGGGGCGTCGTTGACGCCGTCGCCGACCATCGCTGTCGAGTGGCCTTCCCGGCGGAGCCGCTCGATGATCGCGGACTTGTCCTCGGGGCGCAGGTCGGCGTACACCTCGCTGATCCCGGCCTCCCGTGCGATGGCGCGCGCGGTTGCGCCGTTGTCGCCGGTGAGCATGACGATGGTGTAGCCGTCCGCGCGGAGTTGCGCGATGACTTCGGGGGCTTCTGGGCGTAGTTCGTCGCGGACGGCGATCGCTCCTACGGGGATGCCGTCGACTTCCACGATGACTGCGGTGGCGCCGGCGTCCTGCATGCGGGTCACGTGCGCGGTCAGTGGGCCGGGGTCGATCCAACCGGGGCGTCCCAGCCGGAGGCTGCGCCCGTCCATGCGGCCGGTGAGCCCGGATCCGACCTCGGCGGTCACCTCATCGGCTGCGCGCACGTCGTCGGCGGCTGCCAGGATTGCGCGGGCGAGCGGGTGTTCGCTTCGCGCCTCGAGCGCGGCGGCCAGGCCGAGTACTTCGGCTGGGCAGTAGCCGTCGGCGGGTGCGACGTCGGCGACGGCCGGCTGGTTGCGGGTCAGGGTGCCGGTCTTGTCCAGGGCGATGGTGCGGACCTTGCCGAGGCTCTCCAGTGCGGCGCCCCCCTTGATCAGGATCCCGCGACGGCTGGCCGCGCCGATGGACGCCACCGCGGTCACGGGAACGGAGATCGCCAGCGCACACGGGGAGGCGGCCACCACCATCACCAGGGCCCGCTGCAGCCACACCGCCGGTTCCCCGAGCAGGAAGCCCGCCATGACGGTCAGGGTGGCGGCGATCAGGATGCCCGGCACCAGGGGCGTGGCGATCCGGTCGGCCAGCCGCTGCGTGTCGCCCTTCCGGGACTGCTCGGCCTCCACGATGTGCACGATCCGGGCAAGAGAGTTGTCCCTGGCCGCGGCCGTGACCTCGACCTCGAGGACGCCGGAGCCGTTGACGGAACCGGCGAACACGGGGTCCCCTGGGCCCACCTCGACGGGCATCGATTCGCCGGTGATGGCGGAGGTGTCCACCGCCGTCCTGCCGGCCCGGATGTCACCGTCGGTGGCCACCCGCTCGCCCGGCTTCACGATCATCAGATCCCCGACCACCAGATCGTCGGGGCTCAGCACCACATCCCGACCGTTGCGCCTGATCGTCGCCTCACGCGGAACCAGACCCAGCAGCGCCCACAACCCGCGTCTGGTCTTGGCCAGCGAGTAGTCCTCCAAACCTTCGGCCAGGGAGAACAGGAAGGCCAGCATCGCCGCCTCCTCGATCTGCCCCAGAGCAGTTGCGCCGACTGCGCCGATGGTCATCAGGAGCCCGACCCCGACCTTGCCGCGCGCCAGCCTCTTCAACGCTCCGGGCACGAACGTCGACGCCCCCACCAGAAGCGCCGCGACGCTCAACACCAGCTCGGCAACCTCCCAGCCCAGCAGTCCGGAGACGAAGCCGGCCAGCAGCAGCACCCCAGAGGCCAGCCCGAACTGGATGTCGCGGACCTGCCACAGATGCTCCACCGCGTCGTCATCATCACTGCTGGCGCCTGCGGGTGCCTCGCACCCGCAGGCGCTCTCGCTGTTTGCGGTGTTCCCGTGTTCGCGTCCGCTGATCGCTGGCCTGTTCATCGCTGGGCCTCCGCCCCGTGGGCCTTCAACAGATCGGGGGAGGGGTTCGTGGTGGTGCCGACCCCATAGTTCGGACACAGCGCCACAGCCTGCCCGCTCGACTCAAGCAGGCGCTCCGCGGCCGACAACATGGCCAGCAGTTCCTGGGCCGCCACCAGCGAGAACACCGACGCGCGTCCCTCCGGCCGCGACGACACGAGGCCGCACTCTCGCAGACACGCCAGGTGGGCGCTCACCGTCGACTGCGCCAACCCGAGATGTGCAGTCAGATCCCGCACCCGATGCTCGCCCAACGTCAGGTGTTGAAGAATCGCCAGCCGCGAAGGATCGGACAAGCCGTGGAAGAAGGCAGCCGCCACCGACAGATCCCCGACTTCAGACACATCCTTGATCGTCTTTGTTATCGTCATGTGACGATGCTAACAGACGAGGATCGTGTCACTTTCGCCCCGCCACCTCGGGATCTTCTTGATCTAATCTTGACTAAGCGTGTGACTAGCGCACTCAGCGATTGCGGCATTCTGGTTGGACGACATGTCCGAAACGGTGCCGCGGTACATCGCGGACACCACGACTTCCTTGAAGACACATAGCTCCTGGAGACCCATGCGCCGCCATCATCTGACCATTCGTATCGCTGTGCCGCTCGCCGCCGTCTTGGCGCTGTCGGCTTGCTCAACCCCGGAGGTTGCCGAGACCCCGCGAGATTCCGTGTCGACGGCGGCGCCGAGCGTCGCGGCGGGGGACGCGGGGGCGTTGCTTGCGGCGCACGGGTTGGTGGGGAAGAGCGGCTCCGAGGTCGTGGAGGCGCTCGACCGGCTCGACGCTCAGCGCCCGCTGCCGCTGGCCGCGTCGGTGCGCTACGACGAGGTACTGCTCAGCGACGGCACCATCGAGGCCTCGATGCCCCTCGACGGTGATGAGTTCTACCTGTCGATCGCGCCGTACGAGACCACCACTCATGAGTGCTACTTCCACAACCTCGGCACCTGCCGAGGGGAATTGGCTGAGGCGGACGTGAAGGTGACGATCACCACCGATTCAGGTGAGGTGCTCGTCGACGAGGACGCGACCACCTACGCCAACGGCTTCGTCGGTTTCTGGATCCCCAAGGACCTCGCGGGCGTCGTCGTCGTCACCAAGGACGGGAAGCGCGCCGAGAGCCGCTTCTCCTCCGACGCTGAGGGCCCCACCTGCCTGACCACCTTGCAGCTTCTATAGTCCTGGGGGTGAGCCCGCCGTGGACGCGCCTGGGGCCATCCCTGACCGTTGGTGAGGTGGTGACAGTGAGGGTTGGTTTCATCGCTCGTCGCGTCCTGATGCGGCGTTGCGGGCCTCGAGTCAGCGGGATCCCCGCCCGGGCTGGGTGCCTGGCGGGGATCGCGTGACGAGCCGACCGATCTGGTCAGGAGGAGTGGTGAGCCTCCATGCCGGAGAATCCCTGATGCATGCCGGGGTTGCGCGTGCCGTCGAAGCCCATGTCTGACTGGGCCATCATGCGGACGTGGCTGGCGAACTCGCGTCCGGTGGTGGGCTCGGCCGCTCCGGCGGTGGCGGCGGTCATCGCGACCACCGCCGCGGCGGCGGTAACGAGGGCAGCGATCTTGCGCGTGGTGATCATGTGGTCTCCTTCATGTCGGTGCCGGTCGATCCGGCCGATAAGACCACTGTCCCGCGACAATGTATAGATCCGTTCAACTATCCCCTCCGCTTTTGATCAAGAAGTCTGAGGGCCTGGGTCCCACGATTCAGAGTGGGGCTTGGGCAGGCGATCGGCGGCGACATCCTGGTGCTTGGCTCAACGCTCGTCGGTGTCTTGTTGCATCTGGGTGAGGAAGTGCTCGCCGCGTGCGGGGTAGGTGCGTGGACTCGGGTGAGCCTACTCTTCGCCAGGGCCAACTCCCGGACGGGCCTGGCCTGAGCTTTCTGGTCGTAGCCACCTGTATCCCAAGCCAGAAGCAGGCGCCTCCTGTCCCTCCACCATGCTGAGCCACTCCACGGGTGGATCAAGGCTCAGGGAGTTGGTGTTGCTAGTTCCGCCTGCCTTCAGTGGCGGGTTCGCCGGGAACCGCTGGCAGGGAGGGTGATCGTGAATCGGGCGCCGGTGCCGGGGCCGGCACTGTCCGCGGTGAGGGTCCCGTGGTGGGCCTCGACGATGGCGCGGGCGATGGTCAGCCCAAGGCCGGAGCCAGGGCTGTCCGCAGCCTTCGCGAAGCGGCGAAAGATCTGCCCCGCTTCGGCCGGGGTGAGGCCGATGCCGGTGTCGGTCACTGTGATGACCGCCGCGTCCCCGGACGGGCTGGGCCGACCGGCCATGGTGACGGTGCCGCCGGCCGGGGTGCAGCGGAGCGCGTTGTCGAGCAGGCTGCCGAGGACTTCCTGGATTCGTTCGGGGTCGACCAGCACGCGAGGAGTGCTGTCAGCGACGGAGGCGTCAAGCCGGACGCCGGCGGACCGGTAGCACTCCGAATGCGCCCCAACGGCCGCGTCGATCAAGCTGGGGACAGGAACGGGTTCGGCGCTGAGGAGCAGTTGACGTTCCTCGGCGCGGGAGACGACCTCGAGGTCGGCGACGAGGCGGCGGAGCCGGGTGCTCTGGGCGGCGAGGGTGTCCCAGGTTTGGTGGTCGGCGGGCAGCACGTCGTCGCGGACGGCCTCGATGGTGGCTTCGATGGAGGCGATGGGCGTGCGGAGCTGGTGGGCCAGGTCGGCGGTGAGTGCGCGGCGGGTGTCCTCGGTGGCCTGGAGTCGCTCGGCCAGCTCGTTAACCGACGCGGCCAGGGTGGCGAACTCGGGGCCCATGCCGGGATCGAGCACGCGGGCGTCCAGGTCTCCGTCCGCCAGTCGACGGCTGGTGTCAGCCGCGTCCCACACAGGAGCGGCGAGCCGGCGGGCCACCACCCAGCTGATTGTTGCGGCCGTGAACGCCGCGGCAGCGATGCCGATCCCCACGGCCACGAGGACGGCGTCCTGAACCGCCATGAGAATGTGTTGGAGGGCGTCTGAGTCGGTCGCGACGCCCGCCCTGTCCAGGTGGAGCTGGAACACCGACGGGGTGACCAGGAGCACCACTACGAGCACTGTGCCGGCGCCGGCCAGGATGACGAGCACGTTGTTGAGGAGGAGTCGGGGGGCCAGGGCGAGTCGTGCCAGTCGCGGCTCCTTTCGGTGGGCGGTCATCCCGGGCCCATCCGATAGCCGACCCCACGGACGGTGAGCACGTAGCGGGCGTCGCGGGGGTCGTCACCGAGCTTGCGACGCAGGTGGCCGACGTGGATGTCGACAAGGTGCTCGTCGCTCGCGGCCGAGCCCGTCGTGTCCTTCCAGACGCGGTCGAGCAACTGTTGGCGGGTGAACACGATGCGGGGACTCCCGCTCAACGCCTCCAGCAGGTCGTACTCGGTGCGCGTCAACGCCACCAGTGAGCCGGCAACCCGCACTTCGCGCGCCGGAACGTCCACCGTCAGGTCCCCGAAGACGCGTGCCTCCGGGGCTTCCTGTGCTGTGGCGCCGGCTGGGGTCCGCGGTCGCCGTAGCAGCGTCCTGACCCGCGCGACCAGTGCTCGGGCGGAGAAGGGTTTGGTGACGTAGTCGTCGGCTCCCACCGCGAGCCCGATGAGCATGTCCACCTCGTCGGCGCGCGCGGTCAACATCAGGACGTAGCAGCTGCTGAACGTCCGCAGCTGCCGGCACACCTCGACGCCGTCCATGCCGGGCAGCCCCAGGTCGAGCACAACCACGTCAGGCTCTGATTCCCGCGCGAGTGCGAGCGCCGTCTCGCCGTCGCCGGCGGTGCGCACGGTGAACCCATCCGTGGTCAGGTAGCCCTCCACCACCCTGACCAGGCTGGGTTCGTCGTCGACCACCAGGACGCTCGGCTGCTTGTCAGAACCCACGCTCAAGCGTCCTCCTCAGCGACGAACTCGCCGTGCCACGTGTGGTACCAGACCGCCCCGGTGGTGGCGTTGACCGACAGCATGCCCACTGTTGTACCGCCCGAGGCGGTGTCGAGGGTGTAGTACCCCGGATACTCCATGGCCGTCCCTGCCGCCGTCTCACCGGCGGCATTTGCCTGCAGCCATCGGTTGGCGATCGTGTCGGCCTCATCAGCGGACATGGCCGCGGTCCGGCTGCCGGTGTTCCACATCATGGCCGGCCCGTACTCGGTGGACACCGCGCCGGTTGCCGGGTCCACGAGCACCTCGGTGGTGGCCTCACCGGAGGCGTCCCTCAACTCGACGTAGAAGTTGTTGGTGAACTGCATCACCTCGCCCGGTATGAGCCCACTGACCGCCGCAGCCTGCGTCGCGCGAGCCCTTGCCTGGGTGATGGTGTCGACCCGGACGCCGTCGCCGGCCAGCCACACCCCGCCGCCCATCATGGAGCCGCTCATCATGGAGCCGCCCCCGGCGCCCATCATTCCGCCCGACGGTCCGACCCACCCGCGACCGTTGGCTCCCATCATCGGACCATGCCCGTCCCAGTTCGGCGCGACACCGGCAGCGCCAGGGTAAGGGCGAGCACCTCCCCAAGCGGCCAAGACCACCGAGCCTACGAACAGCACGCTCGCGACCACCAACACCAGCCACGCCAGCCAGCGTGGGCCGGCCTGAGTCAGGCCCCGCCCAGTCATCGGCGTTCACCCCGGGCCGAGGCCAGCGCAGCCCGCTGCACCTGATACGTCTCGACGTCAATCTCGCCGCGGGCGAACCGACGATCCAGGATCTCCTCCGGCGTCTCCGGCCCGGGCTGCATGCCGCCACCGTAGGGGCGCGTTGGCAAGAGCCTGGTCACCGCCCACACCACCAGACCGATCAGCACCGCCCACAGCAGCACCATACCGACCATGCCGCCCCACCCCATACCGCCAAAACCGCCGTAACCCATCATGTCTATCCTCCTGGACCGAGTGGGTGGTCCCGTGACCACCCGATGCAACAAGCTTGACCGTCACGTGTAAGGATCCTCGCGCCTGCGGAGTAAAGATTCCCTCTACATCCATCCATGCATCGGTTCCGTCACCCCCAATGTCGGATGTGGAACTGCGGGCCGAGAAGCGGCTGCCATTTCGAGGACCGCCCCGTCGATCAGGATGGAGGGTCGCCCAGCCGGGTCAGTGCTCCGCGTGGCCGCCCTCGGCTCCGGTGGCGTAGTCGGGGACGGTGACGCTGGTAGTGGCGGGCCCGGGCGTAGGCGATTGAGGGCTGTAGCTGATGCCGTTTGGCTTGTCGCCCACAGACACAGTCGAGACGGTCTGGTTGGTCGACAGGTCGATCACGGAGACCGTGTCGTCATAGAGGTTGGTCACCCAGGCCCGCTGCCCGGTCGGTTCGACAACCACCCCGTGCGGGCCAGCCCCCGCGGCGATGGTGTCCTCGATGGTCATGGAGGCCGAGTCGATCACGGACACGGTACTGCCAGGGGCGCCCTCGGTTCCCTGGTCGGCCGACAGCAAGCGGGTCCCGTCCGCGGTCAGGTACAGCTGGACCGGCGGCGACGGAACCGACACCGATCCCGTGACCTTCTGCTCCACCAGGTCGACCTTCACCACAGAACTGGACCCGACCAGGCTCACGTAGGCGTACCGCCCGTCCGGTGCGACAGCGACCTGCGGAGGGGAGTCCCCGACCGGGATCGTCGCGGTGACTTCATAGGTGTCAGTGTCGACCACGTCGACAGTGCCCGCTGTGGTGTTGGCCACGACCACCGCCGCACCGTCCGGGGTGGGACGCAGGCCGTGCGGCCCGGCACTGAGGTCAACGGTGGCCCGGAGCTCCAGCGACTCGGCGTCGTAGACGCTCAGCGTGTCATCCCCCGAGTTGGTGACAAGGACCTGCTCACCATCAGGACTAACGACCACATGCGCAGGGCTCACACCGGTCGGAGCGGTCCCCAACAGCTCATACGTCGCGGCATCCAGCGCCACCACAGCGTTGGCGTGACCACTGACAGCCCAGACCGTGCCACCATCAGGGCTCACCTGAACATTGTGAGGACTCTCGATCCCGCTCACCGTGGTCACCACGACACCGGTGTCCGCGTCGATGGCCGACAAGGAATCACCGTCCTCGTTGGCAACCCACACCGTGCCCCGGATCGCCATCGGCTCCTGAGGTCCGGTGCCTCCCTCACCGGCAGCGCCCTCGTCGCTCTGCGTAGCGGCGGCACTGCTCAACGGCGCAGCCGAACCGGCAGCCGGTGCATCCTGCCCACAGGCAGTCAGCGTCAAGGCGGCCATCACAAAGACGGTGAGGAACAAGGGGCGGCGCAGACCGCCGTGGGAAACGAGCACGTGATTTCTCCTAATAACATGTAGAAATGTAGGACCACTATGACGCCTCGTTCGTCTGCCTTCGATGCTCATCCGGTCAAGGTTCCGTCAAGGACACATCGCCTACCCGGGGAAGTCCCGCGAGGCATTGGTTCTCGCTGGGCGGCGGCAAGCCGCTCTACCTCTGACGCACGTAGATCCACCCGCGTATTACATCGGATTATCCAGAGAATCCGATGTAATAACCGGTAGGATCCAGGCATGGCCACCCGACGCCGACACCAACTCGTCACCCGCGATGACGTGCCGCTGCCCCCGTACGAGTGGGGCCACGACCGCTCCGGGGCGAAGTCGGCGTGGGGTGTGAACCTGCCGATCTCTGAGCGTCACGATCTGCAGCTGATGGCCCAGCGCGGCACCGCCGGCCGCTGGACCTGGACGCTCACCATCTACCGCACCGGCAGCACCGATCTGGTGACCCGCATTGCCCGCGGCGTCCAGCCCACCCTGACAGCCGCCAAACCGGCCGCCGAGGCCGCCGCCCGCGCCTGGCTCGCCGAGCAACTCGAGCTACCTGACGAGTCGAATGCCTGAGGGGCACCCAGGGTCCCTGGACAGTGCGGCTGGTCTGGTCGCCGTTGATCATCAGGCGGGGGTGCTGCTGCCGGAGGACCTGTCGTTGGATGCGGCCGAGGCCGCGTTCGCCTCGGCGTCGCGGGCCTCGTCGACGCTGCGCGGGTACCGCTCCGACTGGACCGAGTTCGTCACCTGGTGCCGCGACAACCACCACATCGCGCTGCCCGCCACCGACCTCGCGATCTCCCGCTACATCTCGGCGCTGGCCACCGCCGGCGCGAAGGTCGGCACGATCAGCCGGCGTCTGTCGACGATCCGGTTCGCCCACAAGGTCCGTAACCATCCCGACCCCACCCAGACCGCACGCGTGATCGCCGTCTGGGAAGGGATCCGCCGCCAGCTCGGCGCTCCCCCGGACCAAGCGCGCCCCCTCATGCCCCCGCTCCTTCTCGACGTCGTTGATGCCTGCCCGGCGATGACGAAATGGAAGACCCGCGACGATGAGCCCTCGCTCAGCGGAATCCGGGACCGGGTACTCCTGCTGGTCGGGTTCGTGTCCGCGCTGCGCGCCTCCGAACTCGCCGCCCTCGAGGTCGACCAGATCAAACCCCACGAACGGGGCCTGGTGATCGAGCTCACCCACTCCAAAACCAACCAGACCGGCGACCTTGAGCTCGTGGTCCTCCCCTGGGGCGCCCGCCAGGACTACTGCCCCGTCACCGCACTCCGCAACTGGCTCACCGCCGCCGGCATCACCGAAGGCCTGGTCTTCCGGTCCATCTCCAAAGGCAACCGGGTCAGTGCCCGTGGCCTCTCCCCCGACGGACTGTCCCGCCTGGTCACCCAAGCTGTCACCCGCGCCGGTCTCGACGCCACCGGCTTCTCGGCGCACTCCCTGCGGGCAGGGTTCGTCACCTACGCCGCGAAACGCGGCGCCACCTCCCTGCAGATCGCCAGACAGACCCGCCACAAGGACCTCGCCTCCATCGGCATCTACACCCGCATCGAAGACGCCTGGGAAGAAAACGCAGCCACCCAACTCCCCCTCTGAAGAGGTCGGCGGACTTGATCACGTCGAGCTCGAACCGTCGAGACGTCCACCCGGGTTCCGCCGGAGGCCCCGCGGCTGGCGCACTCCCCCGCACTTCACGCTCATGCCGACGAGCGGACGTCGGGAACTGCCGAGTTGCGCAAAGTTCCAGGGGACGCTTCCCCGCGCTCCCTTTTCGTTATACGATTTGTGCATGGTCAGTGACGAGCAGATCCAGAAGTGGGCCGACGAAGCAGAGGCTGGCTACGACCCGGAGAAGCTGTTGCGGCGAGGACGCGGCCGTCCGGGTCGCGGCGCTGAGCCGTCGCAGGTGATCGCGGTGCGCCTGACGCCCGAGGAGCTCGCCGAGCTGGACGCGGCAGCTGAGCGGGATCACGTGTCGCGCTCGGAGGCGATCCGTCGCGCCTTGGCCGGCTACGCCGCGTGAAGGTTCACCCGAGCGCACTCAAGCACGGCATCGCTCAGGAGGATGCGGTGCAGGCCGCGTACTGGTCGTTGTGGATTGAGCCCCTTGACGAGGATGAGTGGCCGCACCGGGAACTGCGGCTCGGGTTCGATACCGCGGCTCGGTTGCTGGAGACGGTTGTCCTGGTTTTCGAGAGCGGGGAAGAGATGGTCATCCACGCCATGCCTGCCCGCAAGCAGTACTGGGACCTACTGCCATGACTAGCTGGGCACAGAAGCACGCTCGCTCATGCCGCGTTCCCAAGGGTGAAGAAGGCACGCTCAACCAGTCCGGCGCTTGGAACGAGGCGCGGTGCGGCTGGCGGGGACGGACTCCCGGGCTCTACTTGTTCGGTGAGGGGGGATGGTCCATGCTGTAGGCATGAAGAAGCCTTCCCCCTTCCCCGCCCGAATTGCTGTAGCCTTCTTGGCCGCAGCGGGAATCATGCTGACGGTCCCTACCCTCGCCCACTTACTCCTCGGAGGCCCTAACGAGACGCCGTTGGCGTGGTCCAGCCTTTCGCTGGCTTGCACTGCTCTGGCAGCTGTAGCCGGGGTCACGTTGCTGGCTTGGCGTCCGCCGTCTGGATGGGCGACCGTCTTGGCCGTGGGCGTGACGGCTGCGGCGATGACTCTACTTCCGATCAGCATGCTGTGGGATGATCGAGGGTGGTGGGGAGTACTCGTTTTCTACCTTGTGGTCTATGGGGTTTACTTCGCAATCGTCCCGGCTTTGATGACTGCGGCTATCGTGCTCCATGGCCGTCACGGCCTGCGCTTACGCAGGCCGGTGCGCGCTTCGTATTAGCAGGATCGGTGGTTGCTGCGTCCGGCGAGCACTCCATGGTGTTTGCAGCCGGGGATCCGAGAGTCTCTCCAGCCTGAATCCGTGGATTGGCTTTCGGACGGGTTTCTGGAGGGCATGGTCCCGGTGTTTTGACGCTGTTGTGATTTTGGGCGTGATGGATCTGCTGGTTTGCCCAGCTTTTCCACTTTGTTTGGTTCCTTGGGTTTGGCCTGGCGGGGGCGGGATGGGCAGGTCAGGCTGATAGTGGTGGCCCGGTGGTGGAGGGGAACACGCTTCGCCAGAGTTGTAGCCATTGGGGTGCCCATGGCCAATGCTCGGGCAGGTGGAGCCAGGGTCGGCGTTGTGGACGGGCCAGTCGTGCAGGCACGTTGATGATCTGG
>NZ_FQZG01000024.1 GCF_900141915.1 Tessaracoccus bendigoensis DSM 12906 | reverse complement strand
ATCGCATCCCGAGCCACAGCCCGCTCCACCTCAGTAACCACCAAGGCTGGCAACATACCCACCACGCCGCCGACCGCGAACGGGTCCGCGCCTGGAACCGCAGCCAGAATCGCATCCCGAGCCACAACCCGCTCCACCTCAGTAGGCTCCAAGGCTGGCAACACACCTACCAAGCCACCGACCACGCGCCAGTTCGCGCCAGGAAGCGCATCCAGGATCGCGTGGATTGCTTGAGGGTTGGAAGAGGTCCAGCGTGCGGATCGGACAACGATCTGGGGATCGCGCACTATCGCAACTGCTCGGAGGTCATGGATCAGACTGCGCCCTGCCTCACCCCAGTCTTCTGGGAGGGTCTGCGTGGCAGCTTCCAACAGAACATCTTCCAGCCGAGTGTTCACGGCCTCCTGAGCTGGCGTGAGCGTCGTCGAGTGATGAGCCCATAGCAGCTTAACGACCGTGTCACGTTCAGGATGTGCCGCGATGGCCATGGGTACGGTGGCTGCCCAGTCAGGATCGAACCACACATGGGGCAGGAGAGCCTCGGCAGCTTTCGCAGCCGGAAAGGTCGCGATCTTCTCGGCGACCGAATGCTCCACCAGGGCACGGTGAACGAACCGGCGCTGAACATGAGTGCGGTCGTACATCGTGGAATGCTGCTGTTTCGGAGCGACATGATCAAGACCCCGCTCGAGGTTGCTTCGGGTCTTCTCTGTAGTAATCGTGTTGGGCCAGGCACCCAGCCCCACAGCGGTAACAGCCTCGGCGACGGCGCCCCATGCCCAGTCCTGCAGAATTGTCCGGCACTCTTCCAGGTCCCGTTCCGGCTCATCGACGGACCAGCCCCCGGTGAGGAGCCGGTCGATAATGGCACGGTACAGCCCGCGGCGTGTCCAGGGCAGATCCTGGCCGGGGTCCTGCTCGGTGAGCATGCAGTAGAAGGTGAGCAGCAACGGCACCGTGGCTGTGGACCTCAGCTCGGGTCTGTTCGCGATCTGCTTGATCAACCGCTCGGCGTCGACCGGCTCGCCGGTGAACCACTGACGGATGTAGCCGTCCACGTCTTCGGGGTAGCTCAGATCGACCAGGGTGCCGATGCGGACCCCCTCATTGGGTCTCAAACCTGGAGCAGTGGTGTGCCACGCCTCGGGCCGCGACGTCACCACCACCCTCCAACCGACAGGCCCGGGCAATGAACGAAGCAACGTCCTGGCCCTGTTCTCGCCCACGCCCGCCTCGTCCAGGGAATCGGCAACTGCCAACACGCGGGCCCCTGGCCGCAGCACGAACCGCCTGATGCGCTCTTCACTTGTTGCCGGCAGCGCCGCAGAAACCAGGCCATCGACCCCACCACTCGGCTGCAAAGCCCAGCCAGCCCAACTCGTCAAAAGTGGGATCTCGACCAACGCAGGATCAACCCGCGGATCCTCAAGCTCAGCCAATGCGGCCTGGGCCGCTTCACGCGCATACCGCTGCCCGAGCCACGTCTTGCCCGAACCGGGCCCACCCAACACCACCAACAGCCCGCGTCCAGCCAGCGCCTCCGCCGCAGCTACCCGCTCGGGCTGACCATCGCGGGTGTCGAGCTGCAGATCGCGC
This sequence comes from Tessaracoccus bendigoensis DSM 12906, assembly GCF_900141915.1. Lineage (GTDB taxonomy): Bacteria > Actinomycetota > Actinomycetes > Propionibacteriales > Propionibacteriaceae > Arachnia > Arachnia bendigoensis. Next base: position 52,886 of record NZ_FQZG01000024.1, on the reverse strand, counting down.
TCCAACAGTGCCGGACTCCTCAGAGTCCATGGCGAGTAGTCCCAGTCCACGATCTTGGCCCGCAGATACCGGCACAAATCACTCCGGTCAGCCACCCCCAACAGCCCGTCATGCAGCTGGGCGACGCTGGCCAAGACCGCATTCCGTGACGCCTGCACCGCCGCCAGGACCAGGCCGCCCTCGGTCTTCAGCCGCGCACACAACGCCTGGTACGTGGCACCCACAGCCCGCTCAGCGACCGCGTACTCCAACTCGGTTCCCCAGTACCTGTCCGTCCCCTTGACATGATCCAAGACCGACGCCGCAGCCCGAGAAGGATCAAAATCGGCCTCAGCGATCAAGCCATACTGGCCGCCAGCGGCCTGCACGTACTCAACCGCCCATCCCAGCCCCCGGTCAACGATATCGGCAGGAACCTTCTCGCCTTTGGCCCAAGCTTCAATGCTGGCCTGCACGGTATTCCGCAGCTGCCGTTCCGGGGAGGTACGGTCCCACACCGAATTGGAGGCCTTGACCAACTCCCTCGCGACAGCCACACCCATCGGCCCCAAAGGCCCACTCAGCGCACTGATCGTCACCGTGGCCAACGCCACCACCAGATCAGATCGCCGCATCACTTCCGCCACGGCACCATCTTCCACCAAGCGGGCGTCCCGAGTGCCAAGCACGGCCACGCTGGGCAGCCAACCCGGCTCCCGTGGGCCCCCTCAACCGCGACGAGATGCCGCGCCAGTTCCCGCTCAGCCCTCAGGCGAAGAAATCCTCGTCGATCTCCACCTCAACGAATGTCTGTCTCACCTGCACGCCCACCCCGTACCGGATCATCAAGTCAGTCAGCCGCTGCCCGTCGATCAAGATGATCCGCATCGGCGTAATCTCAGCGAACTCCCGTGCCGCCTTGGAGAAGTGGCTCGTCGTGATGAACACCCCACCGTCCGCCTTCCCGTGGACGGCCCCGACGAAGCCCTGCACCTCCGGGCGTCCGACCGACGAACCGTCCGCGTACCGCTTCGCCTGCAGGTAGACCCGGCTGAGGCCGAGCACGTCCTGGTCAATGACGCCGTCGATCCCTCCGTCGTTGCTCATCTGGGTGACCGCACCTGAACCGCCGACCCCGCCATAGCCCATCGCCAGCAACAGCTCGACCACCGCCCGCTCGAAGAACGCCGGCTCCCTGCTCTGCAGGCGGCTGAGCAGCGCCCCCGCCACATCTGCGTGGATCCGGCCGATCCCGTCTTGGACCTGCTCCGTCGGCGTCATCGTGGCTGCCTGTGCCGCGGCGGGATCGGCGACAGCTGACCCCTGCTTCGTGGGACGCGGCGCGCTGGCCACGTACGGCCGGATCGGCGATTCGGGGTCGTCCGCCAACTCATTGACGTCGCGCTCGCGGAACCCCTGCGGGAACCGCTGGAGCAGACCCCGCCCCGCGTCGGTGATCTGGTAGTGCCCACGCGATGGGCGCTCCATGGCGCCGACGTTGGCCAGGAACGACAACGCCCAACCGACGCGGTTCTCGTAAACCACCTGCCCCGACGAGAGCACCTCCGCCTGCTGGGCCACGGTCAGGTCCGCCAGACGCGCAGCGAGAGGGAACAGCTCGCGCCTCGAACGCACGTTCCCGTCGGCCAAGGCACGGAGGGTGTGGATCATGAAACCCTCCCAAGGCGGGATACCGCCCGCCGTTGGCTCCGCAGTCATCGCTCTTCTCCCATCGTCAATCCCAGGAAGCGCTCGAAGAACGCCCCCAGCTTCTCGATCACCCTCTGCTTCCTCTCCCCATGACCGCCCTTGGCCGCGAACCGCGACACCGGCGGCAACACCTTCGTGATCGCCGTCCCCGACGTGCGCAGCGCCCCATCCCTGAACGCTGCCTCAACGAACTCGTGCGTAGCGGCCTCACGCAGCCCCTCCTCGGCGATGATCTCCCCCAACTCGGCCTCCCGCCGCGCCGCCACGAAACCCTGCCACTGGTCGTCGACCGCGCCGTCCAACGACACCGCGTCGACGAACGCCTCGATCAGGTCGCGCTTGTTGCGCAGCGTCGGGCTGGCGTCGACCGCCCGGGAGATCTCCGCCTTGATCTCCTTGTCCTCACCATCGCCGTGCTTGTCGCGGTACCTTTCCACGAGCAGCAGGATGTAGTCGACGTTGATCTCGACCTGCTTGATCAGCTCGATCTCGAACACGACGTCGTCGTTGATCGACTCCTTCTCCGCCTCCGAGCCCCTGCGGAACTCGGCGTGCAGGTCCAGGTAGCGACTACGGTAATCCTGCCCCTGACGCGCGGTGAGCAGCTCGGCGCCACGGAAGTCGTCGAAGGACGCGAGGATGTTCTCCAGCCGCAGGATCTGCCCGAACAGGGCGATGAACTCCTTCTGTGCCGCCTCCCCCACGATCGGCGACCCGAGCGGAAACCCGCTCAGCAGCTCCTCGACCTTGGCCGCGTACTGCCCGTAATACTCCGCATACGGTTTCAGCAGGACGACGCCGCGCGCGTCCCGGTTGCCGAACAGTTCGAGCGCCGCATTCGTCTCGTCCTCCAGGTTCCGGAACGCGACGATGTTGCCGTAGGTCTTGACGGAGTTGAGGATGCGGTTGGTGCGCGAATACGCCTGGATCAAGCCGTGCGCCTTCAGGTTCTTGTCCACGAACAGCGTGTTCAGCGTCGTCGCGTCGAAACCGGTCAAGAACATGTTGACGACGATGACGAGGTCGACCTCCCGGTTCTTCAACCGCTGCGACAGGTCCTTGTAGTAGTTCTGGAACTTGTCGGCGGACGTGTCGTAGCTGGTGGCGAACAGGTCGTTGTAATCCTGAATCGCGTCTTCCAGGAACTGGCGCGAGTCGGCGCCGAGCGCGTCAGTGTCGAACGCCTCGTCGTCGAGGATGCCGTCGTCGCTGGCCTCGTTGGCGCCGTACGAGTAGATCAGCGCGACCTTCAGCCGACGATCCGGCGGCAGGTCCTCCTGCTGCAACTGGAATGCCGTGTAGTAGCGCTTGGCCGCATCGATCGACGCGGTGGCGAAGATCGCGTTGAACCCCCGCACCCGCCGACGCTGCCGGACCGCCTCCGCCTGCCGGTAGGCCCTGGTCGACTCGGCCACATTGGTGACCACCGAATGCTCATAGGCGGAGCTTCGCCTGGTCTTCTGGTCGAAGTGTTCCAGCGTGTAGCCGACGATGTCGCGGATCCGACGCGGGTCGAGCAGCGCCGCCTCGGTCGCGATCGCGGAGACCTGCTTGTCGGTGACCGCCCCCACCTGCACTGTGTTGACGTAGTCGATGCGGAACGGCAGCACGTTCTTATCCGTGATGGCATCGACGATGGTGTAGGTGTGCAGCCGGTCACCGAACGCCTGCCCGTCGTCTTGAGCTGCGGGTTGCCTCCACTGCCGCTGTTTGCCGCGAAGATCGGGGTGCCGGTGAACCCGAACAGGTGGTAGCGCCGAAACGCCCTTGTGATATCGGTGTGCATGTCGCCGAACTGCGATCGATGGCATTCGTCGAACACGATCACCACGTGCTCGTCGTAGACGGGGTGGGCCTTGTTGGCCTTCACGAACGACGACAACTTCTGGATGGTGGTGATGATGATCCGCGCGCCCGGGTCTTCGAGTTGGCGTTTCAGCACCGCCGTCGACGTGTTCGAGTTGGCCGCACCCTTCTGGAAGCGGTCGTATTCGCGCATCGTCTGGTAGTCGAGATCCTTGCGGTCGACGACGAACAGCACCCGGCTGATGCCCGGCAGCCGGCAGGCCAGCTGCGCGGCCTTGAACGACGTGAGTGTCTTGCCCGAGCCGGTGGTGTGCCACACGTATCCGCCGGCCGCGACGGTGCCGAGCCGCTTGTAGTTGGTGGCGATGTCGATGCGTCGCAGGATCTGCTCGGCCGCGACGATCTGGTAGGGCCGCATCACCAGCAGCAGCCGGTCGTCGGTCAGCACGCAGTAGCGCGTGAGGATGCTGAGCAGCGTGTGCCGCGCGAAGAACGTGGCCGCGAACGCCGACAGCTCCTGGATGGGCCGGTTCCTGGCATCGGCCCACCACGACGTGAACTCGAAACTGTTCGACGTCCGGCGCGCCCGCCCCGGCTTCTGCCCCTCCTTGAGGTGCTGGCGGCGGGTGGTGTTGGAGTAGTACTTCGTCAGCGTGCCGTTGGAGATGACGAACAGCTGGACGTACTCGAACAGCCCCGACCCGGCCCAGAAGCTGTCGCGCTGATACCGGTCGATCTGGTTGAACGCCTCGCGGATGTCGACGCCTCGGCGCTTGAGTTCGATGTGGACCATCGGCAGGCCGTTGACGAGCACCGTCACGTCGTAGCGGTTCGCGAAGGTCGCACGGCCCGCCCCATTCGAGGCAGCGTCGACGGCCGGGCCCGCCCCAGGCACCTCGTATTGGTTGATCACCTGGAGCCGGTTGTTGTGGATGGAGGTCTTGTCGAGCAGCCGGATATTGCGCGTGGTGCCGTCGTCGCGTTTGAGCAGTTGGATGTGGTCTTCCTGGATGCGGACGGTCTTCTCGACGATTCCGTCGTTTCGCCCGGCGATCCGCTGCTCGAAGAACCGTTGCCATTCGGCATCCGAGAACTCGACGGCGTTGAGCGCCTCCAACTGCGCGCGCAGGTTCGCCACGAGGTCGGCCTCCGAGGTGATCGGCAGGTACTCGTAGGCCTGCGCCTCCAACAGCCGCAGCAGTTCGGCCTCCAGCTGCGCCTCCGACTGATATTCGACGGCGGCGCCCGGCTCTGGCACGTACTCTGCGACGACGGTGCTCTCGTCGCTGACGGCGATCGGCTCGTAGCGCGGCGCGGTGTTCGTCATGCTGGCTCCCCGGCGATCGGGGCCCGCAGCTGAGCCTCATACTCGGCCAGCGACTCGGCGATCACTCGGAGCATGAAATCGATGAAATGGGCCGCGTCGATCTCCGGCTCCCTGGACGCTTGCAGGGCCAGATAGTACGCGGCCTGGTTGCGCCGGATCAGCGTCTCGGTCGGCATCCAGGCGAACAACGGCCGCCAATGGCTGAGGATCAGCGTCTGCCAGAGCCTCCCGACCCGGCCGTTGCCGTCTCGGAACGGGTGGATGTGTTCGATGAGGAAGTGGACGGCGCTAGACACGACGACCGGATGGTCCCCGCTGGACCCACCCCATTCGAGCAACTCTGCCATGAGCCTCGGCACCTTCTCGGCGCGCGACCCGGTGTGGATGACGCCGCCTTCGGCGTTGACGATCTCGACCTCGACGGTGCGGAACTCGCCCGCCTCCGGCTGAAGCCCCACGGTTAAGAGGCGGTGGGCCCGGAGCAGGTCGGCAACATTCCACGGGTCAAGATCCGCCAGCGCCTCGTAGGCGGCCAGTGCGTTTTCCACCTCCAGCACCTCGCGGGGTGCGGCGCGGACGGGCAACCCGTCGGCCACGGCCTCGACCTGCGCCAGGCTGAGCCGGTTTCCTTCGATGGCGGTGGACGAATGGACCGAACCGACCCGGTTCGCGCGTCGCAGTTCCAACGCCTGCCCCGAGCGCTCCTCGAAGGCCCCGACGCGCCCCACCTGCTCGACGAGCGCCTCGATGCGCTCAGGCCACTCGGGGCGGGAGGTGTAGAACTGCGGGATCACACGGCCTCCTCGAAGGTGAGGAGCCGGTCGCGGTAGTACTCGTACTGCTTGCGGCGGGCGGCCAGCTCGGCGGGAAGCCCGACGGAGAGGTCGTTGACGAGGGCATCGAACTTGTCGAGGATCGAGGCGATCCTCTCCTGCTCCTCCCTGGAGGGGAGCGGCACCTCGATCCGCCGCAGCCCTTCAGGCAGAAGGGTCTTAACTTTGGTTCGTGCGATGTGCTTGCTCTTAGCCGCCACGAACGCGCCAGTCTGCATGTAGTAAGCCAAGTAGACCGGGTCCACGTCCGCACGAACGACGTAGCAGTGATCATGGATCGCAACCGCGTCGGACCCCATCCAGGCAACTGCCTTACCGACATCCTCGACTGTCTCGCCGACGTCTGTCAGCACGACATCACCCGGCCGCGCATACCTGAGCCTCGAGGCCATCTCTGGCCGAACCCAGGAGAGGGCTTGCCGTGCCACTGTGCCGAAGTCGGTGTAGATCTGGCCATAGTGGAGGGCGGGGACTCCACCGGTCTCGACGTAATCGGCCTTCGTAAACCGCTTTCCCCTGAATATCTCAGCGAAGTCACCGAAAGCGACACGAGGAACATGGCCGTCAGCGAGGTTCGCGAACAGTTCCTCACGTAAGTATGAATACTGGCGTCGTCGTGCTTCCAGCTCCGCTTCCAGCTCCGCTTCCAGCTCCGCTTCCAGCCGGGTGAACCGGTCCAATATTCCCACGATCTCCCGCTGCACCTCAAGCGGCGGAACCGGGATTCGGACCTTCGCGAGGGAGACTCCCGACACACGACGAACCTTTGTTCCTGTGATGTATCTGGTCTTCTGATCTTGAAAGTGTTGCGATTGGAAGAAGTAGGCCATGTACTTCGGGTCGAGCGTGTGACGATAGATGTATGCGTCTCCACTGACGGCCACTTCGCCACTGCCGAGCCAAGCCGTCGCCTTGGCTACCGCAGCATCGTCCTCGCTGGTGGTGGCGATGAGTAGATCACCGGTCTTGGCGCGCCTCAGCCTTGCGGCACGATCTGGGGCGGTAAACGACTTCGTATGCTCGGTCCAAGTGCCATAAGTAGTGTGGATCTGGCCGTAGTGGATTGCGGGGATGCCAGAGTCAGTGAGTTCGGACTTCTGGAGGCCGCTACCTCGGATGAACTCACCCACCTCCCCCAGCATCTTGAACTCGACACCGCCCGGTGCCAGCTCGGCCAACAACGCCTCAACCCGGCTCATGCCTCAAGCCCCCATCGGGACCGGTAGCCGCCCGTCGGCCCACTCAGAGTCGGACCTGGCCGTCGCCTTGTCTCCTCACCACGCCAGCACCCCGTCACCCTGGTTCCCTTCGCCAAACCCTGGCCTCACCGTAGCAGCGGCTCCCGACAGCCACCCGACCGACACTTGTTTGCCCATTCGGCGTACACTTTCATCCATGTCCAGCACCCAGGAGGCCCGGCACAAGAGGGCCCGCATCGCCGTGCGTGTCACCGCCCATCAGGACGCCCTGATCCGTGACGCTGCCACCGCGGCTGGCCAGTCACTTACAGACTTCGTCACCTCGGCCGCCGTGGCCCGGGCCGAAGACACCCTCGCCGACCGTCGCGTCTTTCGCCTTGACGACGAGGCCTGGGCCCAGTTCACCGAGATCCTGGACCGCCCGGCGCAGCGGATCGCCGAGCTCACCCGGCTCCTGAACGAGACTTCACCCTGGGACGACGAACTGCGGGCACCGTGACGTTCCTGCGTCCGCGTCCAATCGAGAAGGCAGACAACACGGCCGGTTTTCATTCCGGCGAAGCCACCCTCGACCGCTACCTGACGGAGCGTGCGCTCGCGAACCACGTCTCGGGTTTCGCCAGAGCCTACGTCTGCATCGAGAACGAGACGGGCAAGATCGCCGGCTATTACACCCTGTCCGCGATCGCAATCGAACACTCGCAGCTATCGGGACGCGCGAGGCGCAATGCTCCAAACCCGGTACCCGCGGTGCTTCTCGGGCGCCTGGCCGTCGACCGCACAGCCCAAGGCGCCGGCCTCGGTCGGCTTCTGGTGCGCGACGCCATCTTGTCCACGCTCGCTGCCGCGGATCGCATCGGAGTGCGCCTCATGCTGGTCCACGCGCTGCACGATGAAGCCGCGGACTTCTACTCGAAGCTGGGATTCCTGCCCTCACCGACCGACCCGCTGCACCTGTACCTCAGCCTTCCTGACGCACGTCGGTCGCTCGACGGCTGAGGAAACGCTGCCCGAGGCCGTTCTCGGCGAGGACGTTATGAGCGTGATGAGATCGCCCTCCCCATCCGGTTTCGGGCGCTGGATGTCCTTATCCAGACGTGGGTGACAGATCCCCCGATCCGGGGCGCCGCAACGGGGACGTGATTGATCAGTTGGTTCCCTAACCCAGCGACGCGGCGTCGCCTTCCAGGTCCGCGACGATGGCGTCGATGGAGAGGCGCAACTCCTGCTGGCGCGCGACGATCCGGGCGATCTCCGCGTTCAACGCCACGATGTCGACCTCCTCGCGGGTATCTGCCTGCTCGACGTAGCTCGACACCGCGATGTTGTAGTCGTTCTCGGCGATGGTCTCGTTGGGCACCAGCGCGGCCTCGTGGGCCACGTCGACGCGGGCGGTGAAGGCGTCGAGGATGGCGTCCTGATTCGCCGGTTGCAGCTTGTTCTTGTTCCCGAGGCGCTTGAACTGGCCCGAGGCGTCGATGAACAGCACCGAGTTGTCGTGCTTCGACTTCTTCAACACGATAATGCAGGTGGCGATGGTGGTGCCGAAGAACAGGTCGGGCGGAAGCTGGATGACGGTGTCGATGTAGTTGTTGTCGATCAGGTACTTGCGGATCTTGCGTTCGGCTCCCCCGCGGTAGAGGACGCCGGGGAACTCGACGATCGCGGCGGTGCCGTCGACGGCCAGGGAGCTGAGGATGTGCATCGTGAAGGCGAGGTCGGCCTTCGACTTCGGCGCGAGCACCCCTGCGGGAGCGTAGCGGTCGTCGTTGATGAGCAGCGGGTTCGCGTCGCCCTCCCACTTGATGGAGTACGGTGGTTCCCCAGAAGGCTCATGCCTGTTGCAATCCTGCGCTCTCAGGCCTCAGCCGCCGCCAAGCTCCCCCGGCCTGCCCCGCGGTTGGGGCCCGAGGAAGTCATCAGGCCAAGGTGCTGGTCGGCCCGTTTCGTCGCACCAACCGGATCTCGTAGCCGGCCGCGAGGGGCAGGTAGTTGGGTGTTGTCGGCGAGGACGGCGCCGACGAGGCGGTGATTGGTCGCATGGGGTCCAAGTTCCGCCGGCGACCAAGGACCCCGAGCGGTCAGTCATTGCCGTACTCGGGCTCCCAGTAGTCTCCTACTTCTGTTCTGACAGCGAAGGATTCTGGCAGCTCGGCCTCCGCGATGAGTTCGTAAGAGTCAAGAATCAGTCGACATCGGTCGCAGCTGAAGTGCTCCGAGCTGACCTTTAGTTCCATCCACGATTCGTAGTCGTCTTCGGACAATTGATCGGTGTGATGCGTCGCCTCCTCAATGTTGTCTCCCTCAAGATGACCCAGCGCTCCGCATGCAGGGCACGCTTCGGTCGAGGAGTACTGCAATCGAGCCGAGTGGTCGCCTACCCTGTAGCGGGCCCATTCGGCTGCGTCGGAGGCGCGGACCTGTCCAGCCTCGAAGAGTGCGAGACGCTGGCGAGCTCGCCCGAGAAGCATCTCGCAGCGTTGCTCGATGTTCCGTGCGTTGCGCGCTAAGTGCTTCTCAACGGCGCCGACTCGGTCCGTACCGACGAGGTCATCGAGCACGAGATCGCAGGCGTTCGCCAGGATGTGCATCTGCGCCCAGTAACTTGGCCACCACGCTTCCTCGGGGATCGATGTGAAGGTGGGCGATGCACCGTGGAGGTAGTCGTTACGCGCGCCGGAGATGGCACCCGCTTCCTTGTCGCTGAACGGCCTGAACGCCTTCGCGCATCGAGCGAACAAGGTCTTGGCGGGGACAGATGTGAAGCGCACGTCGCCTTCGATCAGTCCGCTGGCCACGAGAAGGCTGTTGCCGTCTTCGCTGGGAACGGCGATCAGGACCGGGGAAACCCTAGCCAGTGCGGCCTTCGCGAGGAGTTCAAGCGCGAGGGAGGCCCACAGCGCTCGTTCATCAAATGTTCGTGGTTCGTCTTGGTCCATGGCGTGGTTGAGAAACAGCCGTGCCTTCAGAAGGAGTGCGTTGTGATCCCAGGGCTTGGTCATTGCGCCTTCCGGATGAATGCGAGCCGGTGCAGGACTCGGGTCGTGGCGTCCGTTTCGGAGACCTCGTGGCGGGCGTGGAGGGCCTGCCGGTTGTCGATGAGCAGCATCTGGTTGGGTTGGGTCCAGCCGTGCTCGTGTGTGTTCGTCCTGTCTGCGAGGAACTGGGCGGCGATGCGCGCGCGCTGGTCGCAGGGGGTCATGCACCCGGGGTCGTAGCGGATCCGGCTGCCCGTCGCCGCATGGGCCAGGAAGGGTTGTGTTCCGGATCGCACCAGGAAGATGCCGCTCAGCATGGCGTGCCACGGCACGGCCGAATCGGCGTGCGGCACGGCGCGGAGTGTGGTCGGGGTGGTGTTGGGCGCTGCGGCGACGAGGACGATCCAGTCCGGAGGTTCGGGCAGGTGGGCACCGTCGGTGTGGAGCGGCTGGGGTCCGAGTCCGTAGGTGGCGCTCAAGGAGCGTGGGTGGGCCTGGGCCTGCGTCTGGGGGCGTAGGGCAGTGAGGGCTGGTTCATCGGAGCGCATCGGTACCTCTGTCCAGCCGAGGTGTCGGGCAGCGTCCCGGAGTTGGGTGATGGTGCAGGAGCCTGTGGCCCAGGAGCCGTATGCCTGCTTGGAGAGGGCGCTGAGGTCGAAGCTCATGAGCGCCTCCGTTGAGAGGCGGTGCCGGTGGTGGTGAGCGGACCTGTGAGGTGTTCGTAGCGTTGGAACAAGACCCGCTGTCGCTCGTCCAGGGTTGGTGTTGTGCCTCGGGCGCCGAACGCCTTGTCGACTGCTGCGTCGAGGATGCGGTGGGCGTCTTTCAGGTCGGCGGGCATCGCTTCGGGGCGGTAGAGGTCGGCGAGGGTCCGCTGGGGATGGCGGTCGCGTGCTTCTTCGACCGAGCGGCCTGCCGCGATGATGTTCTGGCGGGCGTCGTCGTCAAGGTCGGGCAGGGGCAGGTTGTTCCAGACGATGGTGTTCGAGAAGCGCAGGCGAGACTCCAGACGACCACCGACCGTGGCCTGCCAGGCCATGAACATGGCCGAGGAGATGACTGCGAACAGCAGCCCGGTCGAGTCGTTGGCCGTGAAGGTGGCGTCACTGGCGATGACGTCTGGGGTGACCCTTCTGACGGGGTAGTAGTCCCGCAGTTCGCTGGAGACCCTCGGGATGACCAGGTAGGGCTCGGTGTGGAGGGCGGGCCGTTGTCCGAAGAGGTGGGGGGTTTGGGCCATCTGTCGCGTGCTCGCGGCGGTGCTCTTGAGTCGGAATCGGCGGACAGCATCCACCCGCTCGCGAAGGATGGCGCTGCGGTGCAGGTCAGCCGGGTCGAGGGCGGTGAGCCAGAGGCACCAGCGTTGCTTGCCGTGGAGGACTTCCTCGGCGCCGAGGAACGGCCGTAGGTAGCGCCGGGCGATCGGGTCGTGGAACACCTCGTCGTAGTGGGCGGGCAGGACGATGAGGTTACCGTCGTCACGGGGCATATTGCCGAAGGTGGCCTCGGGCAGGCCGGGGACCAGTGGCTGGGGCCGCTTGGTGACGAACACATTGGGACCGTCGACGAGGTAGGCGTTGATGGTGGCGACCTGGCGTTCCGCACCCTGCTGCCCGGTGGCGGGGTGGTCGAAGAGACGGGGCTTGGCACCGTCGAGGGTCTTGGCGAACCCGACGATGACGCAGTGCACGGCAGCCTTGCCGGCGGCTTCGGAGGTCCAGGGGAAGGTGCGGTGGGCGAACTTGATGCGCCAGCCTGCGTCGAAGATGGGGGCGAAGAGGTGGGGGACGGGGTCGCCTTGGGTGATGGAGTTGGTGGTGACGAACGCGAATTTGCCTGCGGTGTTCTGGAAGTAGTGCAACGACTTGGCGTGCCAGCCGGTGACGTAGTCGAGTCGGCTGATGTCGTCCTTGCCCCACGCGTCACGCAGTTCCTCGGCTTGGGCGTCCGAGCGGGTCGCGTGCCCGAGGAACGGAGGGTTTCCTGCGACGATCGTGTCTTCGGTGGGTGGGCAGACCTGGGCCCAGTCGAGCTTCAATGCGCTGACGTTGCTCATGATGGTGGCCTGCTCGTGGATGGGGAGCCGGTCGGGTGCCCATCCGAGTCGTTCGGTGAGTTTGAGGTCGCATTGCCGGTCGATGAGGAACATGGCGGTTTCGGCGATGCGGGCAGGCCATTCGTCGATTTCGATGCCGTAGAAGTGGTCGAGGGTGACTTTGAGTCCGTAGTTGGCCAGGAGCATGGCGGGGTCGCCGGTGATCTCTTGGAGGCGTTCCATGATCGCCAACTCGAGGTCGCGGAGTTCGCGGTAGGCGACGATGATGAAGTTGCCGCAGCCGCAGGCGGGGTCCATGAAGCGGATCCGGCCGAGCTTGTCGCGGAGCTTGCGGAGGCGGTCGGCTTCGTACTTACCGAGGGTCTTGATGTGGTCGAACTCGGCCCGTAGTTCGTCGAGGAAGAGCGGGTTGAGGGTCTTGAGGATGTTCTCCTCGGAGGTGTAGTGCTCCCCGAGTTCGCGGCGGGTTTGGGCGTCGCGGACTGATTGGAACATGGAGCCGAAGATGGCGGGGCTGATGGTCTTCCAGTCGCGGTCGCAGGCGTCGAGGACTGCGGCGCGGAACTCGGCGTTCATGGTGGGCAGGGTGAGTCGTTCGTTGAAGATGCCGCCGTTGACGTACCGGAAGCCGTTGAGTTCCGGGCTGATGTTGCCGCGTTCCTTGGGTGGGGTGTCGAGGTAGGCGAACAGTTCGGTGAGCTTGGCGCCGATGTCGGAGCCGTCGGCAGCGGTGTGGTAGAGGATGAAGTTCTGGAACAGGCCTTCGGGCCACATGTCGGTGTCGTCGCCGAACATGAGGAACAGGATCCGGGCCAGGGTCACCGAGATCTCGTGGTCGCGTACCTTCGGGTTCTTGGTGGCGGGGTAGGCCTTTTCCATGGCGGCGTACAGGCGGGCCATGAGCTTGGACGCGTACTTGGTTTCATTCTGGGCCTCGACGTCAAAGGCTTGCCGCACCCTGGACAGGACTTCGTTGCTGTCAAGGCGAACATCGAACGGGAGCCGGATGACGTCGAGCTTGGCGGCGAACCGGGGGTCGGGGTCGCCGTTGCGATGCTTGTGCCGGCTCAACCGGGTGGTCGTGGTGTTCCCGACGGCGCGACGGACGGGCCATCGCCACACCTGCTCGCTGTCGTCGTGGAAGATGACGATGCGATCGGTGCTGGTCTTGGCGAGTTGTTGGTCGAGTGCGGCTTCGAGCTTGGAGTCGGGCTTCTCGTTGACGACCCACACGCGCAGCCCCTTGTAGGACGAGACGTTGGTCGCGGTGACCGGCCGGCCTTCGTGTTCATAAGTCACCGGAGGGTGGTCGGGCCGGGACCAGTTCAAGTCCAGCAGGAAGAGCTTCTGGTAGTCGCGCCGCTCGGCTTGTTCGATGAGTGTGCTGGTCATGCGTCCTGGACTCCTAGTGAGCAGACGATCTTGATGGTGTCGGTGTCGGCCCCCCCGATGACGAGACGGTCTTCGTCGTGGAGTTGGTTGATCAGGTCAACGAGGTCGTCGAGGCTGTACTTGTTCCGCCGTGCTTGGGTCAATCGCATGGTGGCGTGCTCGGTCAGCGGCCGCTCGTGCAGGGCATCGAGTGCCTCGGCAGCCTTTCCACCGAACAGGGTGCCCCCGAGACGGCCCCAGGCCCATTTACGGATGCCTTTGAGGTTGCCGGCGGCGACCGTTTCAGTCTTGAGGGGGCCCTGGACGAGGGCCTTTTCGCGTTCGAAGTGGTCCGCACGCAGGGGGGCGGTGGGGGTGTCGGGTTCGGCCCGGAAGATGCGGAGCGCTTCCAGGGGGGTCAGGATGCGCTGTTCGGTGTTGGTCGAGGTGGCGAAGGCGTCGACACCGGAGGTGGTGGCGACGTAGCAGGTGACGCTGCCCTGGTTTTCGTGGAAGTGCTGGGCTCGGGTGGAGTGGATCATGTCCTGCATGCCAAGCACCTTGGTCGTGATCTTGGGGTGTTGCTCCAGGGCCTTGGACCAGACCAGCCAAGCTTCGCTGACGGAGTCTGCCTCGGCTTCGTCGTCGCTGTCGTCGTCGGTGACGCGGCCCTTGTAGAAGTCGTCGAGGATCTTGATTTCCCGCTCGCCACCGAAGAACTTCTCGTCGGAGCCGAAGGCTTCCGCAGCGGCCCCGAGCCGGTCTTTGATGCGTTGCCGCAGCCGGATCTGTTGCTCGATCTTCTCGTGGGTGACCAGGTACAGGTTCACGGTCTTGGACTTCTGGCCGATCCGGTCGACGCGGCCGGCGCGCTGGATGATCCGGATGATGGCCCAGGGCAGATCGTAGTTCACGACGATGTGGGCGTCTTGCAGGTTCTGCCCTTCAGAGAGAACGTCGGTGGCGATCAGGACGTCGATGGGGTCCTCGATAGCGGCGGGGTCGACTTCGACCTGTCCGGGCAGCTTGTTGGAGTGCGGAGAGAACCGGCGCGCGATGCTGGCGGGGTTGTCGGTGTCGCCGGTGGCGAGCCCGACGTGGTCGATACCGGCACTGGTGAGGGCGTCGGCGATGTATTCGGCGGTGTCGCTGTACTCGGTGAACACGAGCACCTTTTCGCCGGCGTGTTGGGTGGTGAGCAGGTCGACGAGCGCGTTCATCTTGGAGTCCCTGGTGGGGTCCCAGTTCCCGAACCGGTCGAGCAGCCCGGTGATGGTGTCGTTGTCCTTGGCGAGGTCCTTACGCAGGGTGGTCTTGAACACGGTCGAGTTGACCCATTTGGTTTTCGCGGGCAGGGACTTCATCAAGGTGGTGTAGCGGGTCGCGATGCTGCCGTGCAGGTCGCCGTCGCCTTCGATGTCGTCGTCGGTGACGGCGATCTGCTTGTCGGTGAAGGAGCCGAGCGGGATGGGGAGCTTGTTGTCGATGGCGTGGAGGAACAGCTCGTTGCGGGCCCGCTGGCGTTGCAGGGACAGGATGAAGGAGTGTCCCGAGGATGAGAGCCGTTTGAAGAGGCTGATCCGGACGAAGCCGCTGACGTTGCCGCGGCCGGAGCGGATGTCGTCGAGGTTCTTGGTGTCGGTGGGGGTGTGGGGGGCGCGGGGGTTGTCGTAGTCGGCGAGCCGGTAGCGGGGCAGGATCAGGTCACGGATGGCGTCGAGGGTGGCGTTGTCCTCCATGAGGGCCGCGGGGTCGTCGCTGGTGAACGCGTGACTCAGCGGGGTCGCAATGCGGGTGGGGAAGTGGAATTTCTCGCCGTTGGCGAACTGCAGGTACTCCAGTTCGGACTGGGTGCCGTCGGGGTTGGTGACGAGTTCCTTCCGGGCGGTCCGTTTGATGAAGGAGCGGGTGCGGCGTACGAGGTGGTCGCTCATGAGCCGCTTCCAGTCCTCGGGTTCTTCGGAGCGGCGGAACGCGGTCAGTGTGTTGATCTTCCCGTCGACCTTGCTGGCAAGGTTGGGGTCGGCGCGGAGGGCTTCGGTGGGGACGAGGCCCAGGTCGTCGTCCTCGTCGATGTAGAGGCCGATCTGGTTGGCGACGTCGGTGAACGCAAGGTTGTACGGGGTGGCCGTCAGCAGCAGCACCTTGGAGCCGTTGGCGCGGATGTAGCGGTGGATCGCCTCGTAGGCGATGGTGCCGTTGTTGCGCAGGTTGTGTGACTCGTCGCAGATGACCAGGTTGAACCGTTTGAGTTCGGGGAGGACCTTGTCGACCATGGAGTAGGGCACGACCCGGCCGTTGATGTCGTAGGCCTCGAGGTGTTCGGTCCACATGGGTTCCAGGTTCTTGGGGCACAGCACGAGGGTGGAGTAGTCCTCGGCGGCTTGGAGCATCAGGGCGGTGGCGACGGCGGTGAGGGTCTTGCCCAGGCCGACGACGTCGCCGAGCATGGTCCCGCCGCGGCGCACGATGCGTCGGGACAGGGTCCGGACGGCGCTTTCCTGGTAGTCGAGGAGCAGGGTGCTCATCGAGGTGGGCAGGACGTAGCCCATCCCGTCACGGGCGTCCTGGGCCAGGGAGTGGCAGACCTTGAGGTACACCTCGAACGGGGTGGGCTGTTGGTCGCCGGCCCACGAGTCGGCGATGAGTTCGATGATCTCTTCGGTGATGGTCAGGGAGAACGGGTCGTTCCAGCGCTCGTCGAACCAGGTCGCGAGCTTGGTGGTGGCGTCGGAGTCCTGCACGTCGATGTTGAGTTCGAGGTTGCGGTGGAGTCCGGCGCCGGTCAGGTTGGAGGAGCCGACGTACGCCCAGCAGGAGCCGTGCTTCTTGTCGGGGGCGTGGAAGATGTAGGTCTTGCCGTGCAGCGGCTTTTCGGTGAAGACCTTCATGTCGACCAGACCGTCGTGGAGTTGGCGTTTGAGGGTTTGCAGGGTCTTCTGCCCGCTGGCGGTGGCGAGGCCACGCATCAGTTGGGTGCGGAGGTGCTTGACGAGGCGGTCGCGGCGAGCGAGGGCCTTTTCACGGTCGTGGATGTCGGAGCCGTAGGCGGGCGGCTGCACCTGATCCTGCAGCGAGTTGAGCAGTTGCTCCGGCTCGGCCGGGGCGATCATCCCGACAAGGATCCGGGCGGTGGCGCGGGCTCCTGGCGCGGGGGTCGGTTTGGTGTCGACGATGTCGGCGAAGGTGGACCAGCCGCGCAGGTCGAAGTAGCCGGTGGCCACATCGACGGTGTCGAAGTCCTTCAGGGAGTCGACCAGGGCCAGCCCGAGCCGGGTGTCGTCGGTGATGTTGTCGAAGATGTTGGGCACTGCTGGTTCTCCTTGGTTCTTGGTGGACGGCGCGGGTCGTCGGCGGCTGGCGCGCGTTGGGCTGGTTAGGTGACGGGACGCAACGTGGGCGGCCCGGGTGGGGCCCCTGGCCGGGGTGGGGTGCGCGCTTCGAGGGCTTCGACGGCGACGAGCCGCTCGAGCATGGCGGTGGTGGCCTTGGCTTGGCGTAGCTCGGTGCGGAGACGCTGGTTCTCTTTCAGCAGGTCCTGGACTTGCGTCTTGAGTAGCCGGACCGGTTCTGGGTCGCTGCCCTGTCGGGTGACCCGGGCCCGGAACTCGTCTTGGAGGTCTTGGTGGCGGTGGGTCAGGAGCCATCGCTTGAGGCCGGCCTCCTCCGCGAGGGACTTGATGGTGAGCTTGCCGTCGGAGCGGATGGGTTGGCCGTCGAGGAGACGCGCCATCGCATCGCGGATCGCTTGGCGCTCGGACTCGTGTTCGGTCACGGTGGTCCTGCCGGGGTGTCGTGGTGGGCTTGGATGATCGCTTCGCGGCGGGAGATCTGCAGTTCGATGCGATGCCGCAGTGGGGCGGGTGTCAAGGGCGCGGCGAGTTCGGCCTGCAAGGCCGCGAGGTCGGCCTGGACGGCGGCGATGTGCCGGTCGGTGCGGGCGATGTTGGCGCAACGGTCTTCGCAGGCGGTCAGGTCCGGGGTTGTCGAGGCGGTGGTGGGGCTGGTTGCTTTGCGGCACAGGGCTTTTCGGGCGTCGAAGCAGCAGGCGAGGGTTTGCCCGGCGGCGTCGTGGACGCGCAGGTCGGGGTTGGCCAGGAGAGCGGCCGTCTGCTTGGGGGTCAAGGACAGGCCTTGGTAGCGGTGCTGGTACTCGGTGACTGCGGCGCGGTAGCGGCCGGCGGCGGGCCCGCTGACCGTCGGGTGAGTCTGGAGGTGGTCGGCGGCCCGGTGCAGGGTGTCGCTGATGGCGAAGGTTTCCTCCATTGGGAACAGGTCGCGTAGCCCGGCCGAGACGCGGCCACCGTAGCCGTCGGTGGTGGCGGCGTGGAGGTGCCCGTATTGGACACCCAGGGCGACCCGGCCGCGGGGCCTGCGGTAGATGAACCAGGCCAGGGTGCGCCGCAACCGGCGCAGGCTGATGTTGCCGTCGGGGTCGGCCGGGATGGCTTCGCCGGGCCGGTTGAGTTCGACCGCTCGGCGGTTGCACCACGCGGTCAGGTGCGCGATGGACTCCCGGACGCGGCTCGAGGACGGTGCCCCCGGATCGAGAACGACGGTGGGCTTGAGCCGCGCTTTGAACAAGCTGTCGCTGAACAGCAGGTCCTCGGTGTGCAGCGCTTCCATGACGGCGATCGCGTCGGCCACCGGCTTGATCGCGGCCCAGGGAACGTCCCGCTCGACGCCTGCGGGAATGCAGCGACCGTCGGCGACGGCCGACTTGTAGGTCCGGCCACGAATCGCGTACGCGCCGGAGGGTCGGCCGCCGTCCATGGTGGGGGTGCAACAACCGCGACGCAGTCCGAGGACCTCGTCGGCGCGCATCCCGGCCAGGTAGGCGATTGTGATCAGGCAGGCGGTGGTGAGGCTGCGCCGCAGCGGGTCGACCTGGCGGGGGGTGACCTCCCCGGTCCAGGTCCCGCCCGTCGGGATCGGCGCTGCTCCCCCAAGCGGTCCGGTCGCGGCAGGGTTCGGGGTGCGCAGCAGGGACACCACGTGCGGCGCATCCTCGATGAGACGCAAGCACCACACCAGCACGGCGGACATGGTGACGGGGTGGATGGGTACCGACTTGTTTTCGGCGGTCCATTCGCTCTTGCCGACGATCTGCTCGATGCCTTCGCGTTCCCAGAAGGGTTGCCGGAGCCGGCCGGAACGGCGCAGGTAGGGAGCCATCAGCCAGAGCCGGGACAGGGCGAACAAGCGCCGGCTCTTGGGGTTCTGCCCGACCGGGGCGGACGCGACCTGCTCCGCGTACTCGTACAGGTCCTGCTCGGTCACCTCGTCAAGGGCGCGGGTGCCGCGCGCCTCGAGCCAACTGAGGAACGGTCTGAGGTCCTGGAACAGGGTCGTCAGCGTGGACGGCGAGAGCCGCTTGCGGGCGCTGGCAGGCCGGTCGAGTTGCTCCAGCGGGGTATCGATGGTCAGCAACAGGTGGAAGAAGTGTTTGATGTCGGGGCGCAGCACGGCCGGGACATGGGTGAAGTGCAGCACGATCCAGCGAGTGGTCGGTCGGGGGCACAACGGGGACAGGTCCCACGTGTCGTCTTCGAAGCGTGCCCCGCCGGGCACTACCAGCGTGCCTGGGGGTGGCAGGAGTGGTTCGCCGGCGGTGATCGTCGGGTGGTCGCGCCAGGCTGGGGAGGTGAGGGCACTCATGCGTCGAGGTCCCGTCGCAGCAGTCGCTCGATGGTGGTGCGGTCGGTGTCGGTGGTGGCCCGGCGGGCGGAGGCGCGGTCCGGTTCGGTGGCGCGCGTGGTGAGTAGGTGCTCCAGTCGCTGACGGTGCTCGCGGTACAGCCGGTCGAAGCGCACCGGGTTGACCGAGGCCAGGTTGTCCAACGCGTCGGCCAGGAGCAGCAGGCGGGGAAGGTGTGCTGGGGTGGCGACCGCGTTGGGGCAGGCCAGGCACAGCAGGAAGGAGGCGGTGCAGGCGTGCCCGTCGGCGGTGAAGGGACTGTGGGTGAAGTCGAGGCAGGCCCCGACCGCGGTGTCGAGGATCCCGTCCGCGACCTCTTGCGCGGTCGAGGGAGGCAACTGCAGGTCGGGGAGATGACTGGTGTAGCGCATCCGTAGTGTCTGTTCGGCGTGGGCGACGGCGTCGGCCTGGCCGTCGAGGATGACGTCCTGGAGCAGGTGGGCGGTGAGCGCGTCGGGGCGTCGGTACACGTCCTCGCTGACGGTGTCGGTGTTCTGGCTGGATTTGCGGTTGATGACCTGTTCGGAGAGCCGCAGCCGGTTGAAGTGGAGCCGCAGGACCTCACCCTGGTCGGTGGTCAGGGCGGCGACCTGTTCCCAGCGGCGCACCGAACCGCCCCGGGTGTACCCGTCGGTGACGAAGATGCGGGTGGGGTGGTCGGTGGCGCCGTGGGAGGTGCCGGCGATCAGCAGCCGCGAGGTCGGGTGGCCTAGCCCTGCCAAGCAGGCCCGGGCGGGTTCGGTGAGGGTGAGTGCCCGCTGCAGGGTGTGAGCGTGAGCGCCGGCGAACGAGTTGGTGAAGTAGCGGCGGTGTCCCCGCCGGGGCTTGTCCAGGTGCGCGACGAATACCGGGGCGTCGTCGGCGTCGACGCCGGCCGGGGAGGCCCGGTCGGGGACTTCCAGCGACTGCAGGGTCGACAGGTTGTAGCCGCGGTCACAGACGAGCAGCACCATGACCGAGAGCAGTTCGGGGCGGGTCGGGTACAGGGCATAGGTGGGGTGCAGGTCACCGGTTCCCAACAGCGCCGCCACGTCCCGGGTGACAGTGCGGGCATCACTGCCGAACGTCAGTCGTCCCTCCGTTTGCAGCTGCTCGAGCAGGGCGCCGCGTGTCAACGCTCGGTCGCCGATCCGGACGGTCGGCTCCGGGCCGCCCTGTCCGCGGCGGTGTTCCTGCAACGCGGCCACATTGGCGGAGATCCGGGCTTCGGCGATTCGCACGAGTTCAGCCGCGCGGCGACGGATCGCCTCGAACTCGGCCACCGAGTAGGACCCGTACATGCGTGAGCGGGGCTTGTGGGTCCGTTGGGCCAACGCCCGGCGGGTCAGCGGGCCTACCTCGGGGACGCCCTTGAGCAGGACCCGCATGATGTTGATCTGACCGGGCCACCGGTTGGACGACTCCCGGTCGGCCCGCCACGTCCACCACGCTTCGGGGCCGAACTGGGCCATGCTGGTGATGTCGATGCCGAGCCGGTCGAGGCTTCGCAAGAACGTCAGCGTCGTGCTGTGGGCTTGGCCCATCGACGAGGCCGAACGCCACCGGCCATCAGGGCCGGTCGCCGCGACGAAGGCAGCGATGAGTTCGGTCCGGACCTGGCCATGGGCTGGTGCCGCGGCGAAGTCGAACGGTCCGAGTTCGGTGCCGTCGGTGCCGATGACCGACACCCTCAGACCGGAGGGGTCGACACGATCCGGGCGGCGGTACCCCGCCGCCGGCATCGCAGCGCGGGCCATCAGGACTCACGTCCCAGGTTGACCAGTCCGGTGTCGGCGAGATGGCGCTGGACGAAGTCGGCGAAGGCATCATCGCTGGCTCCGGCCTGGTCACCGTTGAGGAACAGGTCGACCTGGAGACCGCTGACCGGTTCGAGGTAGATGTCACGGGTGGTCTGCGGATTGGTATGGCCCAGCAGAGTTTGCACCAGCGTCCACGGGTCACCGAACAACAGGCGGTAGTCGCGCCGCTCGTCCGGGGTCAGCCCCATCCTTCGGTCGAAGGCGTGCAGCAGGGTGACCAGCATCCGGAGCGCGAACGAGTGACGCAGCATGTGCGGGTAGCACGCGACCGGCACCCCCAGCCGCGCGCACCGGCGGCTCGCGCCGGCGAAGACCGCCTCCCAGGACTCGTAATGCATCGGTAGACCCGACTCGCCGAGGAACAGCATCGCCGGTTCCAGCCCGTCCGGTCCCTCGAGGAACAGGCGGGCGCGGTCGCGGGCGTCGAGCTGACCCACCATGACCGTCGTGACCGGATCATCCGCCGCGCTACCGCGTACCTGCAGGCGATCACGGTCCCGGCCCACGACGACGAGCTTCCCCGGCAGCTCCGCGTACCTTCCTTCGCGGCGGGCTCGGGAGACCGCCGTCGCCCTCGTGGAAGCGACGTAACCGTCCAACTCGCGGCGGGCATCAGCAGCCATCCAGAAGTCCCGGCCCCGTCCCTTCGCGACGGCTTCGCCGACCCTGGCGCGCAGGTAGCGGGCGTTCGTGTCCGTTTCGGGGAGCTCGGACACCAACAGGGTTCCTGCCTCACGCAACCGTAGGCCGCTCGTCCACAACAGGTCCGCGAACGCCAGGTTGCGGCCGTCGTTCCGGCCCCGCCAGGAGGCTTCCCTCGAGTCATCCACCAGGCGCCCGCCCAACCCGACATCGCGCCACTGCTGGAACGCCCGCGGGGTCAACCACTTCACCCTGGTCGAACGGGCATCCTTGGCCCGGAGCGAGTGGCCACCGGTGTCCTGCCACGGGGTCGCCCGCCCGACGGAAGGGTTCGCGGCCATCGCCCCGCGCTGGCGTTGCCAGTCGAAGAACTTCTTGCACGCCGCCAGCTCGCGGCTGAACTTCGCCCCAGAGACCCGGTGCGGGTTGGCCGGGTCACGCCGGCGCCAGTGCTCATAATCCAACAGGTCTGCAGGCGTGCTATCCCGCCACGACTTCGACTGGGACTCCAAGAAGCTCAGGAACAAGCGCAAATCCTTGGCGTACGAGACGCGCGTCTGCTCGCTCAACAACTTGAAACTCGACGACGCGAAGAAGGCCAACACGTCCGCATCAGCCACCCCGTCCGGACGCAACAGGAACGGATGACCCGGCAGCAGACCGAGCGACCGCTCCCGCTGAGCCAACGACTGTGGCACCACCGCTCCGCCGACGGGAGACGCGCCGTCGCCGTCAGGCAGCGAGCGTCCAAGCCTCCACATCACCGGGGCTGGCGTCGACGTCACAGCCACACCCTAGCGGCCAACACGCCAACTTTCGGGGGAAGGGCGGGTTCGACACGATCGCCTGGAACGGTTCCTCGTCGCGGTGCGCGGGCTCGAGCAGGGTGTCGCCGTGGGCGATGTCGAAATGCTCGAAGTTGATGTCGTGCAGGAACATGTTGATGCGAGCAAGGTTGTAGGTGGTCAGGTTGATCTCCTGGCCGAAGAACCCGCCCACGTTGCCGGGGCCGAGCACCTTCGCGAACTTCAACAGCAGCGAACCGGAGCCGGCGGCCGGGTCGTAGACCTTGTTGACGCGCGTCTTCCCGACGACGGCGATGCGGGCCAGCACCTCGGAGACCTCCTGCGGCGTGTAATACTCGCCGCCGGACTTGCCCGCCTGAGAGGCGTACATCTGCATGAGGTACTCGTAGGCGTCGCCGAACAGGTCGATGGCGTTGTGCTCCAGGTTGCCCAGCGGCAGGTCGCCGATGGCGTCGAGCAGCTTGACGAGCTTCTCATTGCGCTTGGCCACGCTCTGGCCGAGCTTGGAGCTGTTGACGTCGAGGTCGTCGAACAGGCCCTTGAGGTCGTCCTCGCTCTCGGTGCCGACTGCCGATCCCTCAATGTTGCGGAAGACGCTCTCCAGCGTCTCGTTCAGGTTCTCGTCGCCTGCGGCCTGGGCCCGGACGTTGCTGAACAGCTCGGACGGGCGGATGAAGAAACCCTTCTCCTCCACCGTCACTTCGCGGGCGAACTCTGCCTGCTGGTCGGATAGTGAGGCGTAGTCGAAGCCGGTGTTGTTGGCGGCGGCCTCGCCGGCGTTGAGGTAGTTGGTGAGGTTCTCGGAGATGAACCGGTAGAACAGCATGCCGAGCACGTAGCTCTTGAAATCCCAGCCGTCGACGCTGCCACGCAGGTCGTTGGCGATGCGCCAGATCGTCTTGTGGAGCTCCGCCCGCTGAGCTTCCCTGGTCGTCGGTGCCATGTGACCCTCTCCCGCGCCGAGGCGCCTGCCATATCTCTCGGTTCAAGGTAGCAGCGTCGTCTGAGAGAAGGTCGCCGGAGGGCCCGGCCTGACCGAGCGACGGTTGAGCCGGGCCGTGAGGAACGAACGGCCCGTGACGAAACCATCGAGACGTGCGCACAGACCCAACCAACAAGAACCAGTGGCCAACACCCTGCACCGTGCGCAAGGAGGGTTTCGACACGCCTGCTCGCAGAGCTCGCCGGGCGGCTCAACCAACTGCGGACCGACTCAGCCGATCTTCCGGGTCACCCCTCATCCAACAGCGGGAACCCGCTCAGCAGAGCCTGCAACTTCATGACCTGCCTCGGCAGGAACTCGGCCACCGTCAACGCCACGACGTCGGCCACATCAGCGATGTCGGCCACGATCCGGCGCACCTGGCCAGTGGTCAAGCCGTCCGGCTCCGGCCCGAGGCCGAGCACGACCTCCAAGCTGTCGACGGTGTCCACGTCGAAATGGACGGCCACCCTTGAGCAACCGGTGGAGGCGATCCAGTCGAGGAGCGCCCCGGACGACTCGCGTAGCTCATCCGGGCCGAAGGTCGTGATCCCCCATTTCGCCACGTTCGGGAAGTCGTCGTCGGTCCAGGAATGCAGGCCCACCAGCGCCACCCGTTCGGGAGCGACCGTGGCCGGCAGCAGCGCCTGAATATCCCTGTCGCCGTGCCCGGTGATGGTGGCCACCGCCATCGCGTGATACCCCGGGTACTCGCTTTCTGGGGTGCCGACATCGGGGTGCGAGTCGATCCAGACGACCGCCAAGTCGTCTCCGTAACGTTCGGCCAGATGCGTAAACGCCGCCACGCTGACGGAGCACTCGCCCCCGAGCGTCGTGATCCGGGCCGGGTCGTGGACCTTGACGATCTCCAACGCCCTGGCCAGCTGGGTGGCGACGATCGACTTGGCCTCCACGCCGTCGCGCTCCTCGAGGCCGTCGTCGCTCATCGTCACCGGCACGTGCGCCGTCGGGCCGTCGTGGCGGGGCAGAATGGCCTCGAGGACGGCCGTGCCGACGGCGTAACCACGGCGGGCGACCGGCAGCGGGAACTCGGGAACGAATGCCTCGACGCTGCCAGTTCCCCCGCCCTGCCACTGGGGCCAGACGAGCCGGAGATGATCGCCGGAGGGTGCGCGGGCTGCTTGAATATCGGCCATGCACCCAAGCTACCGCGACTGAATGGCTCGCCGGTGCCCCGTGGGCACAAAGCCATCAGAGCCTGGATGGCCAGAAGACCGCGCACAGGGTCCACCTGACGGCGATGGTCGTTGCGGAGGAGTCGCTGCTCCCCATGAGGCCGTCGGAACCCCGTCAGTTGGGCAGAGATTTGAGCAGGATTTGCAACTCATTGAAGCGACCTCGGCGTTGTCTGCTGACGATGCCAGCATCTGGCCAACGAGCAGTAGATCCTGCTCAATAGCCCATGGACCTTGACACACCTCGAGCCGTCCCGATGTGAGCCATACTGGAAAGAAACAGCGTTTCTAATTGATATAGTGGCAACGATCCATGCCACTAGGAGGAGTCATGATCGGGGCGGGCAAGACCGAACGCGACGCCGCGGAACTGGCGCGCCACATCGTCACCTGGCGCAAGCTCCTGGGCTACACCGCAGCCCAGGTCTCCGAGCGCGCAGGCGTGTCCCGCCCGACACTGAGAAAGATCGAGCACGGCGACCCCGGGGTAAGGCTCGGTTCGGTCCTCGCCGTCCTCCGCGTTCTCGGCCAGAACACCAAGATGCTCCACGCCGTGGACCCGTACGAGTCCGACCTCGGCCGCGCCAGCGCCGACCGGATCCTCCCCCAGCGGGTGCGGCGATGACGGTCGACCACATCGAGGTCCACATCGACCTCGAAGGCGAACCACACTCGATGGGCACGGTCGAGATTCACGACCGTCGCGGCCGAACGGTCCGTTCCGAGTTCACCTACGACCGCACCTACCTCGGGTCACCCGGCGTCCCGGCACTCGACCCCAACACGCCACTCGACGCCGCCAGCCAGGTCGGCGCGCATGTTCCGCGCGGACTCGCCGACGCAGGCCCCGACGGCTGGGGCCGGCGACTGATCCTGCGCGCCCATCGCGGGCACGCGCCGTCAGGGGCCGAACAGCTGCTGGCGGTCGACGACCTGACCCGCATCGGCGCCCTGCGGCTGCGGGGCGCCCCCTCCGGGCCCTTCCTCGCCACCAGCCATGAGATCCCGAACCTGGTCACCCTCGAAGAGTTGGCAGAGGCGGCCAACGCCGTCGAGGAGGACGCCGACGACCTGGCAGCCGTCCGTGTTCTGGTCGACGCCGGTACTGCCAGCCTGGGCGGCGTTCGCCCGAAGGCATCGGTCAGGGACGGGGACCGCCTCATGATCGCCAAGTTCCCCTCCACGCGAGATCGCGCGGACGGCATCGATGTCGTCGCCTGGGAGAAGCTGTGCCTCGACCTCGCTACGGCGGCGGGCATCACGGTCCCGGCCAATCGGCTGGCTTCTGTCGGGAGCTCCCATGCGCTGCTGGTTGACCGGTTCGACAGGAGCGTCTCGGGCCGAATCCCCTACCTTTCAGCGTTCGCCATCACAGATGCCCTGGACGCTGCCTCCGGCGACTACCTCGACATCGCCGAGGCGCTGGCCGACCTCGACGTCCAAGACCTGGCGGCCACCCTGCGTGAGCTGTGGCGTCGCGTCGCGTTCAGCATCGCGATGCGCAACACCGACGACCACCTAAAGAACCACGGCGTGCTGTGGAGCAGATCCGGCTGGCACCTCTCCCCCGCCTTCGACATCACGCCCAACCCCGTTGGCGGGGCGCGGCGGGCCACCACCATCGACGGCGAAGACCGCCCCGCTGCCGAACCGCAAGCCCTAGTTGAGCTCGCCCGCGAGTTCGGCATCCCGGACCCAGAGTGGCGCAGCATCCTCGCCGATGTCCTCGGCGCCGCCTCCACCTGGAGTGCCCATGCACGTTCCCTCGGTATCGACGACCGCGAGGTCCGCCTCCTCCAACGCCCCCTGGCCGAGGCCCAGGGCCACTTGGCGGACCTTCCGTAAGGCCAGTGGCCGACTTCGGTGCCGCCGCGTACGCGTCCAGGGTGCTGCCGAGCATCATCTCGTTCCACAAGCCGTATGCGCCCGGAATCTCGCCGTAGATGCCGTTGGCTGAGACCCAGATCACGCGCTTGATCCCGGCCTCCCGCATCGCGGCCACGACCGCCGTCAGGAACGCGATCGCCGATGAGGCCGCCGTCACCGGAGACCTCATCATCCCCGCTCACTTCCCGGGCATTCGGGGCGGACGCGTGGTGGAGAACCCGCGCCGCTTCGTCCTCAGCGATGCTTAGGTGCCCGGTCCGATAGGTCGACCCTCTGCTGCGGCCTTCTGGAAGACGGTCGTTGCCGCATACAGGGCTTCATCGGGATCGAAGTAGCCGATGTAGGAATCATCGAACAACCGATTGTGGATGTCCGCCGCCTGCTGAGGGCTGGTGATTCCTGCTTGCCGGAAGAGTAGCTCCAGATCAGAGATGTCTCTGGGTCGCATGGCGCGCAGCTTCATCGCGATCAGATGCTCCGCGGAGGCGACCACGATCCTCAGGCCTGGAAGCGTGAGTTCGGCGGCGTCGCAGTCGGGCTCGTTGGTCATAAAGGGGGTCGCGTGGTTGTTGATCCAGTCCGGGCCGAGGCCGTGCCGAGAGGCAACCGTGTCCACCGCCGTCCAGAACGCTTCGCCGCCCGCCCGGAGCGTCGCATCGACGTCGCGGGTGACGCGACGCGACTGGTACGAAATCGCCATTGCCGCCCCACCGACCACGTAGATTGCCGCCTCCGTATCCTGGTCGAGCAGAAGCTGCCCGACTTCTGTGAGGAGATCGATGAGTTGTTCGCGGGAAAGGTCCCGCCCGCCGTCGCTCATGCTGATGTAAACGCCCTGTCGTCGAGGAAGATACCGAGGCGCAGCAGTTCGGCGGGCGTATGCGCCATGTCGTTGTACGCCTGTGAGGCCCAGGTCGCTGCGGGCCACCAGAAGGTGTCCAGGGGCTCTTTGCGCGTCCACCGGGGGGCGGGCAGGCCGCTCTGGTGGAGGCGGTACCGGATGGCCCCGGCCAGGAGGGCGTCCCAGCGAGAGTCGCCGATGCTCTCAGGCTCGACGAGGGCCTCGCCCAGGCGACCTGCGGCGTGGGCGTCGGGGAGGTAGTTGACGCCGTCGATCAGCATGCGCAGGGCGTGGTCCTCGTCCCCGGCTGCGAGGTTGGTGCGGACATCGTCGGCGATCTCGCTCGCGGTCGGCCACCACCGCTTCCGATCAAGGGGAGGTGTGGTCTGCTGGGTCACGGCGTCCTCCTTCCTAGGCCGCCATTCTACGGTTGACGGTGGATGGGGCGCTCCACTCGGATCGGTCCCCTCGCTAACTTCGCGATGTTGGTTCATCAGTGAACCAACATCGCGAAGTTAAGGACGCAAAATGCTCCGCCGTCGGTGCTGTGGCTGGCTGCGGGTTTGAGCAGGATTCGACACTCATTCCGAGCCCGACGGCATCGTCAGCAGACAACGCACCCCGACGACGATTGACTTGCAAATCCTGCTCAAACCTCCACCCAACCCAAAGCCGCGACGACCCGACGACGCATCCCAGGATCCCGCGCAAACCCACACGCACCTGCCGAGAGCCCCCGTCTGCTGAGAACTCGACACTCGCGTCAGATGGCGCCGAGCCCCGCCCCGGATGCCCGGGCACGCCTCCTCAGGCCGGCGCGACGACCGTGAAGACCTCCGTCAACTGCGTCTCGCGCCTCGACGATGGCCCGACGCGCAACTCGAACTCACCCGGCTCGACGACCCGCTCACCCCGCGCGTCGACGATCGTAAGGGAGGCGACGGGGATCTCGATCCGGACGACCTCGGTCGCCCCGGGTGCGAGGTCGACCTGACGGTAAGCCTTCAGCTCCACAGCCGCCCAACTGGCCGACGTCACCAGGTCGGACACATACGCCTGAACCGTCTCACGGGTCGGCCGGTCGCCGGTGTTGCGCACCGTGACGTCGGCCACCAAGGTCCCGGACGCCTCCAGACGGTCGCGTTGCAGCGTCAGGTCGGCGTACTCGACGCTCGTGTACGACAGGCCGTCGCCGAATGCGAACGTCGGCTCCTGCGTGAGGTCGGCGTAGCGGTCGCCGTGTTGCCCACGGATCTGGTTGTAGTACGTCGGCAGTTGGCCCGCGTGCCTGGCGAACGAGATCGGCAACCGCCCCGTCGGTTCGGTGAGCCCGAGCAGCACCTCGGCGATGGCCTTTCCGCCCTCCATGCCGGGGTTGCCCACCCAGAGCAGTGCGGCGGCCTCCAGCGCGGAGGGCGGCAGCACGTGGGGCTTGGATGCCATCAAGACCACGACCAGCGGCTTGCCTGTCGCGGCGACCGCGTCCAGCAAGGCGACCTGGCCACCGACGAGTTCGAGCGTCGCGGTCGAACGCGCCTCCCCGGTCAAGGCGACGCAGTCACCCACGACCGCGACCACCAGGTCGGCCGTCTCCGCCTGCGCCACAGCCTCGGCGATGGCCGCCTCGTCCGGCGGGATCGCCGTCACCATCGGCATCCGCGGCTGGCCGTCGGGGAAGGTCGGTCCGTCGGGGTGGGGGGTGAACTGGGCGATCTCTGCGCCGCGGGCGAAGGTGACCGACCAGCCCGCTGGCACCTCGGCGCGCAGGCCGTCGACGACGGTGGTGATCATGTCGCGCGGCTGGGAGTCGATCCAGTCGGCCTGCCCCGAGCCTCCCGCCCAGTCGCCGAGCTGCCACTGGGCGTCGTCAGCCAGCGGGCCGACCACGGCGATCCGACGCGGTGCCCCTGCCGGGTCGAGCGGAAGGACGCCGTCGTTTCGCAGCAGCACCAGCGAGCGCCTGGCGGCCTCGAGGTTCAGCTGCGCATGCTCCTTCGAGCCGATGACGGCAGCGATGCGTTCCCGGTCAGGTCGACGGGGGTTCTCGAACAGGCCGAGCTCGAACTTCAGCGTCAGGATCCGGCTGACGGCCTGGTCGAGGTCGGATTCGGCGAGCAGGCCAGACGCGATGGCCTCCTGGGCGCCCTCGAAGAAGCCGGGCGTGTTCATGATGAGGTCGTTGCCCGCCAGGACGGCCGCCGCCGAGGCGTGGGCGTAGTCGGGCTGGACCTTCTGCTCCCACACCATGCGCCCGACATTGTCCCAGTCGGTGACCAGGATGCCCGGGTAGCCCCACTCGCCCCGGAGCACGTCGCTGAGGACCCACTCGTTGACGGTGATCGGGACGCCGTCCATCGACTGGTAGCCGAGCATGAAGGTGCCGCAGCCCTCACGGGCCACCCTCTCGAAGGGTGGCAGGAACCACGACCGGAGCTTGCGTCGCGAGATGTCGGATTCGCTGGCGTCGCGGCCGCCCTGGGTCTCGGAGTAGCCGACGAAGTGTTTGGCCGTGGCGAGGATCGCGGTGGGGTCGGTGAACCCCGCCCCCTGGTAGCCGCGCACCATCGCCGAGGCCAACTCGCCGATGAGGAACGGATCTTCGCCGAAGGTCTCGCCCACCCGTCCCCAGCGCAGGTCGCGCGCGATGCACAACACCGGAGAGAACGTCCAGTGGATGCCGGTCGCCGCCACCTCCA
Source organism: Tessaracoccus bendigoensis DSM 12906 (assembly GCF_900141915.1). GTDB lineage: Bacteria > Actinomycetota > Actinomycetes > Propionibacteriales > Propionibacteriaceae > Arachnia > Arachnia bendigoensis. The sequence goes on along the minus strand of NZ_FQZG01000024.1, from coordinate 23,081 downwards.
CGGCGGTCGCCCGCGCCACCCGTTCAAGGAGATCGGGGTCCCAGGAGGCGGCCATCGCGAGCTGCGTCGGATAGATGGTGGCCCCCTCCCAGAAGGAGTGCCCGTGGATGCAGTCGTCGCCGATCAGGAGGGGGATCTTCAACCGGGTCTGCTCGACGAGGCGATGGGCCAGCTCGAGGCGCTCCGACGACGCATGCAGCAGGGAGCCCGCGCGGACCCGCAGCACCTGATCCTCGATGTCCTGGCGGGCGTCGAGCTGAAGCATCTGGCCGACCTTTTCCTCCACGCTCATCCGGGAGACGAGATCGGCGACGCGTTCCGCAACGGGGAGTGCGGGGTCCAGGAACGGAAGATCGGCCAGATTGGGGGCAGCGGCGCCAGCCATGTTGCACTCCTCAGCGAGCGTGACGGTCTACTTGAAGTCCATTCGACAGTAACAGCGGGGCGCGCCTCCGGGGTGGCGTGCACCAATCTCTGCATACGTCGAGGCGGCCCCTCAAACCGGCCTCATCCGGGCAAATCGAGAGATCTGTGCACGCCGGAGTACTGCGTCGACCGACGAGGACGAAGTCCGTCGCCCGAATGGCGCTCTTGTCCACCGGCGAAGGTGCCTCTGCGGGTGGCTGCGGTTCACAGCTTGCGGTAGCTGTCCGCGGGGTTCCAGCAACACGCTGTACCGCGGATGCGGTAGCAGGGATCACCGCGCGCAGCGGATGGCGGATGCCTCGTCAGCGATGAGGATTAAAGCACTGAAGACGACTTCACCCACTGCCACGAAAGGCACCCAAATGAACACCCAAGACCGCAACAACACCTGCTACCTCGTCACCGGCGTCGCGGGCAATCTCGGCAGCTCCGTGGCCGCGAAGCTCCTCTCCGAGGGGCGCCGGGTCCGCGGGCTGGTCCTCGCTGGCGACCCGGCCGCGAGCCGAGTCCCCGCCGCTGTCGCCCTCTACGAAGGCGACGTCACCAACCCGGCCAGCCTCGAGCGCTTCTTCGCCGACACCGGCACCGACGACCTCGTCGTGATCCACTGCGCCGCCGTCGTCACCGTCAACAGCGGATACAGCCAGTTGGTCCACGACGTCAACGTCACCGGTACTCGCAACATCATCACACCTGCCTGGCCAACCAGGTCCGGAAACTCGTCTACGTCGGCTCCACCGGTGCGATCCCGGACCAGCCGAAGGGCACCCCGATCACCGAAATCGACCACTTCGATCCCGAACAGGTCGTCGGGTACTACGGCCAGTCCAAGGCGATGGCCGCCCAACTCGTGCTCGACGCCGTCCGCGAGGATGGCCTCGACGCGACCCTGGTCTACCCGACCGGCATCTGCGGCCCCGACGACTACGCCTACGGCCCGGTCGCCAGCTTCATCCTCGACTACTGCGCCGGGAACATGCCGATGGGAGTCGCCGGCAGCTTCAACGCCGTCGACGCCCGCGATCTGGCCGACGCCATCGTCGCCGCCTGCGAGCACGGCCGCAAAGGCGAGGGCTACATCCTCGGCAACGAGTGCGTGACCATGCGCGAAATGTTCCACCTGCTCAGCGAGGCAACCGGCACCAAAGAGGTCAAGACCATCCTGCCCGCCTGGGCCGGAACCGTCCTCGGCCGGGTCAGCGACCTCACCCGGAGCCTCACCAACAAACCCGCCAAGCTGACGAGCTTCGCGATCTACAACCTCACCCGCAACAACGACTTCGACTCGTCCAAGGCGAGGACCGAACTCGGCTTCAACACCCGTCCGTTCGCCGAATCCATTACCGACACCATCGAATGGCTCAGGCACGAAGGACGCCTCGACACCGTGGCCGCCACGACCCCGTCCACCGCCGTCGCCGCGTGACACCGACACCCCCAGGCAACCACGAAACCCCAGGAGAACCGATGAACCCGAACCAGCGACCCCTCAATCCGACGAACCCCGCCCTGCGCCCGGTGTGCGTCATCACCGGCGGAGGCAGCGGGATCGGCAAGGCCACCGCTCGGGCCATGGCCGAGCATCGCATCATCCTGGCGGGCCGGACGCAGAGCAAGCTGAGCGACACCGCCGCAGAGCTGAGAGCTGAGGGCCTCGATGTGCTGATCCTCATGTGCGACGTCGCCGATGCCAGGTCCGTCGACGGGTTGGCACGCATCGCGGCCGAGCTGGGACCGGTGACCACCGTCGTCCACGCCGCAGGAATGTCACCCCACATGGGAGATGCCGAGGAACTGCTCCGCGTCAACGCGCTCGGCACCGCCCACGTACACCAGGCGTTCGCCCCCGTGCTGCAACCCGGCGGCTGCCTCATCGACGTGTCATCGGTGGCGGCCCACCTGGTCCCGTCAATGGTGCTGCCGCGGCGCCTCTACCCCCTAGCGACCACCGCACCAGACGAGTTCATCAACCGGGTCACCAGGCTCCTGGCCCTCCTGTCCCCCTCCCACCGCGCCGGCCTGGCCTACGCGATCTCAAAGGACTACGTCATCTGGCTCGCCCGCACCAACGCCGCGCGCTTCGGAAAGCTCGGACTGCGCGTCTTGTCGGTATCGCCCGGCTACGTCGACACCCCCATGGGTGCCGCCGAGGCCGAATCCACCAGTTCATACCTCAGCGATGCCCCGATCGCCCGGTTCGGTCGCCCCGAAGAGCTGGCGGCCCTGATCGCGTTCTGCGCCGGCCCCGAAGCGGGATACCTGACCGGAACCGACATCCTGTGCGACGGCGGCGTCGTCAGCACGAGCCCCTCGGTCCTCTCCGCCCTACGCCGGCCAACCAACACCCAGGAACCGAAGACACGCCCATTGGCCCCGGCCCTGGCCGCATGAGCAACCCGGACAGCCGCGCCGCGGGACCCGATTCCGTGGCGTCGGCACCCTCGCTCCGCCGCTGGTTCCGCCACCGCATGGTTCCTCGCGACAAGCCCCTGCCCGCCGAAGACATCACCCACCGCACCACCGCCTTCGTCTATGGCAACGTCCTGGTCCTGGCGGCGCTGGTCCAGGTCTCCCTCAGCACGATCACCGGTCAAAGCGTGGTGACGGTGCTTGCCACCGCCGTGTCGACCTTCCTCGTCCACATCTTCGCCGGGGTCATCACCACCACCTGGTCAAAAGCCAGCCTCAAGCGCAACACCCGCGATTCCACACCCATCCTCACCGCTGGCCTCCTCCCAAGCGCCCTGCTGCTACTGACGGTGATCTTCGGGGTGCCGCAGTTGCTCACCACCACCCTGGCCGAGCTCCTCATCGTGGCCCGCATCGCACTGATCGGCGTCGTGGTCGCCAGGCTCAGAGACGAACCGGCAACCCGCAGCACGATGCTGGCCGGGATCGCCCTGGCACGGCTGGGACTCAGCATCGTCGTCACCAAAGTCGTCCTGATCCACTGACCTGAGGCGCACCCGATCAGGCACTTCGCCGTCTCACCCCATCGGCAGCGGCCACACCCGATAAGGGCGCGATGCGAGCCGATCAGCGTCCAGACCGATGCTACCGAGGTAGCATCGGCGGTAGTACGCTGGTCATATGGGTCAGGTCAAGCTGAGCATCAGCCTCTCCGAGAAGGAGGTCGCGGCCCTGGACAAGTACGCCCACGCCGCCGGCCTGAAGTCCCGTTCCGCCGCGATCCAACAGGCGATCAGGCTACTCGGCGACCAGGAACTCCAACTCGCCTATGAGGCAGCGTGGCAAGAGTGGGAGGACTCGGGTGACGCCGACGCCTGGGAATCAGCCACAGTTGACGGGATGGCCGATGCTCCGCGGTGAGATCCGCCTGGTCGACCTGGAACCGGTCCGCGGGGCTGAAGCCGACAAGCGGCGGCCGGCCGTCATCGTGAGCAACGACAACGCCAATGCCACGGCCGCCAGGCTGGGGCGTGGCGTCGTCACAGTGGTACCTGTCACCAGCAACATCACGCGGGTCTTTCCCTTCCAGGTCCTACTCCCCGCTGCCGAGACAGGCATCCATGTCGACTCCAGAGCCCAAGCCGAGCAAGTTCGCTCGGTCGCAGTGGAGCGCTTGGGTCCCGTCATCGGCCGCCTTCCCACCCACCTGATGATCCAGGTCGACGATGCCCTCCGACTGCACCTCCACCTCTGACCAGGGCGCGATGGTGCAGGGCAGCCGACCGGTGACACGTCTCCGACGAGGGCGCATGTACAAGAAGCAGGATCTGATCCTCCACGCGGCAGATTGGCGGGTCAGCTGTAGTGGAAGCGTGCCTGCAGGATGATCAGGTCGTCGCCGTCGACCAGGTAGACCAGTCGGTGTTCCTCCGTGATCCGTCGGGACCACGCACCCGCCAGCATGTGTCGCAGCGGTTCGGGCTTTCCGATTCCGGCGGCAGGGTCGCGCAGGGCATCGTCGATCAGGCGGTTGATCCGCATCAAAGTGGCGCGGTCAGCGCTCTGCCAATGCGTGTAATCGGACCAGCCGTGGGGGGTGAACACCAGCCTCATCGCACGAGATCGTGCTCGTCACGCTGACCAACACGGGCCTGCTGCAGGCTCTCGAGGAGGTGCTTCGCATTCGCCGGCACTCGCAGCAGGTGCGCGGTCTCCTCCAGCGCCTCGTAATCAGCGAGCGACATCAGGACGGCATCGCCGTTGCGGGACGTGATCTCCACAGGGGCGCGATCCTCGTTCACCTGCTGGATGAGCGGGAACAGGTTCTTGCGCGCTTCGCTCGCGGTAACGGCCATGAGAACCCTCCTTCACTGGTACTGCATCTTGTACCAGTATGGCTCGAGTGCGCTCGAGATCCAAACCACCCAGACGGACGCCGGTCGAATCTGTGTCGATCCCGACAGCCGCGCCCATTCCCCATGGCCCTACCGACAGGCGTCCTGCCACGCAGAACGCGATGGGCGTACTGCCGATGCAGTACAGCAGTCGCTGCGTCGAGACGACGTGCTGCGGTCGGTGATCGACATCGGGACGTGACGAGCCGACGGGCTCGACCCGGGTCGCCTCCGCTCAGCCGGTGATCTCCACGCTCGCAGTCAGGAGGCAGGCCGAGTCTCGACCGACGAACACGTCGACGACGGTGGCGTCCTGCACCCAGGCCCGGGTCACGTCGCTCCAATAGCGCAACTGGTCCGGCCCCAGCTCGAAGATGACCTCCCTCGATTCGCCCGCCGCGATTGAGGCTCTCCTGAACGCCACGCTTTATCCGGCGCTGGTCGCTCCGCTCCCACAAGAGAAGATCCACGATGGACGAAAGAGGATCGATATCTCGTACACCAACGTGGCAAAGGATGGATTCTTCCTGTGGCTCGCACGCAACTACGCAGCCGCAAATGTCGTTGTCGAGGCGAAGAACTACGAGCGTCCCTTGGCGAACCCGGAGTATGACCAGATCACCGGGCGATTCTCGCCGTCGCGGGGCAAGGTCGGCCTGTTGATCTATCAGGCGATGGAAGACAAGCAGAAGGTGCTGGCGTCTTGCCGTGATGCGGCCAAAGATGATCGCGGTTTCGTCCTTGCCTTGGATGACGCTGACTTGGGCGTGCTGGTGGATGAGGCGAAGAGGGGCGACGTTTTGGGCCATCACGGCTTGCTGCGCGAGAGGTTCCGGGGGCTTACAGTACGGGTCAAGCTCACCCGTCAACGGAACACCGGCTCTCACTCGGCGCAATACGCAGTCACGGTGCGAGGAGTCCAAGGGGGACCACAGCGATGCCGTCGGGACGCCGGTAGGCGTTTGGCCCGGTGTTGATCACGACTGCGTCTAACAGTTTGTCGCCCATGCGGTCGGCCAGCCAGTGGAGGTGCTTGGTGTCCTGGTCGGTGACGGTGTTGGCCAGTTTGGTCTCGACCGCGAGGGCCCGGCCATCGTCGCGGACGACGACCAGATCGACTTCGTGGTCACCGTTGCGGGTACGCAAGTGACCCACGGTGGCTTCCGCCGCCTGCGCCGGGACCCGGACACACAAGGTCACCAACGACTCGAACAGGTGACCCAGAACGCTGCCCGCTTGTGGACCCACCGACGTGCCAACGCCATCGAGCAGGGCATCACGGCTGAGGCCGAGGAGCCGCGCGGCAAGCGCCGGATCTGCCAGATGATGCTTGGGCGTCTGCCCCAGCCGGGTCAACAGACTCCCGGTCGGCGCCCACGCCGGCACCGGGTCCAGCAGCCACAAACTGGACAACACGTCACGGTAGGCGATCGACGTGGAGCGGGCCGGCTTGTCGCCCTGCCCCGGTGTGGCGGCATCCAGGATCTGCGCATAGCTGGCAGTGGTCGCCGTCGCCGCAGCGTAGGCACGCAGCCACGCCAACATCGCCTCAGGCTTCCGCACCGCCAGCCCCTGTTCCGGAACGTCACGATCAACCGCATTCCGAAGGTAGGAGTCGAGCTGGAACCGCCGCGACCGCCCCACCAGTGGCCGCATCGCCGGGAAACCCGACGCGACGATCTCCTCCACGTAGTCGCTCAAAGTCAGCGGGCACGACCCGGCCAGCGGCCCGCGACCTCCACCCAGCAGCCCCCGCAAGCTGACCGTGGGCTGCATCACTCCACGCTCGGACAAGGTCATCGGACGCATCCGCAACCGACCGATCCGACCAGCCCCAGAATGCGCCGTTGCCCCCGACGCCGGGGAGGCGCTGCCGACCAGCAGGAACTGCCCGCCCGTAGGATCAGCATCCACCGCACGGCGCACGACGTCCCACACCTCGGGAACCTTCTGCCACTCGTCAATCAGCAGCGAGCGCCCACGCGCCAACACCTGCTCCGGCTCGGCGGCGATCGACTCACGAATAGCCTTCGAGTCCAACCGCACCACTGCGGCGACCCGCTGCTCAGCGGTCGTGGTCTTCCCCACCCCCTTGGGTCCGTCGATCGCGATGGCCGGAACCTGCCCGAACAGCTCATCCAACTCGTCATCCAGAATCCGGCGCGCATACTCCATGCGCGAACCATACAAGAAGCCCGATCTGAATCAGTTAATTAGCACGGTGCGAATCAGACACATCGCAGGCCAACGCGACGGCAGATCCGTGATGTCACGACCATGAGCACGTAGATCGGCTGATGCCCTGGCGGGCAGGCAAGGTCCCCGTCGGGGATGGGCTCTTGCCTGGCCGGTGGGGCTCGTTCCTCACGGCGGCGATCAGGTTCTGACACAGAGGCCGCTCGCTTCCTTTTCGCTTCTTCAGTTGCCTGCCGAAGGCACGGATCTGTGGGCGGCCGCCTGGCGGCCATGTCCGGCCCGAACGGGGGCGTGGCCAGCTGGGGCGTAGGTGTTCGCTGGTGCAACCCTCACCCCTGTGCCACCAACTGAGCGTCCTCAAGGCGGACTCGGACTCCTATTCCTATGAGGACGTGAACGCGGTCCCATCTGAAAATAAGTTTGAGACATCGGAGATTATGATCGCGGAGAGGTGGAGGTAATGCCCATACTTTTCGGCGCCGATCCGATCCAAACTGAAGTGCAGGACACCTTGCGGCTCTGTCCGACGGAAGGTCCACCGATCACGCTGTGGAGAGGCAGTATGTGGACCTCAAGGAGGAGCATTCGGCGGAGTTGGCTGCAGATACCGACCGTGGCTTGTTGAGGTGGCTCAATGTGGTGTCCCCAGGAGGTCGGCTGACCAATGCGGGCGTGATTGCTTTCGTGGGACGCGGAGATCCATGTCTCGACTATGTGCGGCGTGCTCAGGCGGGAGGCGATTCGCTGAGCCGTATCCGCAGCCCGGACCGGTCCCTGATAGAGGAGCTGGTCGAGGTCTTCCAGGCCGTCGAAGCTGTCAACCGTGGGTACACAACCTCGTCAACTACCGCGTGCCGAAACCGGCCCGGTAGGCGTAGCTCACCAACTGTGCCCGATCATGGGCCCCGACCTTGGTCATCGCCCGGTTCGCGTGGGTCTTGACGGTGTGCGGCGAAAGGAACAACTCCTTGGCGATCTCGTTGTACCCACCACCGGCGACGATGGCCTCGACGATCTCGCGTTCCCGGGCAGTGAGCTGCCCGAAGAGATCCACCATCTTCGGGTCGGTGGGAACGATCAGTTGATCGGTGAAGCTCCCGATCAGGGTCGCAGTGGCCGCCGCCGACAAAGCCCCTCCCCCGGCGACGACGTCACGGATCGCGTCGGCGAGATCCGTTGGGGACACACCCTTGCTCAGGAACCCGTTGGCGCCGGCCCGCAGCCCGGACAGCACGTACTCGTCCTGGTCGAACGTCGTCAGGATGATGATCCTGGGAGCCTCCGAGCCATGAGCCGCGCGGATCCGACGGATCGCCTCGACGCCGTCGATGCCCGGCATCCGGATGTCCATCAAGATCACATCGATCTCGCCAGTGTCGATCAGCCTGACGGCAGACAACCCGTCCCCGGCCTCGGCGACCACCTCCAACCCGGGTTGGGCCTCCAGGATCGTGCGCAACCCAACCCGGATCATGTCCTGGTCGTCGACTATCGCAACCTTGATCGTCATGTTCTTCGTCCGTTCGTTCTCATTGTCGCCCGCACTGTGAACATGCGCCCGACCAGGCCGACCTCCAACGTGCCGCCGACGGAAGCCACGCGTTCGCGCATCCCAATCAGACCATAGCCACCCTCGCTCGGCTCACGGAGTGCCCGCACCGAGTTCGACACGGTGATCCGAATCTCGTCTTCGCTCCCTCGGACGGTGATGCTGACCGGCCCGGTCCCATGCTTCTGCGCGTTGGTGAGGCCCTCCTGTACCACCCGGTAGGTCGCGGCACTCACCTCGGGCGCCAGCCCGACCGGAGCCGGATCCAGGTGCGCATCGACGCCCACCCCGAGCTCCCGATACGAGCCGATGAGCCCGGCCAGGTGGTCGAAGTCCGCGTTCGGGGCCGTCGCGTCATCGCCGGGGGTCAGCCGCAGGATGTCGAGGATCTGGTGCGTCTCACGGATCACCGCCTGGACACCGCGACGCGCTGCCTCCAGATCGGCGCGGGACCGGTCGGCCCCCTCTGGCAGGTGGACCTCCGCCGCGCCCAGGTGCATGTTCACCACCGCCGTCTCGTGGCCGACCATGTCGTGCAGGTCGCGGGCGATACGCAGCCGCTCCTCGCTGATGCGGCGTTCGATCTCCGCGTCGCGCGTCAACCTCGCCTCGACGAGGCGCTGCCGGGCCTCGGCGAGAAACTGGCGCCGGGCAGCGATGGCGCTTCCGGCCGCGGCCGCGGCGACGGTGACAGACAGGGCGATCAGCGCCAACTGATCGGTCCAGTCTTGCTGCCCATCGATCAGGAACGCCAGATAGTTCGCCACCCCGACCAACGGGGCGACCACCAAACCCGACGCCCCACGCAGACACCACAGGAACGCGGCGAACACCGTCAGGGTCCACACGAGCACCGGTTCAGGCCCAAGCACACCGCCAACGAGCGGCCCACACGCGGCCAGCACGATCCCTGGCCACCGCATCCAGGAGCTGAGCGTGAACCCGCCGAGCGTCACCGCCAGGGGGACCCAGCCCAGCAGTGGCGTTTCCGCAACGATCTGAGTCACGATGCCGGTGATCGAGGCCACCGCGATCACCGCGACGACCGTCCATTCCAGCAGGTGGTCCCGCGACGGTGTCAGGGCAGGAAGCCGCCGCCCAACCCGTCGTATGGCACGCTCGGCTGAGGTCACCCGGCCAGTCTTCCATTCCGACCCCTCGACGGGGCGGCGGCAGGTCAATTGAGGCGGCATTTCGGCTCCTTACCTTTGCCGTCGGCGGCTACGACCTCACCGACTCAGCCTCAGACTCGTAGACCCGAAGCTCCCGGAACAGGTCCGAAACGTCCCCGCCCGCCGGCTCCACCACAACCCTCCAGGCACCAAGAGACTCGACGATCCCCTGCGCCTCACCCACGACGCCGCCGTCGAGTTCCAGCACGACCGCCGAACCGTTCGGCTCCAACGAACCAGCCAGCCTGCGCAACTGGGCATCCCGGAAGCCGTTGTCGTGCAACTTCGCGGCTACGGCCCCGATCCCGCTGCCCGCGAGCATCCCCAACGGGCCACCGATGATCCCGACCAGCCCACCCACCAGCGCTCCACGGCCACCGCCCCAATCCTTGGTCTCGACGAACTTCGGGTCGCCATTGGGCTCGACGTGAAGAACCGCCGTATTGCCAACACGACCCGGGAGAGCGCCGACCAGCCCGACCGCAGCCCGAGCACCACCGTCTGGAGTAGGGAAGGCCGCAGCCAGGATCCGGCGCGTACCCGTGGCATTGAAATCGTCAGCGTATTCGTTCATTTCTGCATTTCCTGTTCACTCTGATCGGCCGGTGCGGATCACCAACCCGATGCCACAATCCTTCCCGCTTCTCCCAGTCAGCACATCACCTCGGGGCACCATTTCCACCACCGCGGACGACGTAGTGGAACAGCTCGCTCGTACCACGTCCGCGGTATCCGCAAACGGACCCGACAGGCGATGGCCCAACCCCAAACCCGGAGAAGAATTGACACCGTCAGCAAGTCGCAGACAAAGGCAAATCGCCACCAACATCACACGAATAGGAAGTTCCAGAAATGACCGAGAAGCACACCACCACCGAACGCTACGAAGTCGACGGGGAGAACCTGTTGTCCAAGGTCCGTGAACTCATTCACGAAGGCAACGTGCGCCGCATCATCCTCAACCGCGACGACGGCACCACCCTCATTGAAATCCCGCTGCAGGCCGGTGTTGTCATCACCGTCCTGACCGCCGCGATGGCGCCGGCCCTCATCGCCATCGGAGCCATCGCCGCCGTCGTCTCAAAGGTCACCCTGGTCGTCGAACGCGAGACCGACGACACCGAAGACTGACCCCCACGCCACTTCGCCGGACGGTGCCCTCACCGTCCGGCGAAGCCACGTCCGGACCCATCGACCGAGGTCGAGCACGCGGCCGAGCTGGGGCGCCTGCTCGTGGATCACAGGCACATGGGTCGGAGCGATCGAGTACAGCGCCGACCAGGCCAGCAGCTTCTCGTCCGCTCACCACGTCCCATATATACTTGTGTGAATATCTACGCTTGTGTATAGTTCGGGTCGTGGAGGATAGGTCGTGGGAGATGCCTGGACCGTCATCGTCTCGCCCGAGGTCGCGGACTGGTATCGAGGATTGAAGCCGGCGGATCGTCGGCTGGTCGACAAGATGCTCGACATGCTCCGGGCTTTGGGCAACCAGCTGCGGATGCCGCACAGCAAGTCCCTGGGCGATGGCCTGTTCGAGCTGCGGTTCTCGATCCAGCAGGCCACCATCGCCCAGCGGATCACCTACACGTTCCAGCCGCAGCAGAGGATCATCACGCTGACGACCTTCCGCAAGACCAAGAACAACGAGCGACAGGAAGTGACCCGAGCCAGGCAGGCGAAGGCCGACTACGAGAAGGAGATCGAGTCATGAGCACCACCACCATCCCGACCGGATACGTCGACCTCGACGACCTCCGCGCCGAGGTCAGCGCCTCCTACACCGACGCGCAGCGCCAGGAGTACGCGGACGCCGACGCGGACGCCGATACCCAGATCGCGCTGGCCGAGCTGGTCTACAAGATGCGCACCGAGGCCGGGATCAGCCAGGCCGAACTGGCGCGTCGAATGGGTGCCCGGCAGCCCTTCATCAGCGACTTGGAGCGTGGAGGTAAGACGCCCACCGTGGCCACGCTCAACCGGATCGCGCGCGCCACCGGCAACCGGCTGCGCCTGGTCGTTGAACCCGCGTAGAGCCCGAACGCCGAGAGCCGCGAGACGCACGAAGCACTCGACCCGCGGGGGTGGCGTGCACAAATCTCTGCATACGTCGAGGCGGCCCCTCAAACCGGCCTCATCCGGGCAAATCGAGAGATCTGTGCACGCCGGAGCCGCGATCGCCCCTCAGGCGCTGACGCTGGCCGCGCCCGCACCGACGGGCTCGGCCGACAGCCCTCCCATGTGGCGCGCGCCCCTGAGCCCGAACACCGCCGCTGGCCCGATCGTCGAGCCTGGGCCCGGATACGTGCGCCCCATCACCGAGGCCGAGTTGTTGCCAGCCGCATACAACCCCTCGATGACCGAACCGTCCTCGCGCAGGGCCCGGGCATGCTCATCGGTCAGGACCCCGCCCTTCGTCCCGAGGTCCCCGATCACGATCCGGTACGCGTTGAACGGGCCCTTCTCCAGCGGGCCGAGGTTCGGGTTCGGCACCACCGACGGGTCGCCGTAGTAGCGGTCATAGGCCGACTTCCCACGCCCGAAGTCGTCATCGACCCCGGCCCTGGCGAACCCATTGAACCGCTCGACGGTGTCCTGCAGCCTGGCAGGATCCATCCCGATCTTGCGCGCCAAAGCCTCCAGCGTGGCCGCCTTCGCCATCGACCCCTCGTCCGCGAGCGCCTTGTTGTTGCGCGGGTCCAGCGCATAGGTGCGCAGGTACCGATGGGCGTGGCGGGCCTCGCCGATCAGCCAGTAGACGCCGTCGGGGTCGTGCTCCAGCATGTGGTGCCCGAGGTCGACGTACGACTCGGCCTCGTTGGCGAACCGGTCGCCCAAGGCATCGACGATGATCGAGTAGGGCAGCGAACGCTCACCGACCAGGAATGCCGGGTCCGCGCCGTCGGCGCCGATCACCGAGGCTCCCCACCAGGCGTCGTCCATCAGTTCCAATGCCGCCCCTGCCCGCTGCCCGAGCGAGATCGCGCCGCCGACGTTGCCTGGGTTGCCCGAGGTGGCGCCGTCGATCCCGTGGTAGCGCTGACGCAGTTCGGTGTTGCGGTCGAAGCCGCCACCGGCGAGCATCACGCCTCGTCGGGCCCCGATGTTCTGGACGAGGCCGTCGCGGGTGACCCGCACACCGACGACCCGGTCGCCGTCGAGGATCAGCTCCTCGGCCGGTGAGTTCAGCCACAGCTTGGCGCCGCCCTCCTGGACCGCGCCGACGAACATCGCCGTGGCCAGCGCGGCACCGATCCCGACGCCGCGCCGCCCCGTGCCGACGAACCCGAGCATCCGGAACACGACACCCGCGCCCCGCTTGAAACCGCTCCAGGTCGACCACGCCCGCTGGATCAGCCACACGTCGTCGGTCTTGATCGGCAGCGGCGCGGTGAGACGCAGCGTCTTGTACCACTCCCCCAACTTCTTCGAGTCCAGCGGCTTGACCTCCACTGCGCGGCCGATCCGCCCGCCGGGCAGTTCCGGGTAGTAGTCGGGATACTCGCCCGCCCGGACGAACTCCACGCCGTAGCGCTCCGCGGTGGTGACGAAGTCCTCCACCGAGTCGACGAACGCCTCCTTGCGCGCCCGAGACGTCGACCGTCCGACGTCTCCGATGGACGCCTCCATGTAGGCAAGCGCCGCCTCGCGCGAGTCGGCCACCCGCTCGCGCCGCATCAACGGGTTGTTCGGCAGCCACAAGCCGCCACCGGACATGGCGGTGCTGCCACCCCACTTGTCCGTGCTCTCCAGCATCACAACATCAAGGTGCTCATCGACGGCGCCCAAGGCGGTGGCCATCGCGGCCCCACCCGATCCGACAACGACGACATCGAACGTCTGGTCAAACATCTCAGCCACGATTCCTCCTCGACGACCGGACACCAGTGTCCGGTTCTATGCTGTCAAGCATGCCCGCTCAACACCGCAGGATCAACAGGGGGCCCGCAGCCGCCGCCGTAAACCGGGAGGCGCTCCTCGCCGCGGCGAAGGAACTGTTCGCCGAACGCGGCTACAGCGTGCCACTCCAGGCCATCGCGCAACGCGCCGGAGTTGGCCAGGGCGTCCTCTACCGACACTTCCCCAAGCGCCTGGACCTCGCGCTCGCGGTCTTCGAGGAGAACTTCGTCCGGCTTGAGGAGGCAGGCGCCGACGTCGGCCCCGGCTCGTTCTGGGCACTCTGGAAGGTGCTGGTGGGGGTGGTGGCGGATTCGGCCGCCTTCGTCGAGATGGCGGTGGAGGCCCGCCGGGAACTGCCCGACTTCGGCGGCAACGAGCGCCTCGTCAAAGCTTTCGCACCGCACATCGAGGCCGCCGTCGCCGACGGCGAGGTCCGCCCCGATCTGCAGGGCGCGGACGTGTTGACCGGCGTGCGGATGATCTACGGGCTGGTGATCACGAGCGTTGGGCGAACGACGCTTGCCACGACGGTGAGCCGGGTGTCGGAGGCGTGGTTCGGTCGGCCGGGCTCAGGCATGCCCGTTCAGGGCTGAACGCCGAGCCAGCCCAGCGAGACGGTCATGAAACAGATGTGCGTGTCGGCACCCTCATAGAGCAGCCCGTAACGGCCAGGCTCGGCCAGCGCCGTCAACGTCGAATAGGAGAAGCTGCCAGGCACGACGACCTTCGACGTCGGCCAGGTACGGCCGTCGTCGAAGGAGACGCTGATGGTGCCGTTGACGCGGTCGGTGGCGCTGGCCGCGTTGGAGAACAGCAGCATCCGGGCCTCGGCGCTGCCCTGGGGCGCGTCGGGGAACGCCCGGATGATCGAGGCGTTGTTGCGCGGGTCGACCAGGGCCGTGTCATCGACCACCTCACCGTAGGTGCGACCACCGTCGTCGGAGACCGTCACCTTCCGGCAACGGGTCTCATCCGATGCCCGCGAGTTGACCATGACCCGCCCGTCGGAAAGTTCCACCACCTTGTTCTCGTCCATCCGCACCCCGACCGGGGAGCCGGCCTGCCAGGAAGCCCCGTGATCGTCGGAGAACACCGACACGGCCTCGAACTCCCCCGACACGCGTGCGAAGGTGTACTGCTGGATCAGGCGACCCGCATACGCCCCGTAGCGCAGCTGGATGCCTTCCCCCGAGGCGGCGAACCGGGCCCGGTAGAGCTCCGGCCGTGCAGTGATGGCCGCGGTGATCACCTGCGGCTCGGTCCAGGTGTGCCCGTCGTCGTCGGATCGGGTAACTGCCGCGTGCAGGACGTCCCTCGTGGACGGGTCGACGCCGGGACGCGAATCCCAGAAGGACACATCGAACGATTTCACGAAGAACACGTTGATGACCCCCGTGACCCGGTCTGTCACATACGACGGATCCGAGTAGCCGAACTTCTCCCCCACCGGCCCGACGTGCCCCGCCGCGACGGTGGTGACCGGCCCCCACGTCCGACCCCCGTCCGTGGAGCGGCGCTGGATGATCGAGTTCGGGTTGGGCGAATCGTCACAACACCCCGGTCGGCCATCCCAGGCCGCCAGCAGGTCGCCATTGTTGGCAAGAGTCAGCGCCGGAATCCGGTGGCAGGTGAATCCGTGGTCGCCCGGCCCCGCGAGCACCTGAAACTGTCCGTCCATCAACTCTGAAGTCATGCACAAAGACCCTATCGTTGCGCGGCTCACGGTGACCGCATGCCCCCAAGTCGATCATCTGGTTGACGCTGCCACCGGGACGAACATTGGCCAGCGGCTCCAGAGCCCCCCGATGCATATTCACCACCGCCGTCCCGCGGCCGACCACGTCATGCGGGTCACAGGCGATGTGCAGCCGCTCCTCGCTGATGCGCCCGTTCGACCTCCGCGTCGCGCGTCAACCTCGCCTCAACCAGCCGCTGTGGCCCTCATCGCCATCGGAGCCATCGTCCAGACCCACCCCTCGCACGCTCCGCTGGGATGATGAATACCACGGAGACGACGACGGCCGCCACGAGCATCAGGGTGCCGCCGAGGTAGGCGTCGACGACGCGGGCCTCGAGCGTGGCGGCGCCCGCCGCCGCGGCCGTCAGGACCGCCACACCGAGGGTCGAGCCGACCTGGTGGGCCGTGTTGACCATCCCCGAGGCCGCACCAGCATCCTCAGGCCGGGCACCGGCGACCCCGGCAGAGGTGAGCGGCCCGAAGGTGATGCCCTGCCCCAAGCCGAGCAGAATCAACGGACCGACCGCCCCCGTCAGGAACGGGGTGTCCCCGGTGAGCTGCGTCATCCACGCCATGCCAGCCGCGACCAGGACGAGGCCGACTGTCAGCAGCCGCGCCCCACCGAACCGTCGGGTGAGGCGGGAGACGAACAGCGACGAGGTGAACTGCATGACCGTCATGGGCAGGAAACCGAGCCCGGCCTGCCAAGGCGTCCACCCGTAGACCCCCTGGAACAGCTGAGTGGTGAAGAAGTAGAACCCGATCATGGTCCCGGCGAACAGCAGCCGGACGACCGCGGCTCCGGAGCGCTGGGCGCTGGCGAACAGGCGCAGGGGCATGATCGGCTGCCCGGCGCGCCACTCGTTGACGACGAAGCCGCCGAGGAGGACCAGCCCGGCGACTATCGGCGCCACCGTCAGAAGATCGGTCCAGCCGCCCTCACCGGCGTTGATGATCCCGAAAACGAACGCCCCCATGCCGAGGGTCGAGGCGATCGCGCCGGTGAGGTCGAAGCGGCCCCGGACGACGGCGGAATCCGGCAGCCATTTCGCGGCCAGGATCATCATGGCGACTGCGATGGGCACGTTGATGAAGAACCCGGCCCGCCAGGAGACGGCCGAGGCCAGTGCCCCTCCGACCACCAGGCCGAGACTGGAGCCGAGGCCCGCGGTGGTCCCGTAGGCGGCAGTGGCCCGGGTGCGCTCCGGGCCGGGGGGAAAGGCGGCCGTGAGCAAGGCGAGTGAGGTGGGCGCGACGACCGCGGCCCCGACGCCTTGGAGGGCGCGGGCGGCGATGATCCAGGCCCCGCTCTGGGCGGTGCCGACCAGCAGCGAGGCCAGCCCGAAGACGGCCAATCCGACGATGAAGACCCGACGTCGGCCGAGCAGGTCGCCCATCCGGGCGCCCAACAGGAGCAGGCCTCCGAAGACGAGGGTGTAGGCGTTTTGCGCCCACGCCAGCCCGCCAGGGCTCAGCCCCAGCCCGGCCTGGATCTGAGGTAATCCTGTAAAGATGATTGAGTTGTCGAGGACGATCATGAAGTAGCTGACAAGCACGATCGCGAGGATCACGCCGGGGCGCGCCTCGCGTCTGACCGGTGGTGCGGAAATGGATGGGGAGATGCTCACCCGACAAGTTCAACCCGAGCGGCCGTCGCCGGGAAGGGACGTGCTATCCGTGTACTGGCGGTATACCCCACGCGCGAGCCGACCGTCCTAACGTTGGCCACATGGAGCAAAGAGACGAGGTCAGCGACTTCCTCCGCAGCCGCCGCGACAGGCTGACCCCACAGCAGGTCGGCATCATCGGCGGTGGCCGACGCCGGGTGCCCGGGCTCCGCCGCGAGGAGGTGGCCATCCTCGCCGACGTCAGCCTCGACTATTACGCGAGGATGGAACGCGGCGACCTGAGCGGCGTCTCCCCACAGATCCTGGAGTCGGTGGCCAAAGCCCTGCGCCTCGACGATGCCGAGACCGACCACCTGCACGACCTGGCTCGAACGACAGACCCGACCCCGGCTCGACGCCGCAAGCCCGGTCGGCCCCAGGCGGTGCGACCCGGCCTCCAGCGGTTCATCGATGCGGTGACCGGCGCACCGGTGTGGATCCGCGACCGACGCATGAACATCATCACCGCCAACCAGCTGGGCCTTGCCCTGTATGCGCCCCTACTGGCGGACGCTGACGGTCGCGGCAACACGGCGCGCTTCATGTTCCTGAGCCCGGCCGCCCGCAACTTCTTCCCCGACTGGGACCAGGGCGCCGACGACATCGTCGCGACGCTGCGCACCTACGCCGGGCAGAACCCGCGAGACAGACAACTCACCGACCTGATCGGGGAGCTCATCACCCGCAGCGAAGGGTTCCAGCTCCGCTGGGCCGCCCACAACGTCAGACACCACCGCACCGGAATCAAGCGCATCCACCACCCCGACGTCGGCGACCTCGAACTCAGCTACGAGGCGATGGACCTGCCCGCCGACCCTGAGTGGTTCATGTTCGGCTACACCGCCGACCCGGGCAGCCCGACGGAGGAACGCCTCCGGTTGCTCGGCAGCCTCGCCGCCAGCGCCACGGCCCCCGGCGCTGAGCACACCGTCGCCGGGCAGCCGGTCTCCACCGATCCGAACTCCAGGCGGTGAGCCGGCCCGAACCAGGCGCCCGCGTGCACAAATCTCTGTATACGTGGAGGCAGCCGCTATATAGGGTCGCCTCCAAACATGGAGAGATCTGTGCACAGGAACCCCTGGACGAGGCGCCGCCGGCACAGATCGGACACTCCCAGACGCAGAATGCGCGACCTCAGCCGAGCGCGACCCCCAGGAAGGCGGCCAGCACCGCCAATACCAGCATCGCAACCGCCAGCCCCACCGCTGCCAGCGGTCGCTGCGCCCGGGCCAGGCGCACCAGCTCGACGCTGGCGGTGCTGAACGTGGTGAACCCGCCCAGGAATCCGACGCCGGCGACCAGGCGCACCGACAGTGGGGCGCCGTCGGCGACCCACGCCGTCACCAGGCCGAGGAGGAAGGAACCGACCACGTTGATGGCCAGCGTGGCCAGGGGAATGCTCCACCGGTTGCGGGCGCTCAGGGCACCGTCGACCACGAACCGGGCCCCAGCGCCCAGCCCGCCGGCCAGAGCCAACCAGACGGTGATCACCTCGACTCCCCCCGCCAACGTAATGCCAAGCGGCGCCCCAGCGACATGCCGACGAAGGCCGCACCGAACCCCGTCGCGACACTGAGCGCCGCGTATCCCAGCGCCAGGTAGGCAGAGCCGTGGGTGATGAGCGTCAAGGTCTCGACGGCGAACGAGCTGTACGTCGTGAACCCGCCGAGCAGCCCGGTGCCGAGTGCCAGCTGCAGCGCCCGCCGTCGGGGATCCTGCGGCGCCAGCGCGGCCAGCCCCTCCGACAGCGCCCCCAACAGGAACGCGCCGAGGATGTTGACGCCGAACGTGGCCCACGGCCAGCCCCCCGACGCCGTCGGGAACGCCTGCGCGACGCCCGCCCGCAGCGTCGTGCCGACCGTCCCGCCGAGCATGACCAGCCCGATCAGGGCGGGCCGGAGATACGCGGGTCGCCTGGCACGGGTCGTGGCCTCACTCATCCCAGAGAGGTCTTCCAGTCGACCACGGACAGCGGAACCACAAGCACCGGCCGGTGCTGATGGTTGGCGAGATGAACCCCGACCGGCCACTGCAGCAACTGCTGCAGCCTGACCCCACCGCCACGCCGCCCCGCACCGACCACGATCACTGCCGCGTCGACGGCGCGGGCCAGGTGGGTCAACGCCCGGTCGGCCCGCCCGGCGAGGTAGCGAAACTCCCACGCCACCTCGCGTCCGACCAGTGCTGCCTCGATCGCCGCAACGAGCGAGGCCTCACGTGCCCGCCAGGTGTCGTCGTCGAACAGGTCCGGGTTGAGGTCGACATGCTCCACCCTGCCGTCAGGCAGCTCCCGCTCAGGCAGCCGACCCGGGTCGGCGTAGGCAAAATAGACCTTCGCACCGAGCCCCGCCGCCAGCTCCGCCGCGGTGACGGCGACCAGATCCGGTTGGCCCGGCTCCACCCCGACCACCACCGCGTGACCGGCGAACGGGGTCAGCCGTGACGGGTCCGGCTGCGGAACCGGTCTGGCGGCGCTCACGAAACCGGGGCTTCCGGTGCTTGCAATGAGCCGAACTGCAACGCCATGTTCTCGCCTTTCGTGTGCCGGGCACGCTCGACCGCCCCCGGAATCCGGTGGACAGGAGCCATCAGCCAAAGAGGCGGTTCGGGCCGGATCAACCGGCCCCGGCGGGGTCCATCACCGGGTCGAACACTACACCCGGAGAACCGGCGGAAGGAACTGCCAGTACACCCATCGCGGGTTCCTTCCAAAGGCGGGCCAAGAGTGCTGGGCTGAAGAACACCCGACCATGACTTGGTTCCGCGCCGAGTTGCCAAACTCCCGGAAAGACGGCCCGACATGTTCAAGTTCCCGACCCTGGCGGCATTGATCGTCTCAGCCGCCCTCACCGTGACGCTGACCGCCTGCCAAGGCTCGACCGAATCCCCCGATGCCTTTGCCCCGGGCGACACCGCCGCGTCCCCCGCCGGAACCGCCGCGCCGACGCCCCCGAGGACGGGCAGCCCCGCGGCGTCGCGTGTCCGAACCGTCGAGATATCCGAGACGACACCCCTCAGCGCCATCATGGACGCCGACGAGTTCGACGGGTTCGGTGGGCTGCTCTTCCCGAGCCGGCAGCGGATCACCGGGGATATGACCGTCGCGGACACCGGTCGACTCCTGCCCTGCCACAGCAACATCGACCCGGCCGAGGTGGCCCGGACGCTCACCCGGCTGCAGGACGGCGTCCTGGCTGGTCGGGTCACGTTCCATCCGATCTACGACGCCGCCGACGTGGCAGCCGATCCCGCGAAGGCGGACGTCGGCCTGTTCTTCTTCCGGGGCGAGGCAGCGGCGCCGTTGGCGATCGTCTCCCCAGGTGGCGGTTTCTCCTACGTCGGCTCGGTCCACGAGGGTTTCCCGTACGCCCAGAAGATCAACGAACACGGCTACAACGCCTTCGTGCTCAACTACCGCGTCGGCGACGGCGGTAGGCCCGCCACCGAGGACCTCGCGCACGCGATCGACTTCGTCTTCGACAACCAGGCCGCGCTCGACGTCGACACGATCGGGTATTCCCTGTGGGGCAGCAGCGCTGGGGCGCGAATGGCCGCCAACCTCGGCAGCTACGGGACCGCCGCCTTCGGGGCCGCGGAGCGCCCGCGACCGGGCACGGTCGTCATGGCCTACACCGGCCACTCCGACTACGCCGAGGATGAGCCGCCGACCTTCGCGGTCGTGGGCTCGGACGACGGCATCGCGAGCCCCACCGTCATGCGGCAGCGGATCGACCGCCTCGATCAGGCCGGGGTGCCTACCGAGTTCCACATCTTCGACGGGATCGGCCACGGCTTCGGACTTGGGACGGGCACCGTCGCAGAGGGCTGGGTCGACGACGCGGTGCGCTTCTGGGAGCGGCAACTCGATGCGAGCTGACACCGCGTGACCTGCCTGGTCGCAGGGCAGACACCTACTGCCAGTTCCTTCTTCGTCGGCGGGGTCCCTGGTTTCCTGAAACAGAAGCTGCCACAACGTGGACGAACCAGAGGAGTCAAGATGGACCGTCGAACAGCCACCACCAACGAAACGGCCGGGACCCCGGCAACTGGGGGGTCGAGCCGCCGCCGATTCCTGTTCACCAGCGCCGGAGTCGCCGCCGTTCCCGTCCTCGCGGCCACCGGCTGCAGCCCCGCGGCGGATCCCACGGCCTCGTCCACGCCAAGCGACGGCGGCGGCGCCGCGCCCGGCACCTCGTCCGACTCCTGGGTCAACGACGCGATCACCCTGACCGGCAGTCGCACCCTCGGCTCGTTGGAGGTCTCCGGCATCGGGTTGGGCTGCCAGACGATGACAGGCACCCTGTACGGCCCGGTGTCCAGCCGCGACGACATGGTCCGCCTGATCCGCAGCGCCGCGGCCCAGGGCGTCACCCTCTTCGACACGGCCGAGGCCTACGGGCCGTTCGAGTCGGAGCGCATCGTCGGCGAGGCGTTGGAGTCGATCCGCGACGAGGTCAAGATCGCCACGAAGTTCGGCTGGAACATCGACCCGGAGACGGGGGCGCAGGGAGAAGGCCTCAACAGCCAGCCCGACCACATCAAGAGGGCCGTCGACGGCATGCTCACACGCCTGCGCACCGACCACATCGACCTGCTCTACCAGCACCGTGTCGACCCGGCTGTCCCGATCGAGGACGTCGCCGGTGCGGTCGGTGAACTCATCGCGGACGGCAAGGTGCTCCACTGGGGCCTTTCGGAGCCCGGCCCCGAAACCGTCCGACGGGCCCACGCGACCCAGCCGCTCACGGCCATCCAGAACGAGTACTCGCTGATGTGGCGCGAATCCGAGGAGAAGTTCTTCCCGATCTGCGAGGAACTCGGGATCGGCTTCGTCTGCTGGGCGCCGCTCGCGTACGGGTTCACCACTGGGACGATCAACGCCAGCACCGTGTTCACCCAAGGGGACTTCCGCGGAATGCTGCCCCGGCACACGCCCGAGAACATCACCGCGAACATGCCGCTGATCCAGCTGCTGAACGAGTGGGGCGTGCGGAAGGGTGCCACCCCGGCCCAGCTCTCACTGGCCTGGATCCAGGCGCAGAACCCTTGGATCGTGCCGATCCCAAGCACCACCCGGCTTCCGCACCTGCTGGAGAACATCGGCGCCGAGGAGGTCGCGTTCAGCGCGGAGGAGCTCGAGGACTTCACCACGGCGCTCGATGCAATCACGATCAGCGGCGACCGGCTGGGCATCATGACCGGCACCGAGGCCCCCACCGCATAGCCAGGGAGACGAGGATGACCGAGAACTCGAACGATGCGAAGTGGGTTGACGAGGACGGCAAGAGCTCGAGGAGGATCACCGCGGGCTCGTCTACGACATCCGAACCCTCGTGTACCGGCGTCGCCCACCACCACCACCGGCCCCGCCACGACGCCGAGCCCGATCACCGAAGTGCCGGATGAGACCGAAGGGCCCTTCCCGGGCGACGGGTCGAACGGGGTGAACGTGCTAGACGACTCGGGCATCGTCCGCAGCGACATCCGGTCAAGCTTCGGCTCCACCACCGTTGCCGCCGAGGGAGTTCCGCTCACCATCCGGCTCACCGTGCGTGACGCGTCCACCGGGCGCGCCCTGGTAGGCGCGGCGGTCTATGTGTGGCACTGCGACCGGGTCGGCGGCTACTCGCTCTACTCCGCCGGTCTCGAAGACGTGAACTACCTGCGCGGCGTTCAGGCGACCGACGACACCGGCACCGTCACTTTCACCTCCATCTATCCCGGCTGCTATCCCGGACGGTGGCCGCACGTGCACTTCGAGGTCTACTCGGACGTCCCCAATGCCATCTCCGCTGGGCCCATTGTGAAGACCTCGCAGCTCGCCCTGACGCAGGAGGCCAGTGATGCCGTCTACGCGACGGGCGGCTACGGGCAGAGCGTCGGCAACCTCGCACGGCTGACCCTCGCGACAGACAGCGAGTTCGGAAACGACGGGGGCATCCATCAGCTCGCGTCGATGTCCGGGTCCGCCTCGGAGGGCTACACCGCTGCCCTGACGATTGGGGTGTGATGCCGCTGGTTGAGCTGGTTGAGCTGGTTGAGCCGCCCGGCGAGCGCCAGCGAGCAGGCGTGCCGCCGTTGGTTGAGCCGCCCGGCGAGCGCCAGCGAGCAGGCGTGTCGCCGTTGGTT